>JAEUMK010000085.1 GCA_016792565.1 Alphaproteobacteria bacterium
GCGATCGAGGAGGGGAACACCTGCATGTCGGTGCAGCCGAGCGTGCCTGCGAACGCCATGATGTCGTCGCAGATCTGCTGGTGCACCATGGCGTTGCGGATGATGCCGCCCTTGTAGTTCTTCCGCTCAGCTTCGTATTGCGGCTTGATCAGCGCCAGCAGGTGCATGGGCGCAGCCGCCAGCGAAAGCGCTGCCGGCAGCACCGCCTTCAGCGAGATGAAGCTGACGTCGATGGTGACGATCTCGGGTCGGGCGGGCAGGCGGGTGTTTTCCAGCTTGCGGATGTCGGTGCCTTCCATCGACACGATCCTGGGATGGCCGTGCAGCGAGGGGTGCAGCTGGCCGTGGCCGACGTCGATGGAAAACACCATCGCCGCGCCGTTCGCGAGCAGCACCTCGGTGAAGCCGCCGGTGGAGGCGCCGACGTCGAGACAGATGCGATCCTCGATTTCGATCGGGTACTGCTCCAGCGCGCCGGCAAGCTTGACGCCGCCCCGCGACACCCAGGGGTGCGCCGGCTGCGCCTGCAGCACCGCGTCGGCCGCGATGACCTCGGAAGCCTTCGAGACCGGCTTGTCGTCGGCGATGACGAGGCCGGCGTCGATGGCGGCGCGGGCGCGGGCCCGGCTCTCGAACAGGCCGCGCTCCACCAGCACCACATCGGCGCGCTTGCGGATGGCTTCGCTGTTGATTCCCTTTGCCACGATCAGCCCGGCTTTCCTGCGGCGAGGCGCACGCATTCCTCGAACGCGGCGAGATCATGCCATACGTCTTCGGGCTTCTTGCGCGGCATCACCAGCGGACGGCCGTGCAAATCGAGCGCATGGATCATCATCAGATTATCCGGCAGGCCGAAATCCTCAACCGTCAATCCATCGGCATCGACGAGGCGATTGTCGGGCGAGCGTGTCACGGCCGTCAGGCCTGCCACGCGCTCGGCATAGGGCGTCGGGTCGTTGCAATAGGCAAGGCAGAGCTTGCCGCGTCCGGCCAGGTAGCCGAGCTCGTAAACCGTGCCGGGATCGGCGCTGGAACCGCGGAACGGGGTGAGGTTGGCGATGATCGCGTCCGCCGCATCCATCATCGCCTGATTGCCCTTGAAGATCTGCAGCGAGGAGTCCCGCGCGGCGAGGTCGACCGTATTGTCGAGGGGGTACAGGCCGGTCAGGCCGTAGCGCCTGCAAATGTCCTGCTTGCGCTGCCCGACGGCGAGAGCATCCGGCAGGAACACGTCGGGTCCCGCCAGATAGATATTCATGCATCACCTGGGGAGGTCCGACACCTCTCCCGAAACGGGAGAGGTGGGCCGGCGTTTCCGTCTACTCGCTTACGCGAGCTTGACGCTCTCGGTCTTGTAGTCCTTGCCGAGCGTCTCGAACACCTTGGCGACGATGCCCTTGGCGTCGAGGCCGGCGCGCGCATACATCGCGTTCGGCGAGTCGTGGTCGAGGAACACGTCGGGCAGGATCATCGAGCGCATGCGCAGGCCGCCGTCGAGCATGCCGTTGTCGGAGAGGTATTGCATGACGTGCGAGCCGAAGCCGCCGATCGAGCCTTCCTCGATGGTGATGAGGATCTCGTGGTCGCGCGCCAGCTTCAGCACCATCTCTTCGTCGAGCGGCTTCATGAAGCGGGCGTCCGCGATGGTGGCGGAGAGGCCATGGGCGGCGAGCTCGTCGGCCGCCTTCTCGCATTCGGCGAGCCGGGTGCCGAACGACAGCAGCGCCACCTTCTTGCCCTCGCGAATGATGCGGCCCTTGCCGATCTCGAGCGGGATGCCGACTTCAGGCATCTCCACGCCGCGGCCTTCGCCGCGGGGATAGCGCACGGCGCTCGGGCGGTCGTTGATCGAAACCTGCGTCGCCACCATGTGCACCAGCTCGGCTTCGTCGGAAGCGGCCATGATCACGAAATTCGGCAGGCAGCCGAGGTAGGCGTTGTCGAAGGAGCCGGCATGGGTGGCGCCGTCGGCGCCGACGAGGCCGGCGCGGTCGATGGCGAAGCGGACCGGCAGGCTCTGGATCGCGACGTCATGCACGACCTGGTCGTAGCCGCGCTGCAGGAAGGTGGAATAGATTGCGCAGAACGGTTTGTAGCCCTCGCTGGCGAGGCCCGCGGCGAAGGTCACCGCATGCTGCTCGGCGATGCCGACGTCGAAGGTGCGGTCGGGGAACGCCTTGTTGAAGATGTCGACGCCGGTGCCCGACGGCATCGCCGCGGTGATGGCGACGATTTTTTCGTCCTTCTGCGCTTCCTTGACCAGGCTCTGGCCGAACACGTTCTGGTAGGCCGGCGCATTCGGCTTGGCTTTCGCCTGGGTGCCGGTCGCGACGTCGAACTTGACCACGGCGTGATACTTGTCGGCGGAGGCTTCCGCCGGGCCGTAGCCCTTGCCCTTTTGCGTCACGACGTGGACCAGGATCGGCCCGGTCTCCATGTCGCGGACGTTCTTCAGAACGGGCAGCAAATGGTCGAGGTTATGGCCGTCGATCGGGCCGACGTAGTAAAAGCCGAGCTCCTCGAACAGCGTGCCGCCGTCCATCATGAAGCCGCGGGAATACTCTTCGACGCGGTTGGCGCGGTTGGCGATGATCTTGGGCAGGCGCTTGTTGATCTGCTTGGCCGCCTCGCGCAGCGTGCGGTAGGTCTTGCCTGAATAGAGCCGCGACAGATACGCGCTCATCGCGCCGACCGGCGGGGCGATCGACATGTCGTTGTCGTTGAGGATGACGATCAGGCGGGAATTCATCGCGCCGGCGTTGTTCATGGCCTCGTAGGCCATGCCCGCGCTCATGGCGCCGTCGCCGATCACGGCGATCACGTTGTTCGTGCCGCCGGATAGGTCGCGGGCGACCGCCATGCCGAGGCCCGCGGAGATCGAGGTCGAGGAGTGGGCGGCGCCGAACGGGTCGTAGTCGCTCTCGCTGCGCTTGGTGAAGCCGGAAAGGCCGCCGCCGGTGCGCAGCGTGCGAATGCGGTCGCGCCGCCCGGTCAGGATCTTGTGCGGATAGGCCTGGTGGCCGACGTCCCAGATGAGGCGGTCGTTGGGCGTGTCGAAGAGGTGATGCAGCGCGACGGTCAGCTCGACGACGCCGAGCCCCGCGCCCAGATGGCCGCCGGTCACCGAGACGGCGTCGATGGTCTCGCGGCGCAGTTCGTCGGCCAGCTGCTTGAGCTGCGGCCGGGTCAGCGCCTTCATGTCGGCCGGACTCTTCACGCGGTCCAGCAGGGGGGTCTTCGAAACGGCGAAATCGTCGGGCTTGTCGGTCATGTCACCACACGCTGCCCGCCCTTAACCCTGCGGACGCCCTATTATCGCACTTGCGAAACCGCCGCGTCGAGCCTTGTCACACATCGGCGCGACTCTCTTTGCCGCCCGCCCGCGCCGCCTTCCTGTCCCCTCTTCATCCTGAAGCGGGCGCACAACGCGCCCGTCGCACCGGACGCTCCCGACCTCCGGCCCATCGGGGGAAGGGGCCGCCAAGCGACGCAAGGAGGGGGCGGATCCTTCCTTCAGTCTTGACATTATTCCTATAATGTGTATTTATTCCTGACATGACAGACGCAGCTCCTGGCCCTGCCCTCGCCGACCTCCTCACCGAGAACCTCGTCACGCTGGTCCTCACCTCCCAGGCCCACCTGCTCGGCCGCAATCCGCGGATCGGCGAGGATCTGCGCTGCCTGATCGTCGAGCGCCTCGCCGCCGCCATGGCCGCGACGGCGCTGGCGATGAAGCGGCTCGGCCCGGCGGCGGCCGATGCCGCGACGGTGGCGGCGCTGGCGGCGCAGGCCGCTTCTGCCGTCGACGTTCAATTGCCGCCCGCCGCCGCAATCCCCTCGAAATCCGACGTTCAATTCGCCCCTGCCGCCAAACGCCGGCGCGGCGCGCCCCCGGGGAACCGCAATCGCTGGGTCCATGGCCGCCGCAGCGCCGCCTTCGCCGCCGCCCGCCGCACGGCGGCGGCTCTGACCGCCGGGACCGATCGCCTCTGCGCGGCGGCGCGCGGCGCGCCCGCCTCAGGCGTCGCGGCTGACGACGAAGCCGGCAAGGCCGCGCAGCAGGTCGGCGCGGGCGTCGAAGCTCTCCAGATGGGCGGCCGCCTGGTCGGCCAGCAGCGCGGCCTGGGCGCGGGCCCGCTCCACGCCCATGAGGGTGACGAAATTGGCCTTGCCGCGCGCGGCGTCCTTGCCCCCGGCGGCCTTGCCCATGGCCTCGACATCGCCCTCGGCGTCGAGCAGGTCGTCGGCAATCTGGAAGGCGAGCCCGAGATCGTGGGCATAGCCGATCAGGGCATGGCGCTGGTGCGCCCCGGCATGGCCGAGGATCGCCCCGGCTTCGGCCGCGAAGACGATCAGCGCCCCGGTCTTCAGCCGCTGCAGGCGGGTGATGGTGGCGATGTCGGGTTCGCGGCCTTCGGTGGCGATGTCGATCATCTGTCCGGCGACCATGCCGGCCGGGCCGGCCGCCTGGGCGAGCCGGACGACCAGTTCGGCGCGCACGAAGGGATCGGCATGAATGTCCGGCGTCGACAGCAGGCCGAAGGCCAGGGCCTGCAGCGCGTCGCCCGCCAGCACGGCGGTCGCCTCGTCGAAGGCGCGGTGCACGGTCGGCTTGCCGCGCCTCAGATCGTCGTCGTCCATGCACGGCAGGTCGTCATGGACCAGCGAATAGGCATGCAGGCACTCCACGGCCGCCGCGGCCCGCCCCAGCGCCCGCTTGTCGACGCCGAACAGGCGTCCGGCCTGGATCGTCAGGAAGGCGCGCAGGCGCTTGCCGCCGCCCAGCGTCGCGTGCCGCATCGCTTCGAGAAGCCGCGCCTCGGGACCGTCCGGCCGCGGCAGCAGCAGATCGAGCGTCTCCTCCATGAAGGTCTGGGTTTCGAGCAGCGCCGCCTCGACGGCCGTCCGGTCCGCCATCGGCTCAGCCCGCGTCGAGCTTTTCCGTGCCGGCGGGCGCGCCGCCCGGCCCCAGCACGATCTTCTCGATCCGCGCCTCGGCGTCCTTCAGCTTGCGCTCGCAATGTGCCTTCAGAGCCGCGCCACGCTCGTAGATGGCGATGGAATCCTCCAGCTCCACCCGGCCGCTCTCCAGCCGCGCGACGATCTCTTCCAGGGATTTGAGCGCCTCCTCGAAGGAGAGCTTGTCGATGTCCGTCTTGGTCGCCATCGCTACGCCGCCATCAGTGCTTTCACATGCGCCGCGGCGGACGCCGCCAGCGCGTCGAGGTCATAGCCGCCCTCGAGAGTCGATACCATCCGCCCCTTGGCATGGACGTCGGCGATCTCGGCGAGGCGCCAGGTGGCCCAGGCATAGTCGGCCTCGGTGAGCCTCAGATCCGCCAGCGGATCGGCGGCATGGGCGTCGAACCCCGCCGAGACCATCACCAGTTCTGGCCCGAACGCCTCCAGGGCCGGCAGGACCAGGCTGTCGAAGGCCTCGCGGAACTCGTCCGAGCCCGCGCGCGGCGGCAGCGGCACGTTCACCACGTTGCCGGCGATGCCGCGCTCCTGCGGCAGGCCGGTGCCGGGATAGAGCGGCCATTGATGGGTCGAGGCGAAGAACAGGTCGGCGTCCATCTCGAACGCCGCCTGCGTGCCGTTGCCGTGATGCACGTCGAAATCGACCACGGCGATCCGCCGCAGGCCGTGCGCGGCGCGGGCGTGCTGCGCCCCGACGGCGACATTGTTGAAGACGCAGAACCCCATCGCCGTTCCGGGTTCGGCATGATGGCCGGGCGGACGCACGGCGGCGAAGGCGTTGCGCGCCTCGCCGGTCATCACCGCATCGACCGCCGCGATCACGGCGCCGGCCGCCCGCAGCACCGCCTCGCCGGACCCCGGCGACAGCGTGGTGTCGCCGTCGATGGACTTCAGGCCGCGCTCCGGCACGCTCGACAGGACGCGGCGCACGAAGTCGCCGGGATGGACCCGCGCCAGCGCCTCGGCCGCGGCCCGAGGGGCCTCGCCGCGCGCCAGACCGGCGAAGGCGGGCGCCTCCAGCGCCTTCAGAACGGCCCGCAGCCGCTCCGGCGACTCCGGGTGGCCCGGCGGCGTCACATGGTCGAGACAGGCGAAATGCGTGAAAAGCGCCGTCGTCATGGGCAGACCATAGTCCGCCGCGCTCGACGCCGCCACGTCGAAGACGTTAAGACACGCCCATGAAAAAGGGTCGCGGACGCTTCGTCATCATCCTGCTGTTCGCCGTGGCGGCGCTCGCCGGCCTCTCGGCCTTCTGGGTCCCGCGCTACTTCGAAGCGGCCTGGTTCCTCGAAGACGTCGCCGCCGGTCCCGGCGACAGCACATGGAAGACCCTGCACAAGCAGCCCGTGCGCAGCGCCGTCACCTGGACGATCGACGGCCGTCCCGGCGGAGGGGATCTGTACACCCCGGCCGAAGCCGCCAAGGGCCGCATGGTCTTCGTCCCCGGCCTCATTGAGGAAGCGCGCACCGACCCGCGGGTCGTCGCCTTCGCGGAGTCTCTGGCCCGCGCCGGCTTCGTCACGCTGGTGCCCCAGGCGGCAGCGTTCGAGGATCTGCGCGCCGGGCCTTCCGACATCGCGACGATCTCCGACGCCGCACTCTGGCTTGACGGCGCCGACCTGGGCCCGGCGCCGAAGACGGCGATCGGCATCACCGCGCTCTCCTACATGGCCGGTCCGTCGATCATCGCGGCCTCGCGCGCGCCGCTCGCCGAGCGCATCGGCTTCGTCTTCTTCATCGGCGGCTACTACGAGGCGACCGACGTTGTGCGCTTCGTAACCACCCGCAAGTACCGCCTCAAGCCCGGCGACCCCTGGCAGGAACAGGGTCCGGCCGACTACGCGCTCTGGGCCTTCCTCAAGGCCAATGCGCTCAGCCTCGAGAACGGCGCCGATCGCGCGGCCCTCGCCGCCATCGCCGAGGCGCGGCTGAAGGACGGCGCCGCCGACATCGCGCCGCTGGTCGCCGGCCTGGGGCCGGACGGCCGGGCGGTCTACGCCCTCATCGCCAACCGCGATCCCGAGAAGGTCGAGGCGCTGATCGCCGCCCTCCCCGCCGCCATGCGCGCCCGCTTCGACGCGCTCGATCCCTCGCGGCAGGACCTCTCGGGCTTCAAGGGCGAAGCGCTACTGGTGCATGGCAAGGACGATCCGCTGATCGCCTCGACCGAGAGCGAGAAGCTGGCTGCCGCGCTCGGCGGCCGCGCCCATCTCTATCTGCTCGAACAGGTGACCCATGTGGAGGTCAACCGTCCGGCCTCGATGTGGGACCAGCTCGACCTCCTCTTCGCCGGCCGCCGTCTGCTCAGCTATCGCGAGTGAGCGAGCCAGACATAGCGGACATCCGGCGTGCGCTCCTCGTTCCCAGACCCGTCAGTAAACGCCTCGGCGGCGAATCCGTTCCGCTCATAGAAGCGCCGCGCCTTGGCGTTCGCCTGGAAGGTCCAGAGCCGCAGTCCCGCCGCGCCGTGGTCGCTGCGCTTGGCCGTCTCCAGCAGCGCGGCGCCGATGCCCCGCCCCTGGGCCTGCGGATGGACATAAAGGTGCTCCAGCCAGCCCGGACTGAGCGACATCATCGCGACAATGCCTCCGTCCTCCACCGCGACCCACATCGCGGTCGTCGCGAACAGGATATCGCGGATCCAGCGCGGCGCATCGGCATCGGGATGGACCATCGGTATGTCGGGCAGAAGGCCGCGCCTGGCCGCCAGAAAGACGGCGGCGATCGCCGGGCTCTCGCCGGCCTCCGCCGGCCTGACGGTCGGCCCGCTCACCGTCCGAACGCGGCCTTGCGCGTCACGACCTCGACGGGGAGTTCGCCCGGCTGATGCGTCGCGCAGCGCAGCACCACGTCGGCCCCGAAATCGAAGGGCGGTTCGTCCAGGAACAGCCCGGAACCGAACACGCCCCTTGTATCGGGGCCGGGCACGAGGTCGCGGTTGATCGCGGTGACGGAGGCCTTGGCCGGCTCGACATTGGTGACATAGGCGACCGGATAGGCGGAAAGCCGCGTCAGCAGACGCCCGACCTGCGCGTTCGACATGTGCTGCATCACCTCGCGCACCAGCACGACGTCGGCGTCGGGCAGCGGATCGAGCGAGATGTCGGCGCACAGGAAGGTTGTCTTGGCCGAACCGAAGATCCGCGTGTTGCGGTCCACCAGTTCGGGGACGACGTCGATGCCGGTGATCGAGGCGACCGAGTCGACAAGCTGCACGCCGACCTTGAAGTCGCCGCAGCCCAGGTCGAGCACACGCGGCTTGCGCCCCATCGCCGTAAACTCGGCGCGAAGGAAGTCCAGATAGGGCGTCGTGACCGCCGCCTCGATCGTGCCTGGCCCCGAAAAGAAGTCGCCGCCGTCGTCGCCCCATGCCTTGGTCGCATAGACCTCCGCGAAGGCCGCTTTGGGACCGCCCTTCGCCGCGCGTCCCCGGCGCAGACGGTGCTGCCAGTACTGCAGTTCGCGCACGGCGCGGCGCGGCAGGGCGGACTTGATCAGGCTGACGACGGTGCTTCGCACGGCAGAAACCCACAGGCCGGGCCTCACACGGCCGGGAAGGTTAATCTTTCACCGCTTGAACCCTCAAGCAAACCGGACGGCCGGCGACAGGCTCGCCAATTGACGCTAACCTTAATGGCGGCAACCAACGCCATGGAGGCGATCGATGGACGACGATCCGATCCGCCCGCCGTCCGTGCTGGCGGCGATCTGGCACGACAGCCAGAAGGCCGGCTTCAACTTCCCCTCCGACTACAAGCTGGGCGGACTGCTGCGTGTCCTTGCCGCGTCCAAGCCGGGCGGACGGTTGCTGGAAGTAGGCACCGGCACCGGCCTCGCCGCCGCCTGGCTGCTCGACGGGATGGACGCGCGGGCGCACCTCGTCTCGATCGAGGCCGAGGGCCGGTGGGCGGCGATCGCCGCCAAGCACCTGCGCGGCGACCCGCGCCTGACCCTGCTCGACGCCGACGCCTTCTCTTGGTTCGGCGGACAACCCGCCGCCAGCTACGATCTCGTTTTCGCCGATGCGATGCCCGGCAAGTTCGACGGCTTCGAAGCGCTCTGGCGCCTCCTGAAGCCGGGCGGGCTCTACATCATCGACGATCTGATGCCGAAGGACGACTGGCCGCCGGGTCAGGCGGCCCGGGTTCAGGCGGTCCTCGACCAGCTCGACGCCCGCTCGGATGCGCAAGTCGCCCGTCTCGCCTGGTCCAGCGACATCGCGATCGCCGCGAAGACCGAAGGGCGCTGAACCCTCAGGGAGTCGGCGTCGGCGCAGCGGCCGGTGTGTTGCCGGCGACGAAGTCGCCGAACGCCGTCAGCCAATAGTCGAAATTGCCGAAGCGCTTGGCGATCCAAGCTTCGGTGACGCCGCCATTGACCCCTAGATTCATCGCCACTCCCGAACTGCCGTCCTTGTAGAGCATGCCGCGCACGCCCCAGGCCTTGCCGTTCCACTCGTTGACGCCCTTCAGCGTCACGCGCGGTGTCTCATTGAAGGAATAGCTGAGCAGCGTGAGCGACCAGCACCGCTGTTCGCCGCTTTCCGGGCAGTCGTTGAGCGAGGCCTCGTACTTGTAGCCGTCTGCCGACTGCACCTCGAGATAATCGCCGTAGCTCCCCGAAAGCCGCTTGTATGTATAGCCGCCGGCTTTGACGATCGACTCGAGTTCGTCGATCGTGATGCCGTCCATCGTCCGCGTGCCATCGAATTCGTGGGCTGCCGACGGAGCGGCGGGCTCGCTCTGCGGGGGCGTCTGGGCGAACGCCGTTGTTGCCCCGATAAGGGCCAGTGTCAGGACAGCGCTGCGTCGCATTGAAGACCCCCATGATCGACAAGGGAACCCTAGAGCGATCCCCCGGTCCCGCTCAAGCCCGGGCATAGAGATCGATGCCGTCCGCGCCCCGGGTCCGCACGACTTGCCCGCGAGCGATCAGGCAGTTGAGATGCGCCAGGCTTTCGCCCGTCGCCATGATGTAGTTGCCGCCTGTGATGCGCGTTCGGAACAGCGCGGGGAAGACGTCGACCGCTCGCCTCGGCTCGTCGAGCATCGCCAATAGCTTTCCCATGCCTTCTTCGTGCCCGTCGATGAGGTCCTGCATCCGCTTCGTGACATTGCGGAAAGGCTCATTGTGCGCGGGCAGGACCAGCGTGGACGCCGGCAGAAGATCGCGCAGCTTCAGGCAACTGTCGATCCAGTCCTGCAACGGGTTGGCATCGGGTTCGGTCGGGAAGACGCTGACATTGGAGCTGATGCGCGGCAGGATCTGATCGCCGGAAATGATAAGGCTCTCTTCCGGGCACCACAGACAGGCATGTTCCGGCGCATGACCGCGCCCGACGACGACACGCCACGTCCGTCCGCCGATGGAAATCTCGTCGCCGTCCTGTAGCCGGTGATAGGCCTGCGGCAGCCGGTAGACGCCGAAACCGAAGCCGCCAAAGCGCTCGCGGTACTTGTCGATGGCGTCCTTGGGAAACCCGGCGGCACGATAGAAGCTGAGTCCCTCCTCAGGCGCCTCCTTGCCGGTATCCGTCACAAGCATGCGGCACATGAGATAGTCCGTTCGAGTCATGTGGAGCGGCGCGTCGAATTTCTCGCCGATCCAGCCCGCCAGCCCCACGTGGTCCGGGTGCAGATGGGTGACAAAGACGCGCGTTACTTTGCGGCCGCCAAGATAATGCGCGAAAGCCGCCTCCCAAGCGTCCTTAGACCCCTGTTCATTGAGGCTGGTATCGACCACCGCCCAGCCGTCGCCATCCTCCAGCAGCCACACATTGATGTGATCGAGCTGCATCGGCATCTTCATGCGCAGCCACAGCACGCCCGGCGCGACCTCGATAGCGGACCCTGGAACCGGCTTTTCCTCGAACGGGTAGATCAGCCCGCGATCGTCGCGCACTCGAACCGGTAGTGGCTCGGCGTTGGCCTCGGGCAGGTCGACGGCATCGGACATAGTCTGGATCTCTGGATGGCGATGCCGCCAAGCTAGGCGTCCCGCACGGCCCCGTCAAAAGCCGCGGGGCCGGTCTGTGCCCTCCTAGTCGAACTCCGATGCGTAGAGGGTCTCCGCCCCCGATGTGACTGCCGCCACAAGGCCGGCGGCGTGGGGCAACTCGGTCTCTGCGAAGAAGCGCGCCGCAGCCAGTCGCGATGCAAGAAAGGCCCGGTCGCCCGTCCCGCTCCCAAGACCTTGCGACGCGGCGATTGCGCCCCGCGCCAGGAAGTGACCGCCGATGAGGGTGCCCATCATCTCAAGAAAGGGGGTCGCGCCGGCCAGCGCGTCATAGGGCTTTCCGCTCGCCAAGCGACCGCGCAGCCATGCCGTCGCTCCCTGTGCCGCGTCGAGTGTCATTGCCAGGGCAGAGGCAATGACCGGCAGGGACGGCGAACCGCCGTCAGCAAGGGCGCCGATCGTGTCCTCGATGTCCGAGAAGAGCGCTTCAACCGCCGCTCCATCCTGCAGGCCGATCTTGCGCGTCACCAGGTCAATCGCCTGTATGCCGTTGGTTCCTTCATAGATCGGAAGGATGCGTGCGTCCCGGTAGTACTGGGCGGCGCCCGTCTGCTCGATGAAGCCGGCTCCGCCATGGATCTGGACGCCCAGGCTGGCGACGCGCACGCCCAGATCCGTCGACCACGCCTTGGCGATCGGCGTGAGGAGTTCTTCGCGCCCCTTCGCTCGCCGTCGCTCGGCTTCGTCGGGGTGGTGTCTCGCCAGATCGATGGCGACCGCCGTAGCGAGGCAGATGGCGCGCGCCGCCTCGACGCCGGCCTGCATGGACAACAGCATGCGCCGGACATCCGGGTGCCGCAGGATCGGCACCATCTCGCTTCCTTCGTGCTGCAGGCCGAACGGCTTGCCCTGCTGCCGTTCGCCGGCATAGGCGAGCGCCTTCTGCAGCGCGCGCTCGGCAATTGCGACCCCCTGAACGCCGACATTCAGCCGGGCGCTGTTCATCATCGTGAACATGGCCGCCATGCCGCGATTTTCCTGTCCGATCAGGAATCCGATGGCGCCGTCCTGATCGCCGAACGACATCGTGCAGGTCGGACTGCCGTGGATGCCGAGCTTGTGTTCTAGCCCGACGCAGGTGAGGTCGTTTCGGGCGGCTGGTTTGCCCTGCGCATCGGGCAGATACTTGGGGACCAGGAAAAGCGAGATGCCGCGCGTTCCAGGCGGTGCGCCGGCCAGTCTGGCCAGCACCAGATGAACGATGTTCTCGGCGCAGTCATGCTCGCCCCATGTGATGTAGATCTTCTGACCTGTGATCCGGTAGGTGCCGTCTCCCGCTTTGACAGCCCGGGTCTTCAGCGCCCCGACGTCCGATCCCGCCATCGGCTCGGTCAGGTTCATGGTTCCGGTCCATGATCCGTCGATCAGCTTGGGCAGGTAGATGCGTTTCAGCTCGTCCGAGCCATGCGCCGTAAGTGCTTCGATCGCACCGTGAGTGAGGAGCGGGCAGAGACCGAAAGCCAGATTCGAGGACTGCCAGACTTCCTCGACAGCTACCGCGAGCGTATGCGGCAGACCCTGCCCGCCAAATTCAGGATCTGCTGCAATTCCGGACCATCCTCCGGTCGCAAACGCACCGTAGGCTTCAACGAATCCGGGCGGGGTGCTGACTGCACCGTCCGCCAGTCGCGCCGGCCGGCTGTCGCCGGTCCGGTTCAGCGGGGCGAGAACGTCTTCCGCAAGCTTGGCCGCTTCGCCCAGGATGGTAGCGCCAAGCGTGGCATCATAGTCGGAGTAGGCGCTGCATGCGTTCAGTCGGCTCGCGCCAACCACAGACTCCAGCGTGAAGAGGATCTTCTGAAGCGGCGTCTTGTAGTGCGGCATGCTGGCTTGCTCCGGGGACTGGCGGACGCGGTTTTCTGGCGCGATATAGACTCAAGTACAGTCCCGCGCCATTGTCGGGCATGGATCGAAGCCGGGAGATGCGCTAACTGGCTCTCCGATGTTCCAAGCCGTCAGCCGGCCGGCGAGTTTGGACTGGGCTTCCACGGCGCTATCGTCCGTCCGAAGAAAGTCGTCAATTTGCCGCGCTTCATAGCGCGAACGGCACGCATGACGTCGTCGTTCGGCATCGATAGACTTGTCGATCTCAGGGGCCGGCGACGAGGTGACCGTCATCGTCGATGGCGAGTTCGACCACCAAGGGTCCGAGCGACAGGGGCATCCAGGGCGATGAGACTGACCAACTCAAAGCAGGCATTCGGACTGATGGCCGTCACACTGCACTGGCTGATAGCGGTGGCCGTTCTGGGCATGATCTGGCTCGGCAACTACATGACCGATGCGGAGGACTACACCGCCTATCAGCTGCACAAGAGTGCCGGGATCACCATTCTGGCCTTGAGCCTGATCCGCCTTCTCCTGCGCTTCCTGGACCCGCCGCCACCGCTTCCCAGCGCCATGCCGCGCGTTGAGCGATTCGCCGCGCACCTGTCGCACTGGGCTTTCTATGCCCTGATGATAGGCATGCCGCTGTCGGGATGGGCGCTGATATCGGCCTCTCCGTCGGGCGACATGATCAAGACGCGGATATGGGGCTGGTTCGAGCTGCCGGCCCTCCCCGGTCTCAAGACGCTGGCCGACCGGGACGCGGCCGCAGACGCCTTCGAGGACGCCCATGAGTTCCTGGCTACGGCGTTGCTTGTGCTCCTGGCCCTCCACGTCATGGCGGCCCTGAAGCACCACTTCTGGAATCGCGACACCGTTCTGTCGCGCATGGTCCCCTTTCTCGCTCCGCCGAAGGATCGGCGCTGAGACCCTCGGCACGCCCGCAAGGCTTGCCGGCCGTGGACGTTGTCGACCTGATCCTCGGGGCGAGGTAAGCAGGCAGCGGATGCACTGGAGCGTCCGCGAAGCGCCATGCCGGTACTTTCCCTCGATCCCAACGAACCCGGAGCCGGTCAGGCCATTGCGCGCGCTGCATCGGAGTTGCGCGCGGGCAGGCTGGTGGCCTTTCCCACCGAGACCGTCTACGGCCTCGGCGCCGATGCGACGAATGGCTTGGCGCTTGCCGGGATCTTCGAACGCAAGGGCAGGCCGCGGATCAACCCGTTGATCGTACATGTCCCGGATTGCGCTACCGCGCGAAGCCTGGTCGACTTCAATGAGACCGCCGAGCGTCTGGCCGCAGCGTTCTGGCCGGGTCCCCTCACGCTGGTCCTGCCGCGCGCTATCGGCTGTCGCGTCCACGATCTTGCTAGCGCCGGCCTGCCGACGCTCGCGGTCCGGGTGCCTGACGCACCGATCGCGCAGGCGCTCATCGCGGCGTCAGGCGTTCCGGTGGCCGCTCCGAGCGCCAATCGCTCCGGTGAGCCTTCGCCCACCCGCGCCTCCGACGTCGCCGAAAGCCTGGGCGACGGAGGACTGCTCATCCTGGACGGCGGCCACTGCAAGGCTGGCCTCGAGTCGACCGTCATCGGCTTCGAAGGCGGATCTGCGGTCCTGCTTCGGGCCGGCGCACTGCCGCGTGCGGAGATCGAGGCTCTGATCGGCCCGCTTGCCGCTGCAAGGGACGATGAGGTGCGGCCGTCGTCACCGGGACGTCTGCTGCGCCACTACGCACCGCGGGCACGGATACGCCTGAATGCCGCGGCTCCGGAGGCGGGAGAGATCTTTCTGGCGTTCGGCCCGGCACCGCCGGCCACCGCGATGCTGCAACTGAGCGCCAGGGGCGACCTTCGCGAGGCGGCTGCCAATCTGTTCGCCATGCTGCGCGAGGCCGACAGGCGCGGCGCGGCGCGAATCGCAGTTGCGCCCATTCCCGACACCGGCCTCGGCGAGGCGATCAACGACCGTCTGAAGCGCGCAGCAGCTGCACAGACGTGACTGCTACTCGGCAGCCGCGATCTTGGCCGGCGCGGCCTCGGTCTTGGCAGGGGTCCGGCGCTCGCCGATCCTGGCCGCGCTGATGAAGGCCATTACCAGCGTTGCGACGAACGGAATCGCCTGGACGCAGAGCGTCGCCACCCAGACAATGGTGGCCGGGTCTCCAAGCCCGCGTGTCATCGCCGTCGCCGCAACTGCGGCGGCGACGAGTGCGAGGAGCATGATCTCCTCGGAGGCGAGCAGGATCACCTGGCGAATGGGCGCCGCGTCCTCGCACTTGGGCGTGCGCAGGAACGGCATGCCGCTGGTGAACAGGCCCTTCCATACCGCCTTGCCCACGGTATGCGAGAGGGCGAGGCCGGCGATCGAAGCCTGGAAGGCGCCCTTGAACCCTGTGCCGACGCGGAAGGGATAGAGCAGCAGGGTCTTGCCGGTCTTGACCGCGAAGAGGCCGAGCGCGATCGCCGCCAGCGAGACCATCGGCACGTCGAAGGTCTTGTCGTCCCATGCCATCAGGCCCGACCAGACAAGGGCCGCCGTCGTGAAGGCGAGCGACAGGCCGTCGGCGAGCCAGGGCAGCCAGCCGGCGATGAAGTGATAGCGTTGCGAGGACGTCAGCTGCGTCTTGCCGCCGAACAGCGCGCCGGCGTGGTGCTTCATGATCTGCATCGCGCCGTAGACCCAGCGATAGCGCTGGTCCTTGTAGGCGGCGAGCGTGTCGGGGATGAGGCCCTTGCCGAAGCTCTGCGCCAGATAGACTGACTCATGGCCGTCTTCGAAGATGCGCAGCCCCAGTTCGGCGTCCTCGGTGATGCACCAGGTCGCCCACTTCTTCTCGTCGAGTACCGGCCGGCGCATGATCGTCATCGTGCCGTGCTGGATGATGGCGTTGTCTTCGTTACGCTCGACCATGCCGATCTGAAAGAAGCCGGCATACTCCTGGTAGGCCATCGCCTTGAACAGATTGTCCTGGCCGTCGCGATAGTCCTGCGGTCCCTGCACGAGGGCGACCTTGGGGTTCGCGAAATGCGGGATGCAGGTCTTCAGCCAGTCCGGCGTCACCTGGTAGTCGCTGTCGATGACGGCGACGTACTCGGCGGCAGGATCGGTCAGCTCGAGCGCCTTGTTCAGCGCGCCCGCCTTGAAGCCCGTCACGCCGTCGAAATGGAAGAAGCGGAAGCGTTCGCCGAGCTTGGCCGCATGTGCCTCGACCGGCTTCCAGACGGCGGGATCCTTCGTGTTGTTGTCGAGGATGACGACTTCGTAGTTCGCATAGTCGAGCCTGGAGAGCGCGTTCAGCGTCTCGATCATCATGTCCGCCGGCTCGTTGTAGGCCGGGACGTGGATGGAGACGCGCGGCTCGACCGTCAGGGCGGGCGGCACTGCGAGGCGGCGCTGGACGCGCCACAGGCTCTGCGCCATCTCAACGCACTCGGCAAGGATGACCGCGACGGCGAGCGAGGCGACGGGCACCACGAAGACGAAGACGAGATAGGTCTCCCACCCCGCATACTCCAGCGATGCGCTGTCGAAGACGCCAATGAGGCCTGTGACGAGCAGGCCGGCAAGCGCGGCGAGGAAGAGTTGCCCGAAGAAGGAGAGATGCGGCGTCGTGCGCAGCAGCAACGCGCCGCCGATCATCGTGATGAGCACCGCAACGCCAGCGAACCAGGGCCAGTCCGGCAGGGACGAGAGGTGGCCCTCAAGCTCGAATTTCTGCACGCCCGCTGCGTCATAGACGCCCCAGAACGCGCCGACCGCGCCCTCGTCCTCGACCTTCCAGGGCTGGTCGTAGGCTTCGAGCAGGTAATAGTCCCAGCCCAGTTCCTTCGCTGCCGTCAGGAAGGCCCGCACGAACGCCGCCTGGTTGGCGAGACTCGGCGCGGCGCCCTGACGCTGCCGACCCTCGGACGGCCAGCCGGCTTCGCCGATGACCATCGGCATGCCGGGGAACTTGTCCTGCAGGACCTTGAGGCGGTTCTGGATGTGGCCGACGGCGCTTTCGAGCGGGATGCCTTCCCAGTAGGGCAGCATGTGCACGCCGATGAAATCGACCTCCTTCGCCAGATCGGGGTTCGCGTCCCAGACGTTCCAGGGTTCGGCCGTCGAGACCTTCACGCGGCGCGGCACCTCGCGGCGGACTTCCTTGATGTAGGCGTTGAGTTCGTCGATCGAGACGTCGCCGCGCAGGATCGCCTCGTTGCCGACGAACACGCGATCGACCGAGACCGGATTGGCGCGGATGATCTTCAGCGCCGCCTCGATCTCCTGCTTGTTGTAGTCGCGGTCGGAGCTGATCCAGATCCCCAGCGCGACCTTCATGCCCATCTCGTTGGCGATGGCCGGCAGCCTGTCGAGACCGCGCGAGACCGAGTAGGTGCGGACGCGGTTGGTCGAGCCCTTGAGCTGCGCCATGTCGGACCGGAGGCGCTCTTCGCTGTAGGTGAGGCTGTCTTCCTTGGTGTAGCCGTGGCTGGGATTGTAGGAGAAGCCGCGGATCGGGGCGTTCCAGTCGGGCGCATCGACGGTGCGGTCGAGCGCCGCCCACGTCACCACCGTGGCGAGACAGGCGATCGCAAGCGCCGACAGGGTCCGCGCGCGGCGCGAACCGAACAAAGCGCCCGCGAGCCGTGCGAAAACGCCAGCTTTCGGCTGCGGCGTCATCCCGTCCATCGATCGATCTCCCGCGCGGCTTGCCCGACCCCACTGTCGCAGCAGCGCCTTACGCGTCTCTGAATACCACTTATGTTGCACCGCAGCAATTCCGGGCGCGGCGTGGGGATAATATGCCCTTCCTGAACCGCCGATGAAAGGGCCCTAGGGGCCGGCCGGCTGCGGCGTGGCGACCTGCAGCAGCTCGACCTGGAAGACGAGGGTCTGGCGCGGCGGAATCGGACCTCGGCCGGCGACGCCGTAGGCGAGACGGTAGGGAATCACGAACTCGAAGGTCTCGCCCTGCCTCATCAGCGGGATGCCCTCGGTCCAGCCGGGAATCAGCTTGTCGAGCATGAAGGTCGCGGGCGTGTTCGTCTTGTACGAGGAGTCGAACTCGGTGCCCTCGATGAACGTGCCCTTGTAGTGGACGGTGACCTCGCTGCCCGGCGCCGGCCTGGGGCCATCCGCGACCGCCTTGACCGCCCGGTAGCGCAGGCCGCTCGCGGTCCGCGTATAGGCGGGATCGGCATCGATCCGGGCAAGGAACGCGGCGTTGGCCTCGTCCGTCACCTTGGCGGGATCGAGCGTGTACTCGGGCGGCTCGATCGCCAGCAGGAGATCGCGCACCACCTTGGCGGGCGGTTCGAGATCGTCCTTCAGCTTGGCGAGCCGCGCCTCGATGGCGGTGCGCAACCCGGCCTGCGAGGGGTCGGTGACGAGCTGGCCGAAATCGGCGGCGAGCGCATCCTGGCTGTTCAGCGCCCGCGCAAAACCGCGATCGAGGCCGTCGACCTTGCCCTCGATATCCTTCAGCCGCGCAAGGTCGGCGTTCGTCGCCGTGGCCTGGGCGACGAAGCCGTCGAGCCGGCCCTGCAGATCGGCCGCGTGCCGCCAGAAGAAGATGGCGGCGCCGATGCTGACCAGCGTCAGGATCCAGAGCAGGGCCGAGCGCATCGATCAGGCGACCTTCAGCAGCTCGACCTGGAAGACCAGCGTCTGGCGAGGGGGGATCGAGCCGCCGCCGCGCTCGCCATAGGCGAGATCAAAGGGAATCGCGAACTCGAACGTGTCGCCTTCCTTCATCAGCTGCACGCCTTCGGTCCAGCCCGAGATGACCTGGTGCAGGCCGAACGTGGCCGGCGCATTGCGCTTGTAGGAGGAATCGAACTCGCGGCCGTCGATGAAGGTGCCCTTGTAGTGCACGGTGACATTGCTGCGGGCGCCCGGCTGCTTGCCGCCGGCGGCGCCTTCGCTGACCACCTTGTAGCGCAGGCCGCTGGCGGTCTTCGAGACCCCCGGCTGGGCGTCGTAGCCGGCGAGGAAGGCCGCATTGGCTTCGTCGGTGAGAGACATGATCGTTCCTTTCAGCCGCGCTCGCGGCGCTGGATTTCCTCGTGGTGGCGGATGACTTCCTTCACGATGAAGTTGAGAAACTTCTCCGCGAATTCGGGATCGAGACGGGCGTTCTCGGCGAGGCTGCGCAGCCGCGCGATCTGGCGCTGCTCGCGTGCCGGGTCGGCCGGCGGCAGGCCGTGCCTGGCCTTGAACTCGCCCACCCGCTGCGTGCACTTGAAGCGTTCGGCGAGCAGGTGGATGAGCGCCGCGTCGATGTTGTCGATGCTCTCGCGCAGCGCCAGAAGGTCGGGCGCGATGTCGGCGCCGCCGCTCACTGGTCCGCCTTGATGAGTTCGATCTGGAAGACAAGCGTCTGGCGCGGCGGGATGGAGCCGCGGCCCTGTTCGCCGTAGCCGAGCTGGTAGGGCACGACGACCTCCCAGCTGTCGCCTTCCTTCATCAGCGGCAGCGCCTCGACCCAGCCCGGAATGAGCTGGGCGAGAGGGAAGGTGACCGGACCGCCCGATGCGTAGGAGGAATCGAACACCGTGCCGTCGATGAAGGCGCCGCTGTAGTTGATGGTGACGACGCTGGCGGGGGTCGGCTGCTTGCCGCCGTCGGGGCCGGCCTTGATCACCCGGTACATCAGGCCGCTGGGCAGCTTGGTGACGCCGTCCTGCTTGGAGAAGCGGTCGAGGAATTCGGCGTTCTTCTCGTCCGTCAGGTTGGTCATGTCGATCTCGGGCGGCGGCGCGTTGTGAGTCGACTCGCGGATCATGTCGAGCACCGGGGCAAGCTCCTGGCCGAGCCCGGTCAAGGCCTTTTGCGTCTCGCCCAGCGTCCGGGTCAGCGTCTCGACCTTCTGGTTCAGCGTCTGGATCTCGCCGCGCTGGCGGTCGGTCGTGACATAGGCATAGGCGCCGGCGCCGATGGCGGCGACAAGGGCGAGAATCGAGAGGATGCGGTCCATCGAAGCGGTCTGTCCCGTAGTTGCGCGACCCGCCTTTAAGCATGGCGGAGGCCCGAATGCACCCCTTGGCTGGCGCCGCGCCCTGACGCAAAGAGAGGCCATGACCGGCGCGCCATCTCCCCTGCCCCCTCCCATTCCCGGCATCGGCGCGGGGGCTGTCGTGTGGCGCGGCGACGAGGTCCTGCTGATCCGGCGCGGCAAGGCCCCCCGGCTCGGACAGTGGTCGATCCCGGGCGGCCGCGTCGAGCGGGACGAGACCGCGGCGGCGGCGGCGGTCCGCGAGACGCTGGAGGAGACCGGCTGCGCCATCTCGATCACCGGATTGTGCGACGTCGTCGATTCGATCGCCGATGACCACCACATGATCCTCATCGACTTCACCGCGCGCTGGCTGTCGGGCGAGCCGGTCGCCGGCGACGACGCCATGGCGGCGCGCTTCGTGCCCTTCGCGGCGATCGGGGCCTTCGGGCTGTGGAGCGAGACGGAGCGGGTCATCGCGCTGAGCCGCGCGCAGCGGGACGCAAATGGCTGAAATCGTCGCGCTGGCGACCGAGCGGCTGATCCTGCGGCCCTGGCGCGAACGCGACCGGGCGCCCTTCGCCGCACTGAACGCCGACGCCGAGACGATGCGTTTCTTTCCCGCGCCGCTGAGCCGCGCCCAGTCGGACGCGGCGATCGATGCGATGAGCGCGCGCATGGCCGAGCAGGGCTGGGGCTTCTTCGCATTGGAGCGCAAGGCCGACGGGGCCTTCGCCGGCATGACCGGACTCAATCGCCCGCGCTTCGAGGCGCCCTTCATGCCCTGCATCGAGATCGGCTGGCGGCTGCCGCGGAGCGCCTGGGGCCAGGGCTACGCCAGCGAGGCGGCGCGCGCCTGTCTCGACTTCGCGTTCGCAACGCTCGGCGAGAAGCGCGTCGTCGCCTTCACCGCCGTGGCCAATGCGCCCTCGCGGCGCGTGATGGAGCGCATCGGCATGACCCGCGTCGCGGACGGCGACTTCGACCATCCCAACGTACCGGAGGGCCATCCGCTCCGCCGCCATGTGCTCTACGAGATCGCACGAACGGCGTGAGACGCAAAGACAATGGCCGGGCGCGCGATCAGCGGCCCGGCCATCCAATATCCGCGCCCAGCATAGAGACAAAAAAACAGTCTGGCGAGGGGGTCTTTTCCCGCATAGCTGGGCGGCTCCGGTTTGATAAGGAGCCTTCCCATGACCAACGCCTGCGGCCTCGATTTCGGCACCTCCAATTCCGCCATCGGCACGGTGCAGGGCGGCGTGCCCCGCCTCGCCGCCCTGGAGCGCGGCGGCGCGCTGTTCCCCAGCGCCATCTTCTTCGACTTCGAGCAGAACCGGCCGCTGTTCGGCGCGGCGGCGATCGAGACCTACATGATGCAGGTCGAGGGCCGCCTGATGCGGGCGCTGAAGTCGATCCTGGCGACGAAGCTGGTCAAGGAGTCGACCTTCCTCAAGACCCAGCGGATCACCTTCGAGGCGGTGATCGGCCTCTTCGTCGCCGAGATGAAGACCCGCGCCGAGGCGGCGATCGGCCAGCCGCTCGATGCGGTGGTGCACGGGCGACCCGTGCACTTCGTCGACGGCGACGAGGCCGCCGACCGCTTCGCGGAGGACACGCTGAAGGTGATCGCCGAGCGCGCCGGCTTCCGCCATGTCAGCTTCCAGTACGAGCCGCTGGCCGCCGCCCGCGCCTATGAGGCGAAGGTGAACGCCGAGACGCTGGCGCTGATCTGCGACATCGGCGGCGGCACCTCGGACTTCTCGGTCATCCGCCTCGCCCCCGAGCGGCGCGCGGCGCCCGAGCGCAAGAACGACATCCTCGCCAATTTCGGCATCCGCCTCGGCGGCACCGACCTCGACCGCCACCTGTCGCTGGAGGCGGCGATGCCGATGCTGGGCCTGGGATCGAGCCTGCACACCAAGAACCTGCCGATGCCGCGCCAGCTCTTCGCCGATCTTGCCCATTGGCCGACCATCAACCAGCTCTACACACCCGAGGCCCGGCGCATGGTGCGCGAGCTGCACGCCGACGCGGTGGAGCCGCAGAAGACGGCGCGGCTGAAGACCGTGGTCGAGAAGCAGCTCGGCCATCGCCTGGCGCTTTCCGTCGAGGCGGCCAAGATCGCGCTGTCGGCGGCCCCGGAAGCGGCGATCGGCATGGACTTCATCGAGCCGGGCCTCGCCGCCCCGGCCGACCGCGACCGCTTCGACGACGCGGTGGCCGGCGAGCGGGCGCGCCTGGCGGCGGCGGTGCGCGAGACGCTGACGCGCGCCGGCGTCGCGCCCGATTCGGTCGGCACGGTGTTCCTGACCGGCGGCTCCAGCCGCGTGCCGGCCCTCAGAAAGGCGATCGCCAGCGTCGTCAGCCCGTCGAAATTCGCCGGCGGCGACGACCTGCTGTCGGTGGCGCTCGGCCTCACCGAGGAGGCGCGGCTGCGATACCGCTGACCCCGGCCGGCGGCGGGCGGAGCGGTTGAACGGCGCGCCGTCCCCTGCCAGTTTCGCCGGACAGAAATACGGGGAGAGACACCATGGCCTACAAACCCTTCGACCTGACCGGCAAGACGGCGCTGGTGACCGGCGGCAATGGCGGCATCGGGCTCGGCTTCGCCGACGCGCTGGCGCAGGCGGGCGCGAATGTCGCGATCTGGGGCACCAACGCCGCCAAGAACGACGCCGCCGTGGCCCAGTTGCGGGCGCACGGCACCCGCGTCGAGGCCTGGACCATCGACGTCGCCGACGAGGCGGCGGTGATCAAGGGCATCACCGAAGGCGTGCAGGCCTTCGGCGCGATCCACGCGATCTACGCCAATGCCGGCATCGGGCGCGGCGCGCGTTCGTTCCTGGACATCACGACCGAGGACTACCGCAAGGTGCTGTCGGTCAATCTGGACGGCGTGTTCTTCACGCTGCGCGAGGGCGCGCGGCACATGGTGGCGCGTCACAAGGCGGGCGACCGCTCGGGCGGCTCGCTGGTCGGGGTCGCCTCGCTGGCGGCGATTCACGGCGCGGCCCGCAACCAACACTATGCGGCGACCAAGGGTGCGGTGATCTCGATGATCCGCGCGACGGCGGTGGAGATGGCGCGCTACGGCATCCGCGCCAATGCCGTGCTGCCCGGCTGGATCGCCACCGACATGACCTCGGGCGGCCAGGCCAACCCGAAATTCGTCGAGAACGTCATCAGCCGCGTGCCGATGAAGCGCTGGGGCGAGCCCAAGGATTTCGGCGGCATCGCGGTCTACCTGGCGAGCGACGCCTCGTCCTTCCACACCGGCGACAGCTTCCTGATCGACGGCGCCTACGCGATCTACTGAAGCCGCCGCCTGGAAGGCGAGCGTCGCCGCCCACGCGGCGGCGGCAAGATCGTGCGCCCGCTGCGCGAGGGCCGCGATCGCCGCATGCCGCGCGGCGGTGCGCCGTGCATAGCGGCCGTGGCGGCGGCGATTGGCGTTGCCCGGAGGGGCCCCCCGGCGGCGCGGCATTGAACCGCCGATTTCGCCGTTTTCCTGCGCCAAGTCTTTGGCCCGCCTCGCCTTTCCGGCCGGCAAACGGACCGCCGCGGGGCCCTCGGCGGCTTGCGGCAGGCGGCCCCGGCGGCGCGGCGGCAGGACGAAGGCGCGGCGGACGCGGTAGGGCAGACGGGCGAGCGCCAGGGCGGCGACGGCGGCGGCCGCATTGAGGACCCCGATCAGCCGTTCGGGTTCCGGTTCGTCCGGCGGCGGCGCGAAGACATAGCGCTGGGCGAGGCCCTGCAGGGCCGCCAGATGGGCGCGCAGGGCGCGGTCGAGACAGGCCGCGCGCTTCGATTCCGCCCGCGCGGCGGCGAGCATGACCGGTTGCGCCAAACCCCTCCCTCCCGTGCCGGACGATCCGGCGGGATGGAGACTATAATCCTATCAGCGGCGTGTCAAGGGCCGTGCCCCTAGCTTAACCGTGCCGCGCTTTCAAGCTGGACGGGCGAGAATTCATCCCTATGAACGCCGTCATGTCCGAGATCGACGACAAGCACATCGCCCGCACCGCCCGCTCGCTGGTGCGCACCTATGGCGCCCGCGCGCGGTCCGAGGCGCGGGCCTGGGCCCGGCACTTCGCCGAAACCGGCGCGCGCCACGAACGCACGGTCTGGGCCCGGGTCGCCCTGGAGCTGCGCCGCCTGACGCGCGAGCGGCGCGAAGAGGCGGCCTGAGGCCGGCGCAACCTAGCCGCCGGCCTCGCGCCAATGCGCTTCGAGCGCCTCGGCGACCTCGTCCGGCCGCTGGCACTCCCACCAATGGCCGCAGCCTTCCAGGATGAGGGTGCGGCGGGCCCGCGTCCTGGCGGCCAGCCGGTGCGCGAAACGCGGCGCGACGTAGGGATCGTCCGCCCCGAAGATGACGAGGCCCGGCGCCTCGATGCGGGCGAGATCGCCCTCCCACTCGGCGCCGACCGTCTTCGCCGAACGGTAGAGCCTGAGGATGCAGTCCTTCATCGTGTCGTCGATGTGGCGCGCCGCCTCGGCCGCCTGCTCGGCCGGCACGCCGCCCTCGCCCAGCGCCGCCGCCATCACCTCCTCGGTCATCGCCTGCATCACGCCCTCGCCCACCGTCTCGGTCTGCCAGAGCTGCGCAGTGTCGTGCCAGACATACTCCGAATCGAGCGGCCCGCCGCCCGCCGCCCAGGAGCGGATGAGATCGCCGCGCAGCGAGACCGCCCGCAGCGCCAGGATCGCGCCCCAGTCGTGGCCGACGATGTCGACCGGCTCGCCGAGCTGTTCGATCTCGCCGATCAGCCAAGCGGCATAGGCCTCCTTGGTGGCCGCGAAACCGTCCGGCACGGGGACGCCGAAGCCCGGCAGCGACAGCGCGATCACGTCGCGCCGCGCCAGGCGGGCGAGCACGGGCGTCCAGACCCGGTGCGTGTCGGGCACGCCATGGACGAAGACGGCGGTCATCGAACGGTCCTTCCCGGCGCCGGCCGCGTCAGCCGGCGGCCTTCTTCTTCACCAGGGCGATGATATTCGCAGGCCCCCGCAGCGTCACGCCCGTCGCGCCGGCCGTCACCGTGAAGCGATCGCCGAGAAAACCGATGCCGCGCTGGTAGAGCACCGCGCCATTGGCCGCGATCCGCTGGAAGGCGCGCAGCTGCCACGATCCGCGCACCGCCGCCTCGACCGATTCCGGCGTCGCGGCGGCGATGTCGAGCGCATCCTCGCGCATCAGATAGCCGGCCGCCGAACCGCCGAGCGCCGCGCCGAGCGCCGCGCCGATCAGCGCCGAGGAGAAGCGCACGCCGCCGCCGAGCGAAAGGCCGGCGAGAAGCCCGCCGAACAGGGCGATTCCGTAGACGACCGCCTTCTGGACCGAAAAGGCCATGCGCGTTCCCGCAGAGACTGCGGGATCGAGAGTGAGGCCGGGAGCGGCGCGGCGGAACGCGTCATTCCGCCGCGAAGCCTGCGGCGGATGTGCGCACGTGACGAACCGGCAGGCCGGCGGTTCAGGGAAGCGCGCCGGCCAGGAAATGGGCGACGAGCGACTGCGCCCGGGGGTTGGAGCCGATCGTGGTGTGCCCGGCGCCCGGCAGCTCGATGGCCGTCACATTGGGAGCCGGCGGCGGCACGCAGGCCTGCCACTGCACGATGCCGTCGTCCTGGGAATAGACCGCGAGCATCGGCTGCCCCGGCATCACCGGATCGCCCGAGGCGGCGGCGACGAGATCGTCGTCGAACCAGCGCTGCAGCGCCCAGACGAAGGGGGCGAGCGGCGTCGGCACCGGCAGGCGGACGGGCGAGCAGAGCGTCACCACCGCGCCGACCTTGTCGGGCATCATCTTGGCGATCTCGCGGGCGAAGACGCCGCCGAGGCTGACCCCGGCGACCGCGATCTTGCCGCCGGTCGCATCGGCGAGCGCCGCGACGCGCTCCTTCAGATTGTCGATCGCCTTGGTGCGCGGTCCCAGATTGGGGCCGCCGCGCCAGCCTTCGGCGCGATAGCCAAGACCGTCGAGCGCCCGGCGCAGCCGCGCCGTCGTCGTGTCGCTGGTCAGGAAGCCGGGGACCACAAGCACGCCCTGGCCGTGGCCGCGCGGCAGTCCGGCGGGCAGCACGACGGGCTTGTTGCGGGACGCCGAAGCCCGCGCGAAACGCGCCGTCTCGGTCAGCGCGCTGCGCATGCCGAGGCCGGACTCGCGCTGCGGCCAGACCGCGAGCGAAGGCTGGGCGTTGCGGGACATGATGCGGGCGACTCCTGCTAGGATCGGCGAAGGCCGCCGGTCCGGCCCGATAGTCTACATGAAAGTGTCACCAAGATGAAGAATTCCGGCGATCTTGTGTTCATCTACACAACGCTGCCCGACGAAAGCGCAGCGGTGGCGATGGCCCGCGCGCTGGTGGAGCGCCGTCTCGCCGCCTGCTGCAACATCCTGCCGCCGATGCGCGCGCTCTATCGCTGGGAGGGCGCGATCGAGGAGACGCAGGAGACGGCGATGCTGATCAAGACCCGCCGCGCGCTCATCGACGAAGCGACCGCCGCCGCGACGGCGCTGCATCCCTTCGAGACGCCCTGCCTCCTGACGCTACCCATCGAGAGCGCCAACGCCGCCTATCTCGCCTGGGCGCTGGGCGAGACGGCCCGCTAGCCGCCGCGCACCGTGTACATGACGTCGCGCGGCTCGGCCCGCAGGCTCTGGCCGCCGTCGACGAAGATCGTCTGGCCCGTCGTCGCCTCCGCCGCGATCAGAAAGCGCAGCGCCGCGACGAGATCGTCCGGCGTCGCGCCGTAGCCGAGCGGGGCCAGCGCCTGGGCGGCATGGAACTCCGCCTCCGTCTGGTCGGCGCTCGGCAGCGTGATGCCGGGCGCGATGGCGTTGACCCGCAGGCGCGGCGCATAGGCCTGGGCCATCAGCGTCGTCGCCGTGCCGAGCGCCGCCTTGGAGAGCGTGTAGGCGAAGAAGTCCGGGTTGGGATGGGCGAGCTTCTGGTCGAGCAGGTTGACGACGAGGCCGCGCGCCTCGGCCGGCAGCTGCGCGGCGAGCGCCTGGGCGAGCAGCACCGGCGCGGCGGCGTTGACCGCGTGATTGCGGGCAAGGTGGCCGGCGGTCGTCGTCGCCGGCGTGTCGTAGTCGAAGATCGAGGCGCTGTTGACGAGCAGCGCGGCGAAGGCGGGGCCGCCCTCGGGCGGCGCCAGCAGGGCCGGCAGCGCGGCCGGATCGGCGAGATCGGCGCGGGCGAGATCGCAGCGCCCGCCGGCGGCGCGGATCGCCGCGGCGGCCGCCTCCGCCTCGGCGGCCGAGACGTTGCAGTGCAGGCGCACGAACCAGCCGTCGGCGGCCAGCGCCCGCGCAAAGGCCGCGCCGAGGCGGCGCGCGGCGCCGGTGACCAGCGCAAAGCCGCGCCGGTCGGGCGAGGCGGGACGCGCGCTCATGCGCCCTCGCCGCGCACGCGGTAGATCTCGACGCCCGCCCCGCCGGTCTCGTTGAAGATGTCGGGCTTGAGGATCGAGACCCGGCAGGCCTCGACCCGCCCGTCGGCGAAGCAGAGCGCGACCAGTTCCTCCAGCAGCGTCTCGATCAGATCCGTGTGGCCGCGCAGCGGCCAGGCGCGCACCGCGTCGCGGATGCGGTCGTAGTCGAGCACCGCCGCAACGCCGCTCCCGGCGAACGGGCCGTCCTGGCGGGCGAACAGCTCGACATTGACGACGACCCGCTGCGGCCGCTCGGGATGGCGCTCCCACGGGTGCAGCCCGAGGCGCACCTCGACCACCATGTCGCGCAGGATAACGCGCTGATACGAGCGCCCCGCATCCCAAAGGGCCGCTTCGCCCGTGCCCGCCGCCGCCTTCATGTCGCGCTCCGTTTCCGCCGCGTGCGATCTTGAACCATTGCCCGCTCCATGCAACGACGCGGCGGTGAAGACAATGCCGAGCGTCCAGCCCCTGAAGATCGCCGACGCCACGCGGGCGATCCGGCACGTCTTCGTGCGCGACCTGACGCTCGACGCCCATATCGGCGTCCACCGCCACGAGGAGGACGCCCCCCAGCCGATCCGGGTCAATATCGACCTGACCGTCGCCGAGGACGCCGCCCCGGTCGGGGACAGGCTGGAGAACGTGGTCGACTACGAGCACGTCATCAACGGCGTCCGGGCGATCGTCGCCGAGGGCCATGTGCGGCTGGTGGAGACCCTCGCCGAGGCGGTCGCCGCCTTCGCGCTGGCCGACCGCCGGGTGCGTGCCGTCCGTGTACGGATCGAAAAACTCCAGATCATTCCTGACGCTGCGAGCGTCGGTGTCGAGATCGAGCGCCTGGCCGCCGGACCGTGAGGCAGGAATATCGTCTGCCGATGGTCCGCACGCGGACTTTCTCACAGGCTCCGAAAGGGCGATTCCGGCGCCGAATCGGGCCGTCGCAGCACATTCTTTCCTAAACCGGCCTGGAAAATCCACATTTTATATATGATAATCAAAGGGTTAGATCGTTCATCGTCCAGTCATGCTAATGTTACGGCGGTGTTGCCGATCTGTCGCCGTCAAGGCGGCGAAATTAGAACCACAGAGTTATCCACAGGCGCGGTAGGCCTTTGACAGCGACTGACAATCCGCCTCCGGAGGGGCCCGAGACCGGCGCCCGGCTGATCGCCGAGAAGGTCCGGAGCCTGCCCAACGCGCCCGGCGTCTACCGGATGATCGACCGCGACGGCGAGGTCATCTATGTCGGCAAGGCGCGCGACCTGAAGAAGCGCGTCGGGGCCTACGCCAAGGGCCAGGGCCATACCGCCCGGATCGCCCGGATGATCATGGCGACCGCCGACATGGCCTTCGTCCAGACCGCCTCGGAGACCGAGGCGCTGCTGCTCGAAGCGAACCTCATCAAGCGCTTCCGGCCCCGCTACAACGTGCTGATGCGGGACGACAAGTCGTTCCCCTACATCCTGCTGACCGGCGACCACCCCTTCCCGCAGATCGTCAAGCATCGCGGCGCGCGCAGCCGCAAGGGCCTCTATTTCGGGCCGTTCGCCTCGGCCGGCGCGGTCGGGGGCACGCTGAACACCCTGCAGCGGGCCTTCCTGCTGCGCTCGTGCACCGATTCGGTGCTCGAGTCGCGCACCCGCCCCTGCCTGCTCTTCCAGATCAAGCGCTGCAGCGCGCCCTGCGCCGGGCGCATCGACGAGGCCGCCTATGGCGCGCTGGTCAAGGACGCCGAGGCGTTTCTCACCGGCCGCAGCCGCGCCGTGACCGAGACCCTGGGGCGGCAGATGGAAGCGGCGGCGGCGGCGCTTGATTTCGAGACGGCGGCGCGGCTGCGCGACCGCATCCGCGCCCTCGCCCATGTCCAGCAGAGCCAGGGCATCAACCCGCAGACCTTCCAGGAGGCCGACGTCTTCGCGGTCAGCGGCGCACACGGCGAGACCTGCATCCAGGTCTTCTTCTTCCGCGGCGGCCAGAACTGGGGCAATCGCGCCTATTTCCCGCGCCACGATCGCAGCGCGCCGCCGGACGAGGTGCTCGACGCCTTCCTCGCCCAGTTCTACGACGGCCGCGAGGCGCCGCGCCTGATCCTGCTGTCGCAGGACGTGCCCGGCCGGGAGCTGCTCGCCGAGGCGCTGACGCTCCGCCAGGAGCGCAAGGTCGAGGTTCTCTGCCCCCGGCGCGGGGAAAAGCGCGAGATCGCCGTCGCCGCCGCGATGAACGCCCGCGAGGCGCTGATGCGCCGCCAGGCCGAAAGCGCCGCCGAGACCGAATTGCTGCTGGGCGTCGCCGAGGTATTCGGCCTCGACGCCCCGCCGCAGCGCATCGAGGTCTACGACAATTCGCACATCCAGGGATCGAAGCCGGTCGGCGGGATGATCGTCGCCGGGCCGCGCGGGCTGGAGAAGAGCCAGTACCGCAAGTTCAACATCAAGAGCGCCGCCGGGAACGACGATTTCGCCATGATGCGCGAAGTGCTGACCCGGCGCTTCGCCCGTCTTTCCGACGCGCCGGTGAAGGAAACCGGCGATGACGCCCACGCCCCGATCTTCGACGAAAGCGCCGCCGAGGAGACGCCCGAGCGCCCCGATCTCATCCTGATCGACGGCGGGCCGGGACAATTGTCGGCGGCCCTCGAGGCGATGCGGGCGGCCGGCGTCGAAGGCATCGTCATCGCCGGCATCTCCAAGGGGCCGGACCGCGACGCGGGGCGCGAGAACTTCCACCTGCCGGGCCGGCCCGCCTTCATGCTGGAGCCGAACCATCCGGTGCTGTTCTATCTCCAGCGCCTGCGCGACGAAGCCCACCGCTTCGCCATCGGCAGCCACCGGGCGCGGCGGTCGAAGGCCATCGCCGACAACCCGCTGGACGCCATCGACGGCATCGGGGCGCGGCGCAAGCGGGCGCTGCTGCTGCATTTCGGCTCGGCCAAGGCGATCCGCAACGCCAGCGCCGCCGACCTCGCGGCCGTGGAGGGCATCAGCGCCGCGCTCGCCCGTCGCATTTACGATCACTTCCGGGCATAAGGGAGCCGACTCCGCCCTCCATGCATCCGCCCCATGCGCATCACCTGGCCGACCGTCCTGACCCTGCTGCGCATCGTGCTGATCCCGGTGATGGTGGCGCTGTTCTATCTCGGCGGCGACGTCGCCCGCTGGGCGGCGCTGGCGGTCTTCATTCTGGCGGCCCTGACCGACTGGCTTGACGGCTATCTGGCGCGCGTCACCAACGCCTCCTCGCGGCTCGGCGAGATGCTGGACCCCATCGCCGACAAGCTGATCGTCTGCGCCGCGCTGGTCATGCTGGTGAAGGACGGGACGATCCACGACTACACCGTGATCGCCGCCATCGTGATCGTCAGCCGCGAGATCCTGCTGTCGGGCCTGCGCGAATACCTCGCCGCCGCGCAGGTGAAGGTCCGCGTCTCGCGCATCGCCAAGGTGAAGACGGCGATCCAGATGATCGCCATCTGCGTGCTGATCGGCGCGCCGCCGGTGATGGCCGTCTGGCCGGCCATCGACGATGTCGGGTCGGCGGGCCTCTGGATCGCCGCCGCGCTGACGCTCTACACCGGCTGGGGCTACATGGTCGCCAGCCTCAAGCACATGGAGGACTGATGCGCGTCCTCTATTTCGCCTGGGTGCGCGAGCGCGCCGGCTGCGCCGCCGAGGACGTCGCGCCCGGCGCCGGGGTGACGACGGTCTCCGACCTGGCCGACTTCCTCGCGCAACTGTCGCCGGGACACGCCGCCGCCTTCGCCGACCGCACGCGCCTGCGCGTCGCCGTCAACCAGGAGCAGGCCGGTTTCGACAGCCCGGTCGCGGCCAATGACGAAGTCGCCTTCTTCCCCCCCATGACCGGGGGCTAGGGATGGCGGTCCGCGTGCAGAGCGAGGCGTTCGACGCCGCCGCCGAGATGGCGGCGCTGACCGCCGGGCGCGAGGACATCGGCGCGGTGGCGAGCTTCACGGGCCTGGTGCGCGGCGGCGCCATCAGGGCGATGACGCTGGAGCACTATCCCGGCATGACCGAGCGGGCGCTGGCGGCGATCGAGGCCGAGGCGCACCGGCGCTGGCCTCTGAAGGCGAGCCTCATCGTCCACCGCGTCGGCCGCCTCCTGCCGGGCGAACCCATCGTGCTGGTCGCGGCGGCGAGCGAGGGCCGCCACGCCGCCTTCGAGGCGGCGGCGTTCCTGATGGACTACCTCAAGACCGACGCGCCGTTCTGGAAGTGCGAGGAACGCGCCGACGGCACCTCCGACTGGGTGGACGCCCGCGAAGCGGACGGCACGGCAAAGGCGCGCTGGGGCTGACGCCTCAGGCCGCCGCGCCGCGCACCATGGCCGAGTAGTCGCCCATCAGGCGCTCGCTGATCGCCGCCGGCTTGAAGGTGTAGGGGCCGATCTCGCTGACCGGCGTCACCTCGGCGGCGGTGCCGGTGATGAAGCATTCGCTGAAGGTCGCCAGTTCCTCGGGCATGATGTGGCGCTCGATCACCTCGATCTGCAGCGAGCGGGCGAGCGCGATCACCGACTGTCGCGTGATGCCGTTGAGGAAGCAGTCGGGCAGCGGCGTGTGGATCCGCCCGTCCTTGACGAAGAACATGTTGGCGCCGGTCGCCTCCGACACATAGCCGCGATAGTCGTACATCATCGCGTCCTGGTAGCCCTTGGCCTCGGCCGCGTGCTTGGAGAGCGTGCAGATCATGTAGAGGCCGGCCGCCTTGGCGTGGCACGGCGCGCTTTCCGGGCTCGGGCGCTTCCAGTCGGAGATGTCGAGGCGGATGCCCTTCATCTTGACCGCCGGATCGAACATCGAGGGCCACACCCACGAGGCGATCGCCACATGGATGGTCGAGTGCTGGGCGCTGACCGCCATCATCTCGCTGCCGCGCCAGGCGACCGGGCGGACATAGGCGTCGGCGGCGCCGTTGGCCTTGACCACCTCGTCCTTGGCCGCCGTGATCTCGGCCTCGGTGAAGGGGATGGCGAAGCCCATCATCTCGGCCGACTTGAAGAGGCGGCTGGTGTGCTCGGCGGTCTTGTAGATCGCCCCGCCATAGGCGCGCTCGCCCTCGAACACGCACGAACCGTAGTGCAGGCCGTGGGTGAGGACATGGATCTTCGCCTCGCGCCACGGCACCAGCCTGCCGTCGAACCAGATGAAACCATCGCGGTCGTCGAAAGGCAGTATGGCGGCGGACATGGCGCTCTCCTGCGGCCCCCGGGCCGCGTCACGGGACTTGAGTTGTGCTAATATTCGCGCCTAGATATGTCAACATGACTGACTTAAAATCCGTCGACAACCGCCCCGGCAGCGCCCTGCTCTATCTGCGCGAGGACGAACTGCGCCGCGGCATCGAGCTGCTGTTCTTCGGCTATCGCGACTTCCTGTCGGATTCCGATGCGGAGCTGGCGACGATGAATCTCGGCCGCGCCCATCACCGGGCGCTGCATTTCATCGGCCGCAAGCCGGAGCTCGCGGTCAACGACCTGCTGCAGATCCTCAAGATCACCAAGCAGAGCCTGGGGCGGGTGCTGAAGGACCTGCTGGCGCGCGGGCTGATCGACCAGCAGCCCGGCCGCCGCGACCGCCGCCAGCGCCTGCTGCGCCTCACCCCGGCCGGCGAGGCGCTGCACGCGCAATTGCTGACCCGCCAGCGGGCGCGCATCGCCCGCGCCTTCCGCGAGGCCGGGCCCGAAGCGGTCGCCGGCTTCCGCAAGGTGCTGGCCGGGCTGATCGCCGAGGACGAACGGCCGCGGGTGCTCGCCATGATCGGCGCAGGAAACTGAGATGAGCGACGCGATCCAGTCCGTTCCCGTCGAGGGCGACGACCGCCACATCCTGGTGGTCGACGACGACACCCGCATCCGCACGCTGCTGCAGCGCTTCCTGACTTCCAACGGCTATCGCGTGACGACGGCGGGCGACGCCGCCGAGGCGCGCCAGCATCTGAAGAACTTCACCTTCGACCTGATCGTGCTGGATGTGATGATGCCGGGCGAGGACGGCCTCGGCCTCACCGCGTCGCTGCGCAAGACGAGCGACGTGCCGGTGCTGCTGCTGACCGCGCGCGGCGAGGCGGCCGACCGGATCGCCGGCCTCGAAAGCGGCGCCGACGACTATCTCGCCAAGCCCTTCGAGCCGCGCGAATTGCTGCTGCGCATCGCGGCGATCGGACGGCGCGCCCGGGCCGAGCGCGCGGCGCTGAAGGAGATCCGCCTCGGCGCCTTCCGCTTCGATCCCGAGCGCGGCGAGATGACCCGCGACGGCCAGCAGGTCAAGCTGACCGGGGCGGAAACCGCGCTGCTGCGCCTTCTGGCGGCCAATGCCGGCAAGCCGATCAGCCGCCTGGAGCTGGCACAGCGCACCGGCGCCGGGCTGGAGCGGTCGATCGACGTGCAGGTGACGCGCCTGCGCCGCAAGATCGAGGACGATCCCAAGATGCCGCTCTATCTGCAGACGGTCCGCAGCGTCGGCTATGTGCTGATCCCCGACGGCGTGGCCTGAGCCGCGTCTTACGCGGCGCCGCGGGATTTAACCGAACGGCAAGCCGCCTGGGCCAGAGTGCGCCGGTTCCTGGGAAAGCCCGCCGTGTCCGCACGCAGCCATCGCGACCTTGCCGCTCTTGCAAGCACGGCCTCATCGAGCCGGGTGCTGAACCTCGCGCTGCTCGACCAGCTGCACGGCGAGGAAGCCGAGCACCGCGCACATCCGCTGTTCCGCAGCCGCCATCTCAACACCGCGATCATCATCAAGCACCGCCTGCGCGCCAACGAACGGGCCGCCGCCAAGGGGGGGCGGCTGAACGCGACCAAGGTCGTGCTGCCGTTCGAGATCCGTAACCTGAGGTTGGGCGGACAGACCTTTTTCGTCGGCGAACCCGGGCAGGAGGCGATGCTGCGCGAGACCGCCGGATTGAGCGTCGAAGACCTCAAGCACGACCAGCGGGTGCTGGCCCAGATCGACATGCTGCCCTCGCTCGATCCGTTCCTGCTGCGCGAGCAGCTGCGCCGCAACGGCTCCAGCGCGGCGAACACCTATTTCAACATCTCGCAGGCCGATCTGCAGCGCATGCTCGCCTTCGTGGCGGCCGAGATCAGGCAGCTTGTCTCGCTGGCCCTGGGCATGGGCGGCGACGAATCGGCCGGACGGCTCGCCGAGGCGCTGCTCTCCACCCATCTCGACGATCGCCTGGAGCCGCTGCGCCTGACGCTGCGCCTCGAGGGGGACGCCTTCCGCGAGGGCGTGTTCTGCTGGAAGGGCTTCCTCTACTACAAATGGATGCGCGGCGAGCTGATGGCCGACGTCGCACGGGTGGTGAAGGAGATCGACCGCCTGCGCATCACCGGGCCGCGCGACCGGCCCTCGATGGAGTACATCGCCGCGACGCAGGAAAAGGTGCGCCAGAACCTGCGCATCGAGATGGCGGCGGCGAAGCAGTCGATCGACGACTACGACCGCATGTTCGACGAACTCATCACCCATTCGAAGGCCAACGCCTTCCGCGACTTCCTGCTGTCGGCGCCGGCGAAGTTCGTGCAGCTCGGCGAACGGCTGGGCGCGGCGGCCCATGTCGCCAGCTTTTGGCGCTTCCGCTTTCCCGATCTCCTCAGCCTCGTGGTCACGATCGAGGAGGCGCTCGACATCCTCCAGGACTTCGAATCGGGCCTCAGCGGCGCGGCCTGAGCTAGAGAAGGTCGCGCACGGTCTCGGCCGGGCGGCACAGCCTGACGCCCTTCGGCGTCTCGACGACCGGCCGCTCGACCAGCACCGGATGGGCGACCATCGCGGCCAGGATGTCGGCGTCCGCCGCCGCAGGCCCGGTCAGGCCCAGCGCCTCGGCCGGGGTGCCGCGCAGCCGCAGCCAGTCGCGCGGCCGCGCCCCGGCGCGTTTCAGCAGCCGGACGAGGGTCGCCTCGCTCCAGCCGGCTTCGAGATAGAGCACCGTTTGGGGCGTCACGCCCGCCGCCTCGATCAGCCCGAGCACGGTGCGGGAGGTGCCGCATTTCGGGTTGTGATAGATCGTGACGCCGCCGCCCATGGTTCCGCCTTCCGCCTGCCCGGCCGAGTGTTTCGCACCGGAGCCGGGATCGGTCTACACTCATCGCATGACGCTCGCGACCGACCGGCCCGCCGCCGTGAAGCCGCCCGCCGCGCCGCGCGGCGCGGGGCCGGGCGAGTTGCTGCGCCGCTTCCTGCCGCGGCGGCTGTTCGCGCGCTCGCTGCTGATCGTGGTGGTGCCGATGGTGCTGCTGCAGGGCGTCGTCACCTATCTCTTCCTCGCCGACCACGAGGCGCGCACGACCGCCAATCTGACGCGCGGC
>JAEUMK010000096.1 GCA_016792565.1 Alphaproteobacteria bacterium
GCTTCAAGCCGCGCCCGATAGGCATTGAGCGCGGATCGCGCTGCGCCGATCGCCGAGATGGCCGCCGTCATCGCCAGGAACGGCAGCATTGGCATGTTGTAGATCGGGCTCGTGTAACCGCGCGATCCGGGGCCGCGTCCCTTCGCCAACAGATCAAGCGGAACGGTGCGGGCGGTCGGCACGAAGAGATCGTCGATCGCAATGTCGTTGCTCCCGGTGCCCACCATGCCGGAGACGTGCCAGGTATCGATCACCGTCGCCTGTTCCGCCGGAAAGAGCGCCGAGAGGACAAGCGGAGGGCCGTCCGCGCCGGCGACCAGTGCGCTCGCCATGATCCAGTCGGCGTGCATGACGCCTGTGCCCCATTTCCAGCGGCCCGACACGCGATAGCCTCCGTCAACGGGCACGGCTGTGCCGACCGGCGTGCTGACCACCGGCGCGACGACATAGGGGAAGGCGCCGCCGAACAGGGCCTGCTGGGTCTCCTGGGGGAAATGCGAGAGGAACCAGTTGTGCTCCGCGCAAAAGGACGCCGCCCAGCCCGTCGATGGACAAGCTTCGGCGATCGGCAGGCTGGCGTCGATGAACTCGTCCGTCGCGACCTCGAGGCCGCCGAAGACCTTGGGGACGAACTGGTAGAAATAGCCGGTGGCGCGCAGAGCATTCCAGATCTCGTCGACGGGCCGCCGCAGGCGCTCGGCCTCGGCCGCCGCCGCCGCAATGCGCGGCTGCAGCGCCTTGATCCGCTCAATCAGGCGCCCTGGCGTCAGCTCGGCCAGATCGGCAGCGGACAGCCAATCGCCGCCGGCTGGAATCCGGCGGTCCGCCGGCGGAAATGCAGTCGCGTCCTGGCTCATTGTGGAGTTCCGGCGATAGGGTTCTTCGTCACGGCCACCTCTGCACAGACGGTGACTTTGCGCCAGATGGCCGACCAAGCCGAGCTGCTTGCCCGGCCGCCGCCGTGCTGCGACGCTGCGCCTATCAAAACCCAGCCAGCCACGCTCCATTGCCGAGGATCCCATGCACGTCACCGCCGCCGTCGCCCGCCAGCCCGACCAGCCCTTCTCGATTGAGACCGTCGAACTCGACGAGCCGCGCGCCGACGAGATCCTCGTCCGCGTCGTCGGCGTCGGCCTCTGCCACACCGACCTCGTCTTCAAGGCAGCGCAGATGATCCCGCCGCCCGCCGTGCTCGGCCACGAGGGCGCGGGCATCGTCGAGAAGGTCGGCGCGAACGTGACCAAGGTCATGCCCGGCGACCGGGTGGCGATGACCTTCCGCTCCTGCGGCGCCTGCCCGCGCTGCCTGAAGGGCGAGCCTGCCTATTGCCACACCATGCCAATGCTCAACTACGCCGGCGTACGCACGGATGGCAGCAAGGCACTCTCCGCGAACGGCGAGGCCGTGGCCGGCAACTTCTTCGGCCAGTCCTCGTTCGCGACCTATGCGCTGACCTATGAGCGCAATGTCGTCAAAGTGCCCGAGGGCGTGCCGCTTGAACTGATGGGGCCGCTAGGCTGCGGCGTCCAGACCGGAGCGGGCGGCGTGATGCGATCACTCGCCTGCGAGGCCGGCTCCTCCCTGCTGGTTCTGGGCGGCGGGGCCGTCGGCCTCTCGGCGGTCATGGGAGCGGTCATCCAGGGCTGCACCACGATCATCGTCGTGGAGCCGCACGAGACGCGCCGCAAGCTGGCGCTGGAACTGGGCGCAACTCACGTCATCGACCCAGCCGCTGTGCCCGATCTCGCCGCTGCCGTGCGGACGATCGAGCCCATGGGCGTCGATTATGCCTTCGACACGACCGGCATTCCGCCGGTCCTGCAGGCGACGATGCAGGCGCTCGGACCGCATGGCGTCTTCGGCATCGTCGGCATCGCGCCGCCGGGTACGCCGCTGCCGGGCGACCTGATGACGGCGGTCACCTTCGGCCACACGGTCAAGGGGATCATCGAGGGGGACAGCGATCCCGATGTGTTCATTCCCCAGCTCATCGACCTTTACCGCCAGGGCCGCCTGCCGTTCGATCGACTGATCCGGACCTATCCGCTGGCCGAGATCAATCAGGCGATCGCCGACCAGCATCATGGCGACTGCGTCAAGGTGGTGCTGCTGACCTAGACGGCCCTAGTCGGCGATCGCCGGCCCGGCGCAGTCCGCATAGACGGCGCCTGAGGGACTCACGGTGATCGCCGCGCTGCCCGCTCCCTCGATCCCGATGGTGAGCCGGGCGTCGCTGCGCGGCTCGACGCTTTCAAGCTCGAGGACGACAGGCCCAGACAGGCTCCCCTGCCGCGCCGCGACGACGCGGTAGGCATGCTGGGCGTCGGGCGTCTCGCCCGAAGAGCCGGCGGGAGCCCGCACGAACACGGGTTCGAGAGGATCGAAGAGATCGATATAGAGCGTGTCGGGATTGTCGCCGGCGCACGCTGCGGCGCGGTCCACGCCGGGGCGCAGGCGCTTGAAGCGTATCCCTCTGCCGTCCGCCGAAAAATCGCCGTTGGTGAGCGCATTGGCCGTCTCGAAGGGCAGGGCGAGACGGACGAAATTCGTGTCGCCCCAACGCTCGAAGGCGCCCGGATGGATCCCTGCGGCCGCGACCAAAAGCCGTCCGTCGACGGCCATGTCCAGCGTCACCGCGCCGCCGTAGCGGCTCGCGACCGGATACATCCCGCCGCCTGCCGCGCGCGGCGGCAGGGCCTGCCAGGCCATGCCGCGTGGCGTCTGAATGCGCACCAGGTCGCGGCCGTAGCCGGTGGAGACGGCGACCTCCCAGTCCTCGCCGGCCACCGTGCCGGTCCAGCGGCCTTCGAAGGCAGCATAGGCCGAGGGGCCGCCCGGCGTCTCGCCACAGGCGGCTGTCAGAAGACCGAACCCGAGCGCAGCGAGGCGGATTGCTGCCGCTATCGTCATCTCCAATCGCGGCCTTTCGCCCGATGTCATAGTCGTTCCCCATTTTGATCATGCCACGGCACGCGCCAGGCCGGTTGACGCGTATCAAGGCGCGGAATTGCACGACTCGCCATGTAAAGCGGATCGCTCCGCTTTGCAGCGAGTGCTGGGTGGTCCGTTCATTTGACGATCAGGTTTGCCATCTATAGTTGGCAGCCGGATCGCAACGCCAGTTGCGCCGCGTCTCGCTTGGCGGGTACGCGGCGTTGTTCCCGTCCGCCGCCGCACGTCGTATCGTGTGGGCGCCATTTGAGGAGAAGTGTAATGCGCCTTAAGACCTTTGCCGCCGCAGCACTCTGCGCCGCGGCTCTGTCGTTCGCTGCGCCTGCCATCGCCGGTTCCGTCGAACTCGACATTACTGGCGCCGACGGCGTGAAGATGACTGGGGATCCAGAAGCCGGAAAGACCAAGTACAATCAGTGTGCCACCTGTCACTCGCTGGAAGCCGGCAAGAACAAGGTCGGCCCGACGCTCTATGGCATCATCGGCCGCGTCGCCGGCACGGTCGAAGGCTACAATTACTCGAAAGCGAACAAGGAGTCGGGCATCACTTGGACCGAGCAGGAGATGTTCGTCTATCTGGAGAACCCCAAGGCCAAGATTCCCGGCACCAAGATGGCCTTCGCCGGCCTGAAGAAGGCCGAGGATCGTGCCAACGTGATCGCCTACATCCAGGAATCGTCCAAGGCGCCCGCCGCAGCGCCCTGATCGGGACTTCGTGCTGAGCGGACGGCGGCGGATCGATCCGCCGCCGTTGCCGATGGCGATGTCCGGCTGGCGGCATCCGATGGGCGTCATGGAACATGGCTCTGGCAGTTTGGCTCTTGCGCCAGTCCGGGCCGGCGTAGCGGGACGGTGGACGCGATGACGACACGCGACGAGCGCAAACTGTTGGCCAGGGCCTGGTTCGAGAGCCTGAGGGACCGCATCATGGCGGCCTTCGAGGAACTCGAGCGCGAGGCGCCGCCCGGCCTGTACGGGGCGGCCCCGGGCGCCTTCGAGCGGACGCCCTGGCAGCGGCCGCGGGCCGCCGATGGCGCCGACCAGGGCGGCGGCGTCATGGGGATGATGCGTGGCCGCTTGTTCGAGAAGGTCGGTGTCCACACCTCCACCGTGTTCGGCAGCTTCCCGCCGGACTTCGCCCAGCAGATCAGGGGCGCCGCCGACGATCCGCGTTTCTGGGCCTCGGGCATCAGCCTGATCGCCCATATGGCCAATCCGAACGTCCCGGCCGTGCACATGAACACCCGGATGATCGTGACGACTCAGTCGTGGTTTGGCGGCGGCGCCGATCTCAACCCGACGCTCAGCGCCCAGCGCACAGCCGATCATCCCGACGCCCGCGCCTTCCATGCGACGATGAAGGCCGCCTGCGACCGCTTCGACCCGGACTGGTACGAGCGCTACGCCAAATGGGCGGAGGAATATTTCTGGCTGCCCCATCGCGGTGAGCCACGCGGCGTCGGCGGCATCTTCTATGACCACCACGACAGCGGCGACTGGGATCGCGACTTCGCCTTCACCCAAGCCGTCGGCGAGGCCTTCCTGGAGGCCTTCCCGGCCGTCGTGCGCCGCCACATCGCGGAACCCTGGGACGACCGGCTGCGCGCCGAGCAGGCCCATTGGCGCAGCCGCTATGTCGAATTCAACCTGCTCTACGATCGCGGTACCACCTTCGGCCTGAAAACCGGCGGCAACGTCGACAGCATCCTCTCCTCAATGCCCCCCGTCGCCGAATGGAGATGAATGGGCCGCCAGCTGGCCAATTGACGCATATCAACGTTTTCGGGCGCATCCGGGGCGAAGCGTAGCAGTTCGATGACGGGGGTAAGAATGGTCGCCAAACGGGGTAAGTCCGCCGCACTGCGCAGTGCTTCCGGTGCTGCGGTGTCCGCCAAGCCCGGGCGGATGGGTAGGAAGGCGCGACCCGTCGAATCCGGGGACGTGCCGCCCGATCTCAGCACCACGGGACTGCAGAGCCATGCCATTTCACGCGCCACGACGCGCGCGCGCGTAGTTCTGGGCTCGACGCTGCGCGAACTGCTCGACCACCATCAAAGGGGCGTACCGCCGGTCAGCGTGATCAGTCAGCTCCAGACGCTGATGGACGGCGCCTCGCTCGACGAGCGCAAGATGTTGCGCAAGCTGCTCGCGAGCGCGACCGAACCAACCGATGGCGGTGGCAACAGGGTCGATCCCGATACCGAGCTCGCGCCGGGGTGGCGGACCGGCAGCTATCCCTATCGCAATCTCCTGTCGCGCAAGTCCTACGAGCAGCAGAAATACCTGCTCCAGGTCGAGTTGCTGAAGCTTCAGGCCTGGGTGAAAACGACCGGACAGCGCGTCGTCGTCCTGTTCGAGGGCCGTGACGCGGCAGGCAAAGGCGGCGCGATCAAGCGCTTCATGGAACATCTCAATCCGCGCGGCGCGCGTGTGGTAGCGCTGGAGAAGCCGAGCGAGGTCGAGCGCGGCCAGTGGTATTTCCAGCGCTATATCCAGCACCTGCCGACGCGCGGCGAAATCGTGATGTTCGACCGGTCTTGGTACAACCGCTCGGGCGTCGAGCGTGTCATGGGGTTTTGCAGCGAAACGGAGTATGATGAGTTTTTGCGCCAGACGCCTGAGTTCGAACGCCAGCTCGTGCGCAGTGGCGTCTATCTTTTCAAGTTCTGGTTTTCGGTGAGCCAGGCCGAACAGCGCCGGCGCTTCAAGGAGCGCAAGCTGCATCCGCTCAAGCAGTGGAAGCTGAGCCCCATCGACATGGCCTCGCTCGACCGCTGGGACGACTACACCCGCGCCAAGGAGGCGATGTTCCTGCATACCGATACATCGGACGCACCCTGGACGGTCATCAAGAGCGACTGCAAGAAGCGGGCGCGGCTCAACGCGATGCGATTCGTTCTCGGCCGGTTGCCCTACGAGAATCGCGATCTGGCGACGATGGGCGCCATCGACCCGTTGATCGTCGGCCGGCCCTCTCTGGTGCCGGGCGTTACCGACGACCAGCTGGCTTCGACCGGCGTCGGCTAGCCCGAGCAGGACAAATTGCTATGCGTCAACGCCGGGCGCCCTGAAACGGGATCGTCTGCCTGCAGTCCGCGACAAAGGGGGAGTGACGATGTCCGACAGCAGTGCAGCGCCTGGCACCTCGGCCCTTGCGACGATTCTCGCGGCCGTCGATCTGGGCGAGGGTGCGGCAACGCGTCTTGAACTCGCCTTCGATCTTGCCGATCGCCTTGGAGCCTCGGTCATCGGCGTTGCGGCCTGCCGGGCTGATCTGCCCTTTTACTTCGACGGCGCGATCGGCATGGCCGATACGATCGCCAACCTCGAACGCCGCGAGGCGGTGCAGCATATCGGCGAGGCCGAGGCGCTGTTCCGCCGGGCCGCCGGCGGCCGAACCAATATCGAGTGGCGCGCGACCGCCACGGCACCGCTCAAGTTCTTCGCCGAGCAGGTCCGGGCCGCCGATCTGGTCGTCGTCGGCGGAACCGGTGGGGCGGAAGCGCCGCTTCTGCCGATGGAGTTGGACCCGGGCGACGAGGTGATGGTCGCCGGACGACCGCTTCTGGTGGTGCCGCCGGGTATCGCCCGTCTCGCCTGCCGCAGCGCGGTCATCGCCTGGAAGGATACGCGCGAGGCACGTCGTGCGGTCAGTGATGCGTTGCCGCTGCTGAAGCTCGCGGCCGATGTCTGCGTGCTGGCGGTGGGGCCGGCGCCGGACGAGGCGGGCGCGAATGACGTCGCCGCCCATCTGAAGCGCCACGGCGTCGCGGCCCGCGTCATGCTCCGTCCATCGCCCACTCACGGTCCCGGGCAGGAAATTCTCGATGTCGCGAAGCAGTGGAACGCTGATCTCATTGTTGCGGGCGCTTACGGCCACAGTCGGCTGCGCGAGTGGGCCTTAGGTGGCGTGACGCGCGACCTTCTGCTGAAGTCGCCCGTTTGCTGCTTGATATCGCACTGACCGGCGCCCCGTCATGACCGCCGCCGCTGCGCCGCTCGTGTGGACCACCGATATCAAGCTCTTCAGCCCTGCGATGCTGCGGCAGTGGACGGTCGCCATGCTGGTGACGGCCCTTGTCATGACGTTGCTGCTCGGCACGATAGCGGCGGCCCAGGACGACTGGGACGCGCTGCCGAGCTTCGCGATCATCGCGGCGGGGGCGGCCGGCGGGCTGTGGCTGCTGGGCCTCGTCATCATGGCCGTCCTGTTTCGCGGCCGGATGCGCGTCCGCTACACGCTAGGCGAAGACGGGCTGCTGCAGGAGACGGTCGACAGCGTGGCCAGAGGTGCGAACCGCGCAGCACTCGTCGTCGGCGTCCTGGCCGGCAAGCCCGGCCTCGCCGGATCGGGCCTCATCGGACGTTCTCGCGAATCCGAGGGCGTCCGTTGGAGCGGCGCATTCCGGGCCGTGCCTCAGCCGACGCGACACATGATCGCTTTGCGAAATAGCTGGCGGACATTGATGTTCGTGCAGTGCACGCCGGCCAACTACGACGAGGTTCTCGCCCGTATTCGCGCGGCGCTCGCCCTGAACGGTGCGGAAGGCCGCGTGAAAGGCGGCTCGCCGCTCCCCTTCTTCATCCTGCACGGGCTGTTGATCCTCCTGGCCTGCGTGCCGCTGTTCGGCCTTTGCGACGCGTACGATCTCGACATCTTCGCACCCATCCTGATCCTCTGCTTCGCCGAAGCGACTCTGTGGCTGATCCCGCTTTTCGGGTGGGTGGTGATCGCGGGCCTCGCCTATCTCGCCTTCATGGTGGCGGCAGACCTGGCGGAGGTTCGGCAATCCATGTTCTCGCCGGGCGAGAGCTATAGCGGTTTCGAATTGCTCGGCGGCGACGACTACACGGTGCTGCTACTTGGCGGACTGGGCGCCGCATATCTCGTCTGGCTCTCGCTGCGCGCGCTCCGCGGCCGGCTCGTGCCACTGCTTGCGCGCGACCAGGGCGACATGGACGGCGGCTAGGCTGCCCCGGCGATGAACCGGACCGAGAGACCATCGGCATCGTGGGCGACGCGGGCCTCCACCTCGTAGAGCGTTCTCAGGAGATCGTCCGTCACGGCCTCGGCGGTGGGGCCGTCCGCGATGATCCGCCCGCCGCGCAGGGCGATCACGCGGTCGGCGAAGGGGAGGGCGAGCGCCAGGTCATGCACAGCGGCGATCACCAGATGGCCGGCGTCCGAGAGGCTGCGCAAGCGGCGCATGGCGTCGAGGGCATGACGCGGGTCGAGCCCGGCGGTCGGTTCATCGACCAACAGAACGTCCGGGTCGCCGACCAGCGCTCGGGCGAGCATCGCCCGCGCCAGTTCTCCGCCTGACAGCGTCGTAGCCGGCTGGTCCTTCAGATGCGTCAGGTCGCAGGCCGCCATAGCGAGCGCGACGCGCGCCGCATCGGCCGGGCCGAGCTCGCCGAATGCCGGCAGGACCGGGGTGAGGCCAAGCGCTACCAGCCGCTCCACCGCGATCGGCCACTCGCAGCGTGCGTTCTGCGGCAGATAGGCTCGGCGCCTTGCGAGAGCCTTGAGCGGGATGCGGTTGAGCCCAACGCCGTCCAGAGACACCGCGCCGGCGTCCGGTTTCAGCAGCCCGGCCAGCACCGACACGAAGGTCGACTTGCCGGCGCCATTGGGGCCAATGATTGCGGTGAAGCTGCCGCCGGCGAAGCGCGCCGATGCGCCGTCGAGGATGAGGCGGCCGCCACGGCGCACGCTGACGCTTGCGGCTTCCAGTGCTGTCATGGCGGCCTTCATCGTCTCAGAACTCCGCCCGGAGGCCGACAAGCGCGGCGCGACCGGGCGCGCGATAGGTGTAGACCTCCTCATAGGTCTCGTCGAACAGGTTTTCGATCCGGGCAAAGAGCCGCACGCCCTCGTTGAGCCTGACATCGCCGCCGGCATTGACCAGCGTGAAGGCCGGCAGCGTCACGCGCGGACCGCCCGTCGACGTGAAGTTGTTGTCCAGCGTTTCGCCGTTGTACCGGACGGTCAGCGTCGCGCTGAACGCGTCACTGGGATCGACATAGGAGAGGTTGAGGCTGCCGATATGCGGCGGACGTCGCACTTCCTCCTGACCGCCCTCCTCGGCGTCGAGCCACGCCCAGGCGGCGTGGACGCGCCAGGCGTCGCCGATCAGCGCTTCGGCCGAGACCTCGACGCCGCGCTGCTTCGACACCGTGTCGCGGTTCGCTGCCGTCGAGATCGGCCAGTTGGAGAAGTCGGTGTAGATCTCGTCTTCGAGGCGGGTATCGAAATAGGTCGCATCCAGCCTCACGCGGCCATCGAGAAACGTCTGCTCGATGCCGGCCTCCCAGCCATGCGAGCGCTCGGCCTTGAGATCGGGGTTGCCGATGAAGCCGTCGGGATCGAAGCCGAACAATTCGTAGAAACCCGGCGCCTTGATGCCGGAGCCGCCGGCCGCATGCAGTCGCGCGCCCGACTCGAAAAGGTAGCTGGCGTGCACACGGTAGGTTGTGGCGTTGCGGAACCGTTCGTTTTCATCATAGCGCATGGCCGCGCCGAACCCGATATGATCGCCGATCGCAAGATCGTACTGGGCGACGAGGCCGGTGTTCTCGATCTGGCGCTCCAGCGCCTGTGCCGGAGAGAGGCCGGGTCCGGAATTCCGGAACTTCTCCCGCTTCCAGTCGATCGCGCCGGTGAGGTTGTGAAAAACGCCCTCCATGCCGAAGCGGTAGGAGCTGACATAGGAGAGCTTCACCCGGTTGCCCTCGTTGCCGCTGTCGCGGGCGCCGCCCGAGAAGCCGTCGCGCGAGGCGTCCATGCTCTGGAGTGTCAGGCTGTGGCTCCAGGCACCCTCCATCAGATCGAGGTCCGCGCCGACGAGTCCGTAGAGCTGCTCGATCGCCGAACTGTCGTCGCTGTCGATGACATAGCCATAAGTCGGACTGCCCCAGGCGAAGTCCTGGTCGTTCACGTCTGCCTCGGCCTTCAAATAGCGGGCGATCGCGCGGAGCTTGAGATTTGGCGACAGCTCATAGACCAGACGGCCCGAGAGCGCTGTGTTTTCCGCACCCAGATCGCGGCTGCCGAAGCGAGAATTGGGCGTCCCATCGGTGCGGCGATGGCCGGCGCTGATCACATAGTCGAGCGCGCCGTCCGCGCCCGCGATGCGCAGGGCGCCTTCGGTGGTGCCGAACGAGCCGGCCTCGATGCGACCGCGAGCACCGGGCGCCTCAGTACCGGAGACCGTCAGGTAGTTGATCACGCCCCCGATCGCGTCGGAGCCATACAAAGCGCTCTGCTGGCCACGCAGCACCTCGATGCGCGCCACGTCGTCGGCGATGAGGGCGGAGAAATCGAACTCGCCCTGGAAGGGATCGCTGGCCTCTAGCCCATCGATCAGGACAAGCGTGTGATTACTCTCCGAGCCACGTAGGCGGACTTGGGTCTGCCCACCTACGCCGCCGAGGCGGCTCACCGAGATGCCTGGCACGTCGCGCAGGACATCCGAAACGGTGCGGGTCTGGCGCAAGCGCAGATCGAGCGGCTGAAGCAGCGTGACCGAGCCGCCGAGCTGGGCGCGCGTGAGTCCGCCCGGAGCGCGGCTGGCGGTGACGACGATTTCCTCGGCGCTGGATGCGGCGGCGAGGGCAGCTAGAGACATAGTGACAAGAGCCGCGGCGAGCGCGGCGTATGAGACAGAGTAACGCACGGGAAATCCCCCAGATGGGCGTCGAGCGACCTTGCGAAGGGCCTGCGTGCGAAGCTCCCGCACGTCCGACGCGTCCGGACGGACGGACGCCATCGCGCCCGCCGGACCCGGTCGATGCGGCCCTCCGCCGCTTCTGCGTCGCTCAGACGGAATCCCGCGCCACGGGCTCACCTGGCCCACGGCAAAGAGCGACACGCATCGGCCGGTCTCCTGGCTCGCGGGTCACTGCGCGATGCGCGCCTTCCCAGATCCCTTGCGGCATCCAGTGGCTGCGATCCGGAACGCCGGATCACGATGCGCATCGCACTCACCGCTCACAGTTGCAGGGACAGCTGCAGATTTGGGGCGAACCCCGCGCTGCATTCCCGTAGAGCCCTCGCGGGCGCCGGTGCGATAGTCGAAGGCCTGTTACCGGACCTTCAACGCACCCGATACAGCAGATGATCGCATCGGCCAAGTTATCCCAGACGTAAGCTTCCTCCTGCTTGCGTCCGGACAAGGTCTTGCCCCTAATCGCCGCGAGCGAATGCAGGTGGGGTGCGGCATGAGGATGGTGAAGCACGGCGTAAAGGCGGTTCTCGCAACTATCCTGCTTACACTTGGTCTTGCTGCACCGGCTGCGGCCGACGACTGGAGCGTCGTGGCCGAGGACCACTCCGTCGCCGAGGGGTCGCCTGTCAGTGAGAAGGTCTGGACCGCCGCGCGCCCGCCCGGTGGTGCATTCGACAAAGTCAGCCTGCATCGCTATCGCGCGGCGGGAGAGCCGGTCGCGACGCTGCTCTATCTGCCCGGCACCAACATGAACGGCGCGCTCGCGCTGACCGACGAAGCGCACAATCTCTGGCTCTTTCTCGCAGCGCGCGGCGTGGAGGTCTTCGCCCTCGACTACCGCACGCATGCCGTCCCGGCCGACGCCTCGCCCGACGCGCTGGCGGCGATGAAAGACTGGGACAGCGCCGTCTTCGTCGACGACATTCGCGCTGCTGCCGCCAAGGCGCGCGCCGAGAGCGGCCGCGCGAAACTCTTCGTCGCCGGGTTCAGCCGGGGCGCCTTCCTCGCCTATGCCTATGCCAATATCGAACCGGAAGCGGTCGCCGGCCTCGTCATTCTCGACGGCCCGTTCAAGGCCTATGCGCCCAAGGAGCGCGTCGACCGGGCGGCGGCGGTCGCGGCGCTGGCGGCCTCGGGCGAGTGGGCGAGCGATGTCGGCGGCTCGCGCGGCTGGGAGGCGCGCCAGCAATTGATGCGGGCGGTGATCGCCGATCCGAACGGGCCGGCGAGCGACCCCGCGTTCAAGACCATCGGCGCGCAGCTCGCCCATGTCTTGCAGACGGCCTGGGGACCGGGGGCGCTCGCCAACCCCGAAGGCGGCGCTTCCGACCCCGCGGTGCTCGCCCGGCTGCTCGTCGGCTATGACCGCTACTACCCGGCGGTGCAGGACATCGACGGCAAGGCGATATCGTCCGAGGCCGACGCGCCAGATACCGCGCTCGACGACCGCTGGGGCAGGCTGGAGATCCCGGTTCTGCTCTTCGCCAATACCGGCATGGGGGCGGAGTGGGTGCTGACGGCGCTCTATTCGGCGGCCCATGCAGGCTCGAAGGACGTGACCTTCGCGGTGTTGGAAGGCTATGGCCATCTCGACGTGCTGGTCGGCGAGCGGGCCGCTGCCGACGTCTTCGATCCGACGCTCGCCTGGATCAGGGCGCGGGCGCAGTAATTCGGTTTACAGCCGGGCTGGGTTGCCCGACCATCGGCGACGCGGCACTTCGGGTATGCAGGAACGATGACAGCGCTGGCGGTTGATCCAAGAGACGAGGACAGGCTGAGGACACTGATCGATGGCCGCGAGGCGGAGTTGATCGCGCTGACGCAGGACCTTATCCGAATCCCCACGGTAAACCCGCCGGGCGATGCCTATGTGCCGTGCGCGGAACTCATCGGCACGCGCCTTGCCCGTCGCGGCTTCGAGGTCAGCTATGTGCGTGCCGAAGGTACGCCCGGCGACAGCGACCGTTACCCTCGCGTCAACGTGATCGCCCGCCACGAGGGTAAGCGTCCCGGTCCGACGGTCCACTTCAACAGCCACATCGACGTGGTGGAGGCTGGCGGCGGGTGGAGCGTCGATCCATTCGCAGCGGTGGTGAAGGACGGCCGCGTCTATGGTCGCGGCGCCTGCGACATGAAGGGCGGGCTCGCCGCTTCCATCGTAGCGGTTGAGGCGCTGATCGACTCCGGCCTCGACCTGCCGGGCGCGATCGAGATTTCGGGCACTGTGGACGAGGAATCCGGCGGCTTCGGCGGCGTCGCCTATCTCGCCGAGCGCGGCTGGTTCTCCAAGCCCCGCGTCGACCACGTCATCATCCCCGAACCGCTGAACGTCGACCGGGTCTGCATCGGTCATCGCGGCGTCTGGTGGGCCGAGATCAAGACCAAGGGCCGCATCGCACACGGCTCCATGCCGTTCCTCGGCGACAGCGCGGTGCGCCACATGGGGGCCGTGCTGGAGCGCATGGAGCGCGACCTCTATCCGGCGCTGAAGCGCAAGACGACGGCGATGCCGGTGGTGCCGGAAGGCGCGAGGGAATCGACGCTCAACATCAACTCGCTGCATGGTGGCCAGGCCGAGCGCGACGACGGCGGGCTGCCCAGCCCGGTCGTCGCGGATTCCTGCCGCATGATCATCGACCGCCGTTTCCTCATCGAGGAGGACATCGCCGACGTGAAGGGCGAGATGCGCGATCTGCTCAATGGCCTCGCCCGCGAGCGCGCCGGCTTCGCCTACGAACTGCGCGATCTCTTCGAAGTCATTCCCTCGATGACCGATCCCGAAGCGCCGGTCGCCCAGGCGGCAGCCCGGGCGATCCGTCGCGTGCTGAAGCGCGAGCCCGCCTTCATCTGCTCGCCCGGCAGCTACGACCAGAAGCATATCGACCGGATCGGCCGCCTCAAGGACTGCATCGCCTACGGCCCCGGCATTCTCGATCTCGCCCACCAGCCGGACGAGTATGTCGAGATCGACGCCATGGTGCAGTCTGCCAACGTAATGGCGCTGGCAGCGCGGGACTTGCTGCTCGGCCGCTCATGAACGCCTTTCGCCGTCTTGCGGCGCTGCTTGCCTGCACCCTCGCGCTCTCCGCTTGCGGCGAACCGCAGGCACGGGCAAACGACGTGCGGCTCGGCATCGCGCTGGAACCGCCCAATCTGGACCCGACCTCGGGCGCGGCGGCGGCGACCGACGAGATCGTCTATGCCAACGTCTTCGAAGGCCTGACCCGTGTCGGCGCGCATGGCGAGGTCCTGCCCGCCCTTGCCGAACGCTGGGACGTCTCGCCGGACCGGCTGACCTATACCTTCCACCTCCATCCCGGCGCGCACTTCCACGACGGCACGACTTTCGATGCGTCCGACGTCAAGTACTCGCTCGATCGCGCTCGGGCGGCGGACTCGACCAACGCCCAGAAGGGCCTTTTCGAACCCATCGCCTCTGTCGATGTCGTCGATCCGCTGACCGTGAAGGTCACACTGAGCCGCCCGGCGGGCGACTTCCTCTTCAACATGGGCTGGGGCGATGCGGTCATCGTCGCACCAGAGAGCGCCGCAACCAACGCCGTAAAGCCCATCGGCACCGGGCCGTTCCGCTTCTCGCGCTGGCTGCGCGGCACCCAGATCGAACTCGTTCGCAACCCGGACTACTGGGGCCCGCCCGCCCGGCTCGATGCGGCGACTTTCGTCGTCATCTCCGACCCCGCAGCCGCCTACGCCGCGCTGTTGGCGGGCGACATCGATAGCTTCCCGAACTTCCCCGCCGTCGAGCTTCTGCCCCAGATCGAAGGCGATCCGCGCTTCGCCATCGTCATCGGCACGACCGAGGGCGAGACGATCCTCGCCATCAACAACGCCCGTAAGCCGTTCGACGATCTGCGCGTGCGCCAGGCAATCGCCCACGCCATCGATCGCAAGGCGCTGATCCTCGGCGCGTCGGAAGGCTATGGCGTGCCCATCGGCAGTCATTTCCCGCCGCACGACCCGGCTTATGTCGATCTCACCGGCACCTATCCCTATGACATCGCCGCCGGCCGCCGCCTGCTTGCTGAGGCCGGGTTCCCCGACGGCTTCAAGGCGACGATGAAACTGCCGCCCGTCGCCTATGCCCGGCGCGGCGGCGAGATCCTCGCCCAGCAGCTCAAGGTCATCGGCATCGACGTCTCGATCGAGAATGTCGAGTGGGCGCAGTGGCTCGATCAGGTCTTCGCCAATGGCGATTTCGACCTGACCATTGTCTCCCACACTGAGCCGCGCGACATCGCCATATACGCCCGCGACGACTACTACTTCCGCTACGCCAAACCGGCCTTCAAGGCGCTGATGGCCGAGCTGGACCTCGCCGGCGACGATGCGGTACGGCGGCCCGTTCTCCAGGCGGCACAGCGGATGCTGGCCGAAGACGCGGTCAACGGCTTCCTCTTCCAGTTGCCCAAGGTCGGCGTCTGGAACGCAAGGCTGATGGGACAGTGGGCCAATGCGCCGGTTCAGGCGAACGACCTCACTGGCGTCTATTGGCAGGAGCCGTGACGATGGTGCGCTTTCTTGCCGGCCGGGCGCTGGCGCTCGTCATCACGCTGCTCGCCGCGACGCTCGTCGTCTTCCTCGTGCTGAACGTCGTGCCTGGCGATCCGGCGGCTTACATGATGGGTCTCGGCGGCGATCCGGCCGCGCTCGCCGAACTGCGCCGCGAGTTGGGCCTCGATCTTCCCGTTTGGCAGCGCTATTTCGCCTGGGCTGGCGGCCTTGCCATGGGCGACTTCGGCGTCAGTTACACCTACCGCGTACCGGTCGGCGACCTGATCCTGGAACGCATGCGCGTCACGCTGCCGCTGACGCTGATGGCGATGGCGCTCTCCACCGCACTCGCCATTCCGCTGGCGCTCTTCGCCGCGGGACGACGGGGTCGGGCGGCGGACGCCGCAGTGTCGGGCCTTGCCCAGGTGGGCCTCGCAATTCCCAATTTCTGGCTGGCGATCCTCCTGGTCTTCGTCTTCTCCACGACGCTGAAGCTCTTCTCGGCAGGCGGGTTTCCGGGGTGGGAGGCCGGCGTCTGGCCGGCCCTCAAGGCGCTCGTCCTGCCCGCCGTTGCGCTGGCGTTGCCGCAGGCGGCGGTGCTGACCCGCGTCGCGCGCGGTGCGCTGATCGAGACGATGGGCGAGGACTATATCCGCACCGCCCGCGCCAAAGGCCTCAGCGAGCGCCGCGCCTTGCGCGATCATGCGCTGCGCAACGCAATGATCCCGGTGCTGACCATTCTCGGTCTGCAGTTCACCTTCCTGCTGGCCGGCGGCATCATCATCGAGAACGTCTTCTATCTCCCCGGCCTCGGCCGTCTGGTCTTTCAGGCGATTGCCCAGCGCGATCTCGTCGTCGTGCAGGGCGTGGTGATCGTCCTCGTGTTCGCGGCGGTGCTGGTGACGCTCGCCGTGGACGCCGCCTATGCGCTGGCCGATCCGCGCGTCGGGAAGGGGCGGCGATGAAGCGGTCCTCCGCCAGCCTCGCCATCGGCCTCGCGTTCACCGCGTTGATCCTCGCGGCGGCAGGCCTGTCGCTCGTCTGGACGCCCTATGACGCCGAACTCATTCTCGTCGAGCAGCGGCTGATGCCGCCTTCAGCCGCGCACTGGTTCGGCACCGACCAGATGGGCCGCGACGTCCTTTCGATGATCCTCGGCGGCGCACGCAACTCGATCGCCGTCGCTCTGGTTGCGGCAGGTATCGGCCTCGGCGCAGGCGTCCCGCTCGGCCTTTTCGCGGCGGCGCAGGGCGGGATCGTCGATGAGATCGTCATGCGCTCCAATGACCTCATCTTCGCCTTCCCGGCGCTGCTGCTCGCCATCCTCATCACCGCGATCGCCGGACCCGGCGCGATCAACGCCATCGTTGCCATCGGTATCTTCAACATTCCCGTCTTCGCCCGCCTGGCGCGCGGTGGCGCGCTGGCTCTCTGGCCGCGCGACTTCGTGCGGGCGGCGCGGGTCGCCGGCAAGGGACGGCTACGTATCTCGCTGGAGCACATCCTGCCCAATATCGCGAGCGTGCTGATCGTGCAGGGCACGATCCAGTTCTCGCTCGGCGTGCTGGCGGAGGCGGGCCTCTCGTATGTCGGCCTCGGTGCCCAGCCTCCGGCCCCGAGCTGGGGGCGGATGCTGGCCGAGAGCCAGACTTATTTCGCGCTCGCGCCCTGGCTGGCGCTTGCGCCGGGGCTCGCCATAGTGACGACGGTTCTCGGCCTCAACATGCTGGGCGACGGGCTGCGCGACCTTCTCGACCCGCGCATTCGGCGGGAGCGCGCGATATGACGCTGCTCGCCATCGACCGCCTCTCGCTCGCCATCGGCGGCAAGCTGATCCTCAGATCGGTATCGCTCACCGTCGCGCCGGGCGAAATCCTCGGTCTCGTCGGCGAATCCGGCTCGGGCAAGTCGATGACGCTGAACGCGATCATGCGCCTCGGGCCACCCGGCACGCGGACCGAGGGCGCGATCCGCTTCGAGGGCGCCGACCTTCTTGCCGGCCCAGAGCGCGCGATGGAATCCGTCCGTGGACGGAAGATCGGCATGGTCTTCCAGGAGCCCATGACGGCGCTCAATCCGGTGCAGACGATCGGCCGCCAGGTCGCTGAGTGCTTCCGCCTGCATCTTGGCTTCGGCGCGCGCGAGGCGCTGGCCGAAGCGGCCGAGCGGCTGCGGCGCGCCGGCCTGCCGCCGGAAATTGTCCCGCTCGACCGCTACCCGCACCAATTGTCGGGCGGCCAGCGCCAGCGCGTCGTCGTCGCCATCGCCGCCGCCTTGGGGCCGAAGCTGATCCTCGCCGACGAGCCGACGACGGCGCTCGATGCGACCGCCCGGGGCGGCATCATCGACCTTCTCGCCGGTCTCGCCCGGCGCGAGGGCGCGGGGCTCGTCTTCGTCACCCACGATCTCGCGTCGATCGCCGGCATCGCCGACCGCATCGCCTTCATGAAGGATGGCGAGGTGGTGGAGGAAGGCTCGGCTCCGTCCATCTTCCGCAGCCTCCGCCACCCTTACGCACAATCGCTGCTCGCTGCCTCGGCCCTGCCGCCGATCGCGCCGGACGAAGCCGCGGGCGGGACGGAGCCGATCGTCGAGGCGGTGGATGTGTCCGTCGTCTATGGCGGCGGCGTGCGCGCGGTCGACGGCGTCTCGTTGACCCTCATGTCGGGCGAAAGCCTGGCCATTGTCGGTGAGTCCGGCTCGGGCAAGTCGACCCTGGCGCGGTCCGTTCTGGGTCTGGAACCGCTCGCCGCCGGGACAGTGCGGATCGCCGGTACCGACATCCACCGGGCTAGCGGCGGCGCGCTGCGGGCCGCGCGCGCCGCGATCCAGGCGGTTTTCCAGGACCCCTATGGCAGCCTCAACCCGCGTCACCGGATCGAGCGCATCGTCGCCGAGCCGCTGCATTTGCTGGGGCGCATCGCCTCGGCGGAGCGTAGGGCCCGCATCGCCAGGGCGCTCGCCGATGTCGGCCTGCCGCCGGACGGCGCCCGGCGCTATCCGCACGAGTTCTCCGGCGGTCAGCGCCAGCGCATCGCCATCGCCCGCGCCCTGATCTCCGAACCCAAGGTCATCGTGCTGGACGAGGCGGTATCGGCGTTGGACGTGACGACGCGGGCGCAGATCGTCGCGTTGCTGCGCGAACTTTCGCGCCGTCGCGGACTTGCCTATCTCTTCATCACGCACGATCTGGACGCGGCGCGCGCCGTCGCCAACCGGGTCGTGGTCATGCGACGCGGCCGCGTGGTCGAAGAGGGCAGAACCGCCGCCGTTCTGGCGCAGCCGCACGACCCCTATACGAAGGAACTGATCGCCGCCGCGCCGGACCTCGAGACCGTGCTGGCGGCGCGTGAAGCGGAGGCGAGGACGAGATGAGTGGGACGCAGCCTCCGGGCGATCTCCTGATCGGCGGCGTCTGGCGGCGCGCCTCGGCGACGCTGCCGGCCGAAAATCCCTCGACCGGCGCGGTCGAGGGCGAGATCGCGCGCGGCACGGCCGCCGACATAGACGAGGCGGTCGCCGCCGCCAGATCCGCGCTGGCCGGCGACTGGGGGCGTCTCGATGCCACCGAGCGTGGCCGCGTCCTGACGCGCATCGGCGAAGCGGTGCGCGCGAGGGCCGAGGATCTGGCGCTCATCGAGGCGGCCGATGTCGGCAAGCCGCTGCGTCAGGCGCGCGCCGACGCGCTGGCCCTTGCCCGCTATTGCGAATTCTATGGCGGTGCGGCCGACAAGCTGATGGGCGAGACCATCCCCTATCGCACCGGCTACACCGTCTACACGCTGCGCGAACCGCACGGCGTCACCGGCCATATCGTGCCGTGGAACTACCCGATGCAGATCGTCGGCCGCTCGGTCGGCGCGGCGCTCGCCATGGGCAATGCGGCGGTCTTGAAACCGGCCGAGGATGCCTCGCGTTCGGCCCTCGCCTTCGCGGCGATCGCGGTCGAGGCGGGACTGCCCGCCGGGGCGCTCAACGTCGTGCCCGGCCTCGGGGCGGAGGCGGGGGCGGCGCTGACTGCCCATCCGGGCATCGATCACATCTCCTTCACCGGCTCCTACGCAGTCGGCTGCGCGGTGCAGGCGGCGGCGGCACGCCGCGCCGCGCCGGTCACGCTGGAGCTTGGCGGCAAGTCGCCGCAGATCGTCTTCGACGACGCCGACATCGCCCGCGCGCTGCCCTTCCTCGCCGACGCCGGTTTGCAGAACGCCGGCCAGACCTGTTCGGCCTCTTCGCGCATTCTCGTGCAGCGCGGCGTCTATGACGAGGTCGTGGAGCGCCTCGCGACCCGCTATCGCGGCCTCGTCGCGGGTCCGGCGATGGCCGACCGCGATCTCGGGCCGCTGATCTCGGCCAAGCAGAAGGCGACGGTCTTGTCCTTCATCGCCCGCGCCCGCGCCGACGCGCTCGCTATCGCCGCCGAAGGCCGCATCGCCGAGGACGCGCCCGCCGCCGGCCACTATGTCGCGCCGCTGCTCTTCGCCGGCGTCGATCCTTGCCACCTGCTGGCGCAGGACGAGATCTTCGGCCCCGTGCAGGTGGTCATTCCCTTCCACGACGAGGACGAGGCTCTCGCCATCGCCAACGGCACGCCCTATGGCCTGGTGGCGGGGGTATGGACGCGCGACGGGGCGCGCCAGATGCGCCTCGCCCGCGCGCTGAAGGCCGGGCAGGTCTTCCTCAACAATTACGGCGCGGGCGGTGGCGTGGAGCTGCCCTTCGGCGGCGTCGGGCGGTCGGGTCACGGCCGCGAGAAGGGTTTCGAGGCGCTCTACGGCTTCTCCACGCTGAAGACCGTGGCGGCCTGGCACGGATGAGGATCGCATGAGACTTCAGGGCAAACGGGCCATCGTCACCGGCGGCGCATCGGGTTTCGGCGCGGGCATCGCGCGCGCCTTCGCGGCCGCGGGCGCGCGCGTAGCCATCGCCGACCTGAACGGCCCGGCGGCCGAGGCGCTGGCGCACGAGATCGGCGGCGGCGCGATCGCCGTCGCGACCGACGTCTCGCGCGGCGACAGCGTCGCGGCCATGGCGTCGTCGGCGATCACGGCGTTCGGCGGCGTCGACATCCTCGTCAACAATGCCGGGATCGGCCATGTGCCGCAGGCGTTGGAAGATCTGCCGGAGGAGAGCTTCGACCGCATCCTCGCGGTCAACGCCAAGTCGGTCTATCTCACCGCCCGCGCTTTGGTCCCGGGCATGAAGAAGGCGGGGCGGGGGGCGATCCTCAACATCGCCTCGACTGGCGGCGTCAGCCCCCGGCCGCGCCTCACCTGGTACAACGCCTCCAAGGGCTGGATGATCACCGCGACGCGGGCGATGGCGGTCGAGCTCGCGCCCTTCGGCGTGCGCGTCAACGCGTTGAACCCGGTCGCCGGCGAAACCCCGCTGCTCGCCACCTTCATGGGCGAGGACACGCCCGAGATTCGCGCGAAGTTCCTGGCGAGCATTCCGCTCGGCCGCTTCTCGACGCCGCAGGACATGGGCGCGGCGGCGCTCTTCCTGTGCAGCGACGAGGCCTCGATGATCACCGGCGTGGCGCTCGAGGTCGATGGCGGGCGCTGCATCTGACCTTGACGTAACCTGAGGCACAATTGCCACGCCCGCACCGAATGGCGCGCGGCGGGTGAAGTCCGCTTGAACCTTAGGTTTAGGCGTAGCCTGATGAAAGGCGGGGAAGAAACGCCGACAAAGGGACCGGCTTGACGAGCTCCTTCGCTCACCAGGGGAACCCAGACATGCGCCTTCACAGACTGCTCATCGCCACGTTGCTCGCCGGAAGCGCGCTGTCCGTCCTGGCCCGTGCGCAGGAAGCGCCGCCCGCCACGCCTGAGGGGAACGAGGAAGTGGTCGTCACCGCCCAGCGCCGCGCCCAGAAGGCGCAGGATGTCGGCATCGCGCTTACCCCGGTGACCGGCGAGACGCTCAGCGAGCGCGGCATCACGACGGTGAACGGGCTGGAGAACATCACGCCCAGCCTCGAAATAGAGAACCAGTTCGGCTCCGGCCAGGTCGCCTTCACGATCCGCGGCATCGGCTTCCGCGACTACGCGACCAACAACACCTCGACCGTCGGCCTCTATGTCGACGACGTCGCCTACACGCTGCCTGTCCTTAGCCAGGGCGTCCTCTTCGACATCGACCGCGTCGAGGTCTTGCGCGGGCCGCAGGGCACGCTCTACGGCCGCAACTCGACCGGCGGCGCGATCAACGTCATCACCCGCAAGCCGACCGAGGAAACCGAAGCCGGCTTCGTCGCCGAATATGGCCGCTTCAGCGCCTTCCGCGCCGAGGCCTATGCCGGCGGCAAGCTCGGCGAGGGCGTCACGGCGCGCCTGTCGGTGGCGACCGAGCAGGGCGGCGCCTGGCAAGTCAACCGCGAGACCGGCGTCGATCTCGGCGACGCCGACAAGACGGCCGGCCGCCTGCAGGTCGAGATCGCCTCGCCCGACGACAAGGTCAGCCTGCTGCTCAACCTGCACGGCCACACCGATCAGGGCGACGGCATCGGCAAGAAGCTCTTCACCGACTTTCCCGGCTCCTTCGCCGCCGCCCCGGCGCTGGCCCATCAGGGCCGTGAGACGAGCTGGGGCACGTCGGCCACCTATGCCGGCATCATCGGCATCCAGCCGGACTCCAAGCCCTTCCGCGACAACGAAGGCTGGGGCTTCAGCGCCACCTTCAGCGCCGATCTGGGCTTTGCGGACCTCACCTATATCGGCGCCTTCGAGCACCTCGATCGCCGCGAATACAACGACTATGACGGCCTGACGGAAGGTTATGCCGACGTCTATTTCGTCAGCGATGTTTCGGTGCAGAGCCACGAGGTGCGCCTCGCTTCGGCCGATGAGGGGCCGTTTAGCTGGGTCGGCGGCATCTACTACGCGAACGAGAATCTGGACGAGCTTTACACCTCCGGCTTCAACGGCAGCTTCGGGCCGGCCTTCTCGGTGCTCTGGGTGCCCTACAAGCAGGAAGTCGAGACGCTTGGCATCTTCGCGCAGGGCGACTACGCCGTGAACGACAAGGTCAGGATCGTCGCCGGCTTGCGTTGGGAGAGCGAGGACCGCGACCTGCGCGACGCGGCGACCTACGCCATCGGCTTCCCCGGCCTCAACTTCGCCAACGGCACGGTCGACGGCACGCTCGAAAGCCGCAGCACCTCGTTCGACGAGATGAGCGGCAAGGTTGCGCTCGAATACCGGCCCGACGAGAACCTGCTGACCTATTTCAGCATCAGCCGGGGCATCAAGTCGGGCGGCTTCACCGCCTACAATACCTTCAACCCCGCCGGCCTCGATCCGTTCCTGCCCGAAAAGCTCTGGGCCTACGAGGCCGGCTTCAAGGCCGACTTCGCCGACGATACGGTCCGCCTCAACGGCGCGATCTTCTACTACGACTACAAGGACCAGCAGGTTCAGTCGGCCGCCTGGGTCGCCCCGGCAGGCCCCGGCTCGCCGGCCCTCGTGGGCAAGATCGTCAATGCGCCCAAGAGCGAGGTCTATGGCGGCGAGCTCGAACTGATCTGGCGCGCCACGCCGGAGCTGACGATCACCCAGTCGCTCGGCTGGAAGCAGGGCACGTTCCAGGAATTCCTGGATGCCGACTTCCTCGTTCCCTTCGGCACCATCGACCGGGCTGGGCAGGACATCGGTTTCCCCGAACTCTCCTATGGCGGCTCGATCGCCTACGAGAACCAGACGACCGCCGGCTTCAGCTATGCCGCTTCGATCGGCTACTCCTATCACGACACGCGCAGCTTCCCGCTGCTCGGGTCGCTGTTCGACATCGACTCCTACTGGCTGGTCGATGCGAACCTGGTCTTCCGTCCCGACAACACGCCGTGGGAGTTCGGCCTGTGGGGCCGCAACATCTTCGACGCCGAGTACGACGAGACGCGCAACACCTTCAATTCGGGCGCGGGCGACAATTTCTCCGTACCCGGACAGCCCGCGACTTACGGCGTCCGCATCGGCGCTCATTTCTGATCGCGCTGCCATCTCATCGGGAAAGGCCGGCTTCGCGCCGGCCTTTTCGTTTCACTTCAGCGCGGCGAGAATGGCGGCGGTCGTCTCGTGCGGGCGTTCCAGCATGATCTGGTGACCGGTGTCCGACAGCACCTCGAAGCTTGCGTTGGGCAGCGCCTTCGCCAGCGCCTCGCCGGCCGCAGGCGGCGTCAGCCGGTCGCTCGCGCCGGCGATGATGCGCACGGGAAGGGCGATCTCCCCCAGTCGCGCAAGATCCAGCGGCGCGATCTGGCGCATCAGCGATTGCATCATGAAGAGGCTGTTCGCCTTGGTGACCTCCTGCTCGTAGGCGACGAGGGCCGGATCGGCGCCCTTGTCCCAGGCGAGCTTGGCGAAGCCCGCCGCCAGCCAAGGCCGGATCAGCCGCAGCACGAAGACCGGCCACGAGACGATTGGCCCTGTAGGATTGAAATTGGCGGGCGGCGTGGCGCCCAGCAACACGGCACCGATCGCCGTCTTGACGAGTTCGGGGCGCGCGGCGAGCAGCGCCGCCAGCGTCAGCCGCGTGCCGTAGGAATGGGCGACCAGAAGATTGCGCGCCGTGCCGAAGCGTTCCAGCAACGCCACATAGTCGTCGGCGAAGGCCGATCCGGCATAGGTTGCCGCGATCTTCGGAGCCGGGCTCTCGCCATGCCCCGGAAAGTCCCAGGCGACGACACGAAGCCCGGCCGCCGTCAGCGCCAGCCATTGATGGCGCCACTGGTTCTTGTTGCCGCCGGAGCCATGGCAAAGAAAAACCGTGGTGTCGCCCGGCGCCTCGTGCACGGCGACGGACAGCGTGCGTCCGGGGCGCAGCTCGACGGTCGTGCCGGCGAAAACGCGGCGGTTCGGGGCGAGAGCGTTCATGATCGGCTTCCGGATGACGGCAACGGGCAGAGCGTCGCCCAAAGGACGGCGAATTGGAACTGCCGCGCGCGGGCGGCTATAGACGGTCGTGCATCGACCAGCATCGGACCCTCGCAGTGACCCAGTTCCGGCCCGGCCCGCTCAATCTCATTACCGATGTCAGCGGCCTCAAGGTCGGCCACGCGACCGACGAGCATGCGGGCTCCGGCGTCACGGCGCTTCTCTGCGACGGCTTCTGGGCGGCCGCCGCCGATCCGCGTGGCGGTGGACCGGGCACCCGCGAGACGGACACGCTCTCAGCCGAAAACCTCAATGCCCGCGCCCACGCCATCGTGCTGGCAGGCGGCTCGGTCTATGGCCTTGCCGCCGCGGACGGCGCGGTGACGGCGCTGGCCGGGCAGGGCAGGGGATTGCGCCTGCGCCCCGGCTCGCCGCCCATTCCCATCGTGCCCGCCGCCGTGCTGCACGATCTGGGCAATCCCGGCGACAAGAACTGGGGCGACGATCCGCCCTATCGCCGTCTCGGCGCCGCGGCGGTCGCGGCGGCCGCTGAGGATTTCGCGCTCGGCTCGGTCGGCGCGGGACGCGGCGCGATGGCGGGGCTCGCCAAGGGCGGCATCGGTTCCGCCTCGCTCGATCTCGGCGGCGGGTTGATGGCCGGGGCGCTGGTCGCCGCCAATCCCATCGGCAGCACCTACATGGCGGACGGCCGCACCTTCTGGGCCTGGCCGTTCGAGATCGACGGCGAGTTCGGCGGCGCACGCCCCGCCGCCGACATCATCGCCGCCGTCGATCCGGTCCCCGACGCCTCGCGCCTTTCGCAGTTCGGCCGCCTCGCGCCCGGCGCCAACACGACGCTTGGCGTCGTCGCCGTGAACGCCGATCTGACGCCGGCCGAGTGCAAGCGCATCGCCATCATGGCGCAGGATGGCTTCGCGCGCGCCATCCGTCCTATCCACACGCCGTTCGACGGCGACATCGTCTTCGCGCTCGCTGCCGGGCGTGTTGCTGTGGGCGAAGGGCCGGAGCGCACGGTCGCCATCGCCCGCCTCGGCGCGGCGGCGGCTGACTGCATGGCGCGAGCCGTCGCCCGCGCCATCCATGCCGCCGCGTCAACCGCCTGACGGCTTGCGCGGCGGTCGCCGCGGTGCTGGTCTTGCCAGCGAAAGAACAAGCGGAGGAAGCCTCATGACCATCTCGTTCGACAGCGATTTCACGATGACCATCGGCGGTCAGGGCGTCGCCGGCGCGTCGTCGTTCGACGTTCTCAATCCGGCCACCGAGCAGCCGATCGCCAAGGCGCCGGACTGCTCGCGCGAGCAGCTCGATCAGGCGGTCGCGTCGGCGCGCAAGGCCTTCCCCGGATGGGCGGCAACCCCTTTTGCCGAGCGGCAGAAGCTGGTGACGGCGATGGCCGGCGTGCTTTTCGCCAATGCCGAGCCGCTCAAGCGCCTGCTCACCGCCGAGCAAGGCAAGACGCTCGAAGCCGCCGGGGCGGACGTGATGGGCGGCGGCTTCTGGCTGCAGCAGACTGCGACCCTCACCCTGCCCGAAACCGTCAACGAGGACAGCGAGACTCGCCGCAGCATCACGCGCCACGTTCCGCTCGGCGTCGTTGGGGCGATCGCGCCGTGGAACTTCCCGGTCCTCCTCGCCTGCTTCAAACTCGGACCCGCGCTGCTCGCCGGCAACACGGTGGTTCTGAAACCCTCGCCTTTCACGCCGCTCACCACGCTCAAGGTGGGCGAACTCCTGCGCGGCGTGCTGCCGCCGGGCGTCCTCAACGTCGTCTCGGGCGGCGACGCGCTCGGCCCCTGGATGACCTCGCATCCCGGCATCGACAAGATCAGCTTCACCGGCTCGACGCAGACCGGCCGCAAGGTCATGGCCAGCGCCTCGGATAGCCTCAAGCGCGTGACGCTGGAACTGGGCGGCAACGACGCCGCCATCGTCCTGCCCGACGTCGATGTGAACAAGGTGGCGCAGGAACTGTTCTGGGCGGCCTTCGGCAATTCCGGTCAGATCTGCATCGCCACCAAGCGCATGTATGTTCACAAGGACGTCTACGAGCCGCTGAAGACGGCGCTGGTGGACTACGCCAGGAGCGTGAAGGTCGGCGACGGCGCGCAGCAGGGGACCCAGCTCGGACCGATCCAGAACCGCCCGCAATACCAGCGCGTCGTCAGCCTGATCCAGGACGCCAAGGACAAGGGCTATTCGTTCCTCATGGGCGGCCTGCCCGACGAGCAGAAGGGCTATTTCGTCCCCATCACCATTCTCGACAATCCGCCGGAGGATTCGCGCATCGTCCAGGAGGAGCAGTTCGGTCCCGTGCTGCCGCTGCTCAAGTTCGACGATGTGGACGAGGCCGTCGCCCGCGCCAATGCCAGCGACTACGGTCTCGGCGCATCGGTCTGGTCGGGCGATGCGGAAAAGGCGCTGGCGATCGGCCAGCGGCTCCAGGCCGGAACCGTCTGGATCAACGAGACGCAGCACCTCTCTCCGCTCGCTCCCTTCGCCGGCCACAAGCAGTCCGGCGCGGGCGCCGAGAACGGCCTTGAGGGTCTGCTGGAATACACCGCCACGCAGACGATCACGGTAAAGAAGCCAGCTGCGGTCGCCTGACGCTGCGTTAGGAGGGGCGATTGCCAGGCCGGCGATCGCCCTTGCAGCCTGGAGAGGGATGGTCGAAGAAGACGCATGTCCCACGACCTGCCGCTGGCGCCCGAACCGATTTCCACGCAGGCCTTGCGCGGCCTCGCCCTGCGTTGCCCGAAATGCGGGCAGGGCAGGCTCTTTCGCGCCTATCTGAAACCGGTGGAATCCTGCGCTTCTTGCGGCGAAACCTATGGCCATATCCGTGCCGATGACGGCCCGGCCTGGCTCACCATCCTCGTCGTCGGGCACATCGTCATCTCGCTTGTGCTGACGTTCGAACCCCAACTCGACTGGCCGGAGTGGGCCTCGATGCTGGCGTGGTCGGGTCTGTCGCTGGCCATGATCCTGGCGCTCCTGCCATCGGCCAAGGGCCTCTTCATCACGCTGATCTGGCGCTCGAAAGGCCCGGGTTCCGAACGCGAGACTTGACCCTTACGGCAGTCTTTACCCCGGTCGGCGCGGGGGGATAGCTTGCGCCCCACGAATTTAAAGACCGTCAGAGGGACGACAGGCATGGCTGAGGCATGGATCATCGACGCGGTGCGCACGCCCCGCGGCATCGGCAAGGTTGGCAAGGGCGCGCTGGCGGACATTCATCCGCAGCAACTCGGCGCGACCGTTCTCAAGGCGCTCGCCGAGCGCAACAATCTCAAGACGCACGAAGTCGACGACGTCATCTGGGGCACCTCCTCGCAGCGCGGCAAGCAGGGCGGCGACCTCGGCCGCATGTCGGCGCTCGACGCCGGCTACGACATCCGCTCCAGCGGCGTGACGCTCGACCGCTTCTGCGGCTCGGGCATCACCACGGTGAATTTTGCGACCGGCATGATCATGTCGGGCCTTGAAGACTGCATCGTCGCCGGCGGCACCGAGATGATGTCCTACACTTCATCCACCGCGGGCACCGGCGGGCCGATGCTGATGGACGGCGGCAATGCGCGTTTGCGCGCCAAGCACCCCCAGTCGCACCAGGGCATCTGCGGAGACGCCATCGCGACGCTGGAAGGCATTCCGCGCGAGGCGCTCGATCACCTCGCCTGGGTCAGCCAGCAGCGTGCCGACGCGGCGATCAAGGGCGATCACTTCAAGAAGAGCCTGGTTCCCGTCTATCGCGAGGACGGCTCTCTCGCCCTCGACCGCGAGGAGTTCCCGCGCCCGCAGACGACGCTCGAAGGCCTTGCGGCCCTGAAGCCCTCGTTCGAGGCGCTGGCCGAAGTGCCGATCGACGAGCAGGGCACGACGCTGGCGGGTCTCATCCGCCAGGTCTATCCCGACCTCAAGATCAAGCACGTCCACCACGCCGGCAACTCGTCCGGCGTCGTCGACGGTTCGGCCGCGCTGCTGCTCGCCTCGCCTGACTACGCCAAGAAGCAGGGCTGGAAGCCGCGCGCCCGCGTCGTCGCGATGGCCAATGTCGGCGACAGCCCGACCCTGATGCTGAACGCCCCGGTCCCGGCCGCGCGCAAGGTTCTGGCGAAGGCCGGCCTCACGCTCGACGACATCGACCTCTTCGAGATCAACGAGGCCTTCGCCGTCGTTGCCGAGAAGTTCATCCGCGACCTCAAGCTCGACCGCGACAAGGTCAACGTGAACGGCGGCGCGATGGCCCTCGGCCACCCGATCGGCGCGACCGGCTCGATCCTCATCGGCACGGTGCTCGACGAGCTTGAGCGCCGCGACCTCAAGCGCGGTCTCGTCACGATGTGCGCCGCCGGCGGCATGGCCCCGGCGATCATCATCGAGCGCATCTGATCTTTGCCGAATGACGCGACGCGGCCGCCGGGCAACCGGCGGCCGTTTTCGTTGGGGCCCTATGAAAGGCCCTCGATCTCGCCCTTTGCATTGAGGCTCATCCGGTCGGCGGCCGGCGCGCGCGGCAGGCCCGGCATGGTCATCACCTCGCCGCAGATCGCCACGACGAAGCCCGCCCCCGCCGACAGACGGACTTCGCGCACCGGCAGCGTGAAGCCGGAGGGCGCCCCCAGCAGGGATTCGTCGGACGAAAAGGAGTAGGGCGTCTTCGCCATGCAGACCGGCAGGCGGCCGAAGCCGGCCGCCTGGAAGCGCTCCAGCTCGCGCCTCGCCTTCGGCGCGAACGAGACGCCGGCCGCCCGATAGATGCGCTTCGCGACCGTCTCGATCTTCTCCTTCAGCTCCATCTCGTCGGGATAGGCAAGACGAAAGGCGGCCAGAGGGTTCGCGCCGTCTTCGGCGAGCGCCGCCACATGGCGCGCCAAATCCTCTGCGCCCGCGCCGCCTTCCGCCCAGTGGCGGCAGAGGATCGCCTTCACGCCGAAGCGATCCTCGCAGACATGGGCGAGAAGCCCCTGCTCGGCCGCGGTGTCGCTGTCGAAGGCGTTGATCGCCACCGCGACCTTCAGGCCGAAGCCGCGCAGGTTCTCGACATGCCGTCCGAGATTGACGAGCCCGTTGCCGAGCGCATCGAGGTTTTCGCGTCCCAGATCGTCCTTCGCCGCGCCGCCCTGCATCTTCAGCGCCCGCACCGTCGCCACCACGACGGCGGCGGCGGGAACGAGACCGGCGCTCCGGCACTTGATGTCGAGGAATTTCTCCGCGCCCAGATCGGCGCCGAAGCCGGCTTCCGTCACCACATAGTCGCCGAGCCGGAGGGCCGCCTCGGTGGCGATCACCGAGTTGCAGCCATGGGCGATGTTGGCGAACGGCCCGCCATGGATCAGAGCGGGGCTGCCGTCGATGGTTTGCACGAGGTTCGGACGCGCCGCGTCCTTGAGCAGAACCGCCATCGCGCCCGCGGCTTTCAGATCCCCTGCCGTCACCAGCGCACCCGCGCGCGTCCGCGCCACGACGATCCGCGCCAGACGCCGCTCCAGGTCGTTGAGGTCGCGGGCGAGGCAGAGGATCGCCATCACCTCCGAGGCGACGGTGATGTCGAAGCCGGTCTCGCGCGGCAGCCCGTTGAAGCCGTCGCCGAGCCCCGTCGCGATCTGCCTGAGCGCCCGGTCGTTCATGTCGAGCACGCGCCGCCAGGTGACGGTGCGCAGGTCGATATCGAGCGCGTTACCCCAGTAGATGTGGTTGTCGATCATTGCCGCGAGCAGGTTGTGCGCTGCCGTGATCGCGTGAAAGTCGCCCGTGAAGTGGAGGTTGATCGCCTCCATCGGCAGCACCTGGGCATAGCCGCCGCCGGTCGCGCCGCCCTTGCGGCCAAACACCGGTCCGAGCGAAGGCTCGCGCAGCGCGATCACCGTGCGTTTGCCGATCCGGTTCAGCGCATCGCCGAGGCCGATCGTCGTCGTCGTCTTGCCTTCGCCGGCCGGGGTCGGGTTGATCGCCGTGACGAGGATCAGCCGGCCGCGCGGACGGCCGGCGATTGCGGCGAGGAACGGCTGGTCGAGCTTGGCGATGTACTTGCCATAGGGGTCCAGCGCCTCGAGCGGAATGCCGGCGGCTTCGGCGATCGCGGCGATGGGCTTCAGCGTCGCCGCACGGGCGATCTGCAGGTCGATGGTCATGGGCCCGTGGGAATCGGTGGCGCTTGCCCAAGCGGTAGCCTGACCTGCGCCCCTGCGCAAACCGCTCTATCCGGCGGCCGATTTCGAGGCCCGGCCTTCGTCGAGTTGGGAGAGGATCATGATCTTCTGCCAGATCTTGCGGCCGAGATTGGAGGCAAGCTCCTCGACATCGTTGACCCCCGTCATCACCTGCTCGTCGTCGGTCGATGCAGCATAGAGCGCCGCGAGCTTTGCGGTCAGCGCCAGCATCTCGGCGCAATACTCAAGATAACGGGCCAGTTCGAATTCGCTCATTCGCCGCTCCGGCGAGGAGGCTGTCGGCGGCAGCTTGCCGAGCACCGCCGTCGGGTCCTTGGTCAGTTGGTGCATGTCGATGACATGGGCGAAAGAGCGCAGGCGATACAGAGCCTTGAGTGTCCGCCGGCGCTTCAGCCGGGCCTCCGCCGTCACCAGGAACCAGATCGCGGCCCCCGCAAGCAGCAGCAGGTTCACCGCCGAATCGAGGCCTTGGGCCAGTCCGGCCGGATCGGTGCGCCTCCCGACCTCCGCCCAGTCGATCTCGGCGAGGACCAGCGTCATCCCGGCCGCCCAGGCCGCGGCCACCAGTCCGGCCAGCAGGCGCAGCCAGAAGAGCGGCCGGCTCAGCGCCTCGACCGAGCGGGCTGTGTCGCGGCCCGTCGCAACCAGTTCGCCGCACACGCGCTGAAGGCCCGAGTCGGGGAACCGCTCCGTGATTCGATCGCGCAGCCGGGTCAGCGTCGCGACGATGCTGACGGCATCCAGCCGATAGGCGGAAACGGGGATGGGCGAATCGCTCAAGAGCGTGATCCTGTTGTCGCAGGGGCCAAGGCAATATTGGTCATTTCGCGCTGATCGCCTAGCTTGGCGCCGCCGCCCCGGAGGATTTCATGCTCGGTTTCCGCTTTCTGACGACCCGTCCGACCGACCATGTCGTGCTCTACAAGTCGGGACGCAAAGCGCGCGAGGGGGCGGGTCTGGGCGGCCTGGTGTTCGTGCCGACCACAACGGCCGCTGCGGTGCCCACGGATGCGCGCGACGATTTCTTCTCGGTCGAGACCATGACGGCCGACTACCAGACCGTGACGATCCAGGGCCTCATCACCTTCCGGATCGCCGACGCGGGGCTCGCCGTTGCCCGCCAGGACTTCAGCATCGACATCAAGAGCGGGCGTCACACCGGTGAGCCGATGAAGCAGATCGTCGACCGCCTGCGCGGCATCGTCATGTCGGCCTGCCGAGAGGCGCTTGGCCGCTCGAGCCTCGACGCCGCACTGAACAAGTCGGAGGAGCTCTCCGCCGTCGCCATGCGCACGGTCACTGCCGACCAGGGCCTCAAGGACGACGGCATCGCGGTCGATCGCGTTCTGGTCCTGTCGGTGAAGCCGGCGCCGGAAATCAAGAAGGCGCTGGAAGCAAAGCTGCGCGAGACCTTGCTGCGCGAGGCCGATACCGCGCTGTTCGAGCGCCGCCGCGCCGCCACCGCCGACGAGCACGCGCTGAAGATGCGCGACGAGGCGGACCGGCAGGAACTCGCCGCGACCGAAATCTCCAACCAGCGGACGCTGGAGTCCGAACGCCAGGTGCTCGCCGAGGCCAAGGCCGCGACGGCGGTGATCGAGGCACGCTCGGCCGCCGACACCAATCGCGAGCGCCTGCGCCCCTTCGCCGAGCTGACGCCGGAGCAGGTCATCGCCCAGGCGCTGTACGAACTGGGAATCCGCGGCGTCGTGCCCGGAACGCTGACGCTGGGATCCGACATCGCCCAGGCCATCGCCCAGGCGGCCCGGCCGCCCGGATAGGCCAGGTGCGGACCCGCATTGTCATCCTGCGCCGCCAGAGCCAGGCGGAGACGATCGTCCGCCGCTACGGTACGGAGGGCCAGGCGCTGTTCGCCATGTCGCGCTCGCCCGAAGGCGCCAGGGCGTTTTCGCGCGCCAAGCTCTATGAGTCGGCGGAAGCGCGCGGTCTCAGGCTGATCCGCGAGGCGATTCCAGATGGCGTGAAGACCGTCGAGATCGACCGCTCTCTCGTCGCCCAGTTCCTGTTCGAGCCCTTCGATCTTGTCGTCGCGCTGGGGCAGGACGGCCTTGTCGCCAATGTCGGCAAGTATCTCGACGGTCAGCCGCTCGCCGGCGTCAATCCCGATCCCGCCAACATCGAAGGCGCCCTGCTGCCCTTCAACATCGAGGCCTTCGTCAAGGCGCTGCCGGACGCGATCGGCGACGCGAGACCGGCGCGCGAGGCAACGCTGGCGGAAGTAGCGACATCCGACCGCCAGACGCTCTACGGCCTCAACGAAATCTTCGTCGGCGTACCGACCCACCAGTCGGCCCGCTATCGCATCGCAAGCGGAAAGAAGGCGGAGGAACATTCCTCCAGCGGCCTCATCGTTGCGACCGGAACCGGCTCGTCCGGCTGGCTGAAATCGCTGAAGGGCGAGGCGGCGGCTTTCGACCCATCGGAAGACCGGCTCAGATTCGTGGTGCGCGAGGCCTGGCCGGGCCGCGGTTTCGGAGCGGCGCTGACCGAAGGCGACGTCACGGCGAAGCATCCGCTCGTCATCGAATCCCGCATGGAGGGAGTCATCTTCGCCGACGGCATCGAGGCCGACGCGATCCGCTTCGACGCGGGCGTGATCGCGACCATTCGCCCCGCCGCCCGCAAGGTGCGGCTGATCCGCTAGGCGGCCGGACTGGCGATCGGGTTGGGGTTGTCGGGGTCGTCGCCCGGCACGGCTCCTTCCGGCGGTTCGCCCGTCGTTCTGGAAGGTCCCGCCAGCAGCGCCCGCGATGCCCGCCCATAGGTCGTCCGGGCGGCGCCCGACGTGGTTGCGCGGGTCTCGCACCTCAGGCGCCGGCCCCGGCCCGATCCCTCCCTTGCGAATCCGCACCGCCACGGGCTATCGAAGGGGCAGAGCCGTGGCGAACGGCCGTCCGATGGGGTTTCATGGTCAAGGCCATTTTCGCGGTCGCTGGCGGCATCGCCTTCGTCGCCTTCATGCTGGCGATTTTCGCCGCGAGCGGCATGCTCAACCATCGCAAGGAAGGCGTTTCGTCGGCCTGGTTCGTGTGGAACGGCTATGCCTTCTTCACCGGACGCAATTTCGACCCCAAGGCCGAGCCGATGCGTCGCCTCTTCGTGCTGTGCGCCGCGGCCTTCTTCCTCGCCCTGATCGTCGGGGCTGTCTTCGTCGTCCTCTACGTCAATTCTGCACCGGTCCCGCCCCCGGCGTGAGGCTGTCCCATGCCCGGTCCCCTTGATGGCGTGAAGATCGTCGACCTCTCTGCCGTTATTGCGGGGCCGATGGCCACCGGCATCCTCGCGGACCAGGGCGCGGATGTGATCAAGGTGGAGCCTCTGGGACTCGGCGATCTCTGCCGCTGGCTCGGCCCGAACCGCAACGGCATCGGCGCGATGTTCGCCGCCGTCAACCGCAACAAGCGCTCGATCGCCCTGAACCTGAAGGACGAGAGGGCGAGAGAGGTGCTGCGCGATCTCTTGAAGGACGCCGACGTCTTCATCCAGAATTTCCGGCCCGGCGCGATTGGCCGCATGGGGTTCGGCTACGACGTTCTGAAGGCCAGCCATCCGGACCTGATCTACGTCTCGATGTCCGGCTTCGGCCAGGACGGGCCTTATGCGAAGCGCCGCGTCTATGATCCCGTCGTGCAGGCGATGTCAGGGTTCGCCGACAGCCAGGCCGACGCAAAGACGGGCGAGCCGCGGCTCATCCAGACGATCGCCTGCGACAAGGTCACGGCGATCACTGCGGCGCAGGCCATTACCGCCGCGCTCTTTGCACGTGCGCGGGGCGCCGGCGGGCAGCATCTATCTCTGACGATGATCGACGCGGCGCTCGCCTTTCTCTGGCCGGACGCCTTCTACAATTATGCCCTGCTCGACAATACCGCGCCGCCCTCGCCCGAGTTCGCCTCGTTCTACGGCATCATGGCTACAAGGGACGGCTTCATCACCACCATCACCATCTCGGACGACGAGTTTGGGGATTGCTGCCGCGCGCTCGGCCGGCCCGACATCGCCGCCGATCCGCGCTTCAGGGATATCGGCTCGCGCATGGCCAACGCCGCGGCGCTGAAGGCTGCGTTCGCCGAAGCGGTCGCCACCTTCACGACTGCGGAGGTTCGCGCGCGCCTGGAGGCCGAGGACGCCCCCCATGCCGTCGTGCTCACCCGCGCCGAGGTCCCGGACGACCCGCAGATCGTCCACAACGCCATCCTCACCGTCACCGACCATCCGGCCGCTGGCCGTTTGCGCGAGACGATGCCGCCGGCGAAGTTCGCCGCGACGCCCTCGTCGCTGCGCCGCCACGCGCCGCTGCTGGGCGAGCAGACCGACGAAATTCTCGCCGAACTCGGACGCACGCCCGGCGAGATCGCCGCCCTGCGCGCCGCCGGCGCCGCAGGCTGAGCGACGCCCTCGACACCGGCCGGAGTCGGGCGTAGCATGCATTAAACTAGACACTGACTAGATCGCGAAGAGCGCGTCATGGTCAGGCTCGGGAGGATACGCGATGACCCTGGAAGCCGAAGCACCCGCTGCGCGCAAGCTGCCCTTCTATATGCGCGGCAACTATGCGCCGATCGCCGACGAGGCGACGCTGACCGACCTTCGGGTCGAGGGGCGCGTGCCCGATGGGCTCGAAGGCGTCTATCTGCGCAATGGTCCTAATCCGCCTGCGTCGAAGGGCGTTCCCGGCCACTGGTTCATGGGCGACGGCATGCTGCACGGCCTGAGGTTCGGCGGCGGCAGGGCGCACTGGTATCGCAACCGCTGGGTCCGCACCAAGGCGCTGGAAGGCGCCAAGCCGATGCGCGACGATTTCAGCCGCGACTACACGGTCGGTGTCGCCAACACCCATGTCGTGCCGCACAACGGCAATATCTATGCGCTGGTGGAGTCCAGCCTGCCGACGCGCGTTTCGCCCGAGCTTGAAACGCTGGGGCTGGAGGATTTCGGCGGCAAGCTGGACTTCGCCTTCACCGCGCATCCCAAGATCTGTCCGGTGACCGGCGAGATGCACGCCTTCGGCTACGGCTTTGCGCCGCCCTATCTCGTCTATCACCGCATAGGCGCGGACGGGACCTATCTCCAGCGCGAGGAGATCGCGGTCGGCGGCCCGACCATGATCCACGACTTCGCGATGACGCGGAACCATGTGATCTTCATGGATCTGCCGGTCGTCTTCGATCTTGAGATCGCGCTGAAGGGCGGCATGCCCTATGCCTTCAGCGACGACTATCCGGCCCGCCTCGGCATCCTCAAGCGTGGCGCGCCGGCCAGCGAGACGCGCTGGGTCTCGGTTGCGCCGTGCTATGTCTTCCACGTCTCCAACGCTTACGAGGAAGCGGACGGCACGATCGTCATCGACGTTGCGCGCTATGACGAATTGTGGCGGCGCGGCACGAAAAAGAACTTCGATCCTGCACGCATGCATCGCTGGACTGTCGCGCCGGGCGCCAGCGCGGCGCGCGAGACACCCATCGACAGCCGCGCCATCGAGTTTCCCCGTATCGACGAGCGGTTGAACGGGCTGCCGCACCGCTTCGCCTATGCGCCGACCGGCGAAAACCTCGCCGCCGACGAGGAGGAGAATTTCAGCCAGCTTGCCCGCTACGACATGGCGAGCGGCGCTTGCACGACGCGCGATTTCGGGCGCGGCGGCGTGATGTCGGAATTCGTCCATGCGCCCAAGGGGCCGTCTTCGTCCGAGGACGACGGCTGGCTCATGGGCTTCGTCTATGACGGTGCCCGCAACGCCAGCGACTTCTGGATTCTCGACGCGGCGACGCTGGAGACGCAGGCCCGCATCATCCTGCCGCGCCGCGTTCCCCAGGGCTTTCACGGCAGCTGGTGCCCGGGCTTCTAGCGACGGCCATCGTCCCTTGAGCCGGTCCGGCACTGCATCGCGCGGCTCCATGGCGCGGCCGTGGACATGGCCGCCTCGACCGGACCGGGGCGGTGGCCGCTTCGCCCGCCCGGCGGATGCTGCCGGGGTCCGCGAGGCGTCCTCGGCCTTCCTCGAAAAGGGTCTGCCGGACTTCACGTGGACCGCCAGCTAGGCCACACTGACGCCATCGAAGAACACGAAATCCAGGAAACCGGTTCAGGACGCATCATGGCCATTCCCTCTTTCATCCAGGGCCGCCTTGCGCTGCCCGTCGTCGGCGCGCCGCTCTTCATCGTCTCAGGCCCCGAGCTTGTCATCGCCCAGTGCAAGGCTGGGGTCATCGGCTCGTTTCCGGCGCTCAATGCGCGCCCCGCGCCGGTCCTCGGCGAGTGGCTGAAGCGGATCAAGGGCGAACTCGCGGACTGGGAGGCGAAGACCGGACGCAAGGCCGCGCCCTTCGCGGTCAACCAGATCGCCCACTCCTCGAACGACCGGCTCGAGCATGACGTCGATGTCTGCGCCGAGCATGAGGTGCCCATCACCATCACCAGCCTGCGCGCCCCGAAATTCGTCGTCGACAAGATGCACGGCGCGGGCGGCGTCGTCTGGCACGACGTCATCAACATCCGGCACGCGAAGAAGGCGGCGGACGAGGGCGTCGACGGCCTCATTCTCGTCTGCTCCGGCGCTGGCGGCCATGCCGGCACACTCTCGCCCTTCGCTCTGGTTCCCGAGGTGCGCGCCTGGTTCAAGGGCACGATCCTCCTCTCCGGCTCCATCGCCGACGGCCGCTCGATCTTCGCCGCCCAGGCGCTGGGCGCCGACTTCGCCTATATCGGCACGCGCTTCATCGCCACCGCCGAAGCCAATGCCGTCGAGGGCTACAAGACATCGATCATCGAGGCCTCGGCGGAAGACATCGTCTATTCCAACCTCTTCACCGGGGTGCACGGGAACTATCTCGCGCCCTCCATCGCCGCCGCCGGCCTCGACCCGAAGAACCTGCCGGAGTCCGACAAGTCGAAAATGAATTTCGGTTCCGGCGGCAATACCGACAAGAAGGCGTGGAAGGACATCTGGGGCGCCGGACAGGGCGTCGGGCAGGTCCACAGCGCGCCGAGCGTCGCCGAACTCGTCGGCGAGCTGAAAGCCCAGTACGACGCCGCCCGCGTCGATACGCTCGCCGCCTCCGCACCCTTCGCCAAGCCGGTGGCAGCTGCCGCCGAGTAGGGGGGGCTGACGTACCGCCTTCCTGTACCGGGACGGCGGTCCCTTAGCGCGGGGTCACCTTCATCCGTTCGCCACGGCGGCGCAGCCATTCCACCACGATCAGCAGGATCATCGCGACGGCGATCAGCAGCGTCGCAGCGGCGAGGATCGCCGGGCTGATCTGCTCGCGGATGCCCGACCACATCTTTCGCGGGACCGTCACCTGTTCCGGTCCGCCGAGAAAAAGGACGGTCACCACCTCGTCGAAGGACGTGGCGAAGGCGAACAGCGCGCCTGAAATGACGCCGGGCAGGATCAGCGGCAGCGTGACGCGGAAGAACACGGTCCAGGGGTCCGCGCCCAGGCTGGAACCGGCGCGCGTCAGGTTCCAGTCGTAGCCTGTCAGCGCCGCCGTCACCGTGATGACGACGAACGGCGCGCCCAGCGCCGCATGGGCGAGGATGAGGCCTAGATGGGTCTGGGCGAGACCGAGATCGGAATAGAAGAAATACATGCCCGCCGCCGCGATGATGACCGGCGTGATCATCGGCGAGATGATCAGCCCCATGATCGCGCCCTTCATGGGTACATTCCCGCGCGCCAGCCCCATCGCGGCGAGCGTGCCCAGCGCGGTCGCGATCGCAGTCGCGGCGCCGCCGACGATCAGGCTGTTGACCAGCGCCTGCCGCCACACCCCGTCCTCAAGGATCGCACGGTACCAGCGCAGCGAGTAGCCTTCGCTCTCCATCGCCATCATGGCCGGCGTGAAGGTGAAGAACGGCTCGGCGTTGAACGATAGCGGGACGATCACCAGCAGCGGCGCGACGAGGAAGACGAGCGCCAGCCCCGCCATGACCCGGATAAGGATGCGCCAGCCGCTCATCCGAAGCGCAGCCGGTCCGCCCCGGCCAGCTTGTTGAACACAAGATAGAGGGCGATCACTGCGCCCAGCAGGATCGTTCCCAGCGCCGCTGCCAGCCCCCAGTTCAGCGATTGCTGCATGTGGTAGGCGATGAGGTTCGAGATCAGTTGCCCGCCGGGACCGCCGACCAGCGCCGGCGTGATGTAGTAGCCGACCGCCAGGATGAAGACGAGCAAGGCGCCTGCGGCTACCCCGGGCATCGTCATCGGCAGATAGACCCGCGCGAAGCCCTGGAGCGGCCGTGCGCCCATCGACGAGGCGGCGCGCAGATAGGTCGGCGGAATGGTCTTCATCACCGAATAGAGCGGCAGCACCATGAACGGCATCAGGATCTGCGTCATCGCGACCAGCGTGCCGGTGAGGTTGTAGACCATCTGCACGCGGCCCTCCTCGGAGACGAGGCCGAGCCACACCATCAGGTCGTTGACGACGCCCTGGCTCTGCAACAGCGCGATCCACGCCGTCGTGCGCACCAGCAGCGAAGTCCAGAACGGCAGCAGCAACAGGATCATGAGGACGCCCGCCGTCCTCGGCCCGGCGGTGGCGAGGACATAGGCGAGCGGGTAGCCGAGGAGGAGACAGAGCGCCGTCACCAGCCCTGCGACCCATGCCGTCCGGCCGAACAGCATGAGATAGAGCCGCTCCTTCTCGGGCGCCGCGACGACGCCAAGGTCCGCTCCATAGCGCATGTCGAGCGCCGCCAGGTAGTTCTTGGCCGTCAGCGCCTGCGTACCGACCGCCAGCGCCGCCCAGACCGCCTGGTCGCTCCACTTCCGGTCGAGCAGGGGCAGGCTTTCGGCATAGGGCGGCGTCAGTTTCGCCGCCTCGCGTGCCGTCTTGCGGATCAGCGAGTTGAGCCCGCCGTAGTCGAAATTGAGCTGCGCCCCCAACCGCGCCGCATCCTGCCTCTCGGGCAGCGCCCTCAAGTCCTCAACCGCTGCCGCGAATGCCGTTTCGCCGGGCAGGGTCGCGCCGTCCCAGCCGGCCAGCGCCGCGGCGGTCCGCGGCATCAGCGATGCGGGCAGGGGATTGGAGACGCTCCGCCACAGCATCGCCCCGATCGGCGCGGCGAAGAACACCGCGATGAAGGCGAGCAAGGGCAGCGTGAGCAACAGCCCGTTGCGGTTCTGGCGTGCGGTCGGAATGGCGGCCTCGCGCGGGGGTTGGCGGTCGAATCGATATTCCTCTATACGGCGAGGCGCGGGGCGGAAAGACAATGCCTCGCGCTCTCGGCGCCGCAAGGCGTGGGACTGCGAGATTGGGGGGCTGGCATGAAGGCGAACATCCGTCAGAGCGACGCCGCCGCGACCGGCACGGGCGCGCTGCGCTAAGGCAGCGCGTTAGGCGGCCCGGGCGCGGTTCGGACCATTCCGACGCGCGGCCTCACGGCCGTGCTCCTTCCCTGTGACCGAAGGTCTCTCCCATGTCTTTGTGGCCCGATCGCGGCCTGTGGCGGCATCGCGATTTTCTCAATCTGTGGGCGGCGCAGATCGTCAGCGCCTTCGGCAACCGCATCACGCGGACGGCGCTGCCGGCGCTGGCGATCGTGACGCTTGGCGCGTCGGACGCCGAGGTGGCGCTGCTGGCGGCGCTTGGCGTCGCGCCGGCGATCGTCGTCAGCCTGGCAGCCTCCGGCTTCATCGACCGTATCGCGAAGAAGCCCTTGCTGATCGCGATGGACCTTGCGCGCTTCGTGCTGGTCGCCTCGGTGCCCATCGTCGCCTGGGTCGGCGGGTTGGGCATGCTGCAGCTCTATGGCGTCGCCGTCCTTGCCTGCGTCGCCGGGACGCTGTTCCAGATCGCCGACCAGGCCTTCCTGCCCGTGGTGGTCGAGAAGGAGCATCTCGTCGAGGGCAATTCCAAGCTCGGGGCGACCGACTCGATTGCCGAGATCGCCGGGCCGGGCATCGCCGGCGTCCTGATTGCGTTGGTGACGGCGCCGGTCGCGGTGCTTCTGGATGCGCTCAGCTTCCTGTGGTCGGCCCTCTTCGTCGCACGAATCCGGGTTGTCGAAACGCCGTCGCCCCGCGAACCCGGCCGGCCGCTGGCGCGCGCCGCCGCGGGCATTCACGCGATCTGGGCCTCGCGACATGTCCGCCCGCTCTTCATCGCCGAAATGCTCGGCATGCTGTCGTGGGGGTTCTTCGCGGCGCTCTACATGCTGTTCGCGCTGCGCGAGCTCGGGATGGACATCGCGGTGGTCGGCGTCATCATCGGCTTTGGCGGCATCGGCGCGTTTGCAGGCGCGCTGTTCGGAACCTGGGTGACGCGGGCGCTTGGATTCGGCGCGGCGCTGCTGGTCTTCCTCGTGCTGAACATGGGCGCCGGCGCCTTCGTCGCGCTCGCCCGCGGTCCCGGATGGGACTCCATCGCGCTTCTGGTCGCGCATCAGCTCATAGGCGACTGCTTCGCCGTCGCCTATGCCATCCAGGCGCGATCGCTGCGCCAGAGCGCGATGCCGCGCAAAGTCCTCGGCCGCGTGGCGGCGGCGCAGGTGACGATGCAGGCATCCATGCTGACGCTCGGCGCCCTCGCCGCCGTGCCGCTTGCCGAGTGGCTTGGCGTGCGCGGCGCGGTCTGGACGGGCGTGCTGATCGGCATGGCGTCGATCGTCGTTGTCCTCGCCTCGCCGGTCGCGCGGCTCAGGACGATCGGGGAAGCAGTCCCCGCGCCCTTGCCGGACGGGACGGACGGCGCGTGACGCCGGTCGACCCTACTGCGCCAGCCACGCCGCCCAGCGCTGGTTGATCTCGTCCTGGTGGTCGGCCCAGAAGCGCGGATCGACCGTCACGGCGCGGCCTTTGTCCGGGGTCGGCAGGTTGGGCAGCATGTCCTCGCCGTTGGCGGCGTTCTTGCCGACCAGCGGCAGCGACGACTTGCGTGCCGGGGCATAGGCGATCCAGCTCGCCTGCGCCGCCAGTTGCCGGGTCGCGGTGGCGAAGCGCATGAACGCCATCGCCGCCTCCTTGTTGGGCGCGCCCTTCACCACGACATAGGTATCGTACTCCATCACCTGTGCGTCCCAGACGATCTTGAACGGCTTGCCCTCGGCGGCGACGGCGTCGAACAGGCGGCCGTTATAGACGACTGTCATCGCGACCTCTCCGTCGGCGAGCAGCTGCACGGGCTGCGAGCCGGCCTCCCACCAAACGACGCTGTCCTTGATCGTGTCGAGCTTGGCGAAGGCGCGGTCGAGCCCCTCGGGCGACGCCAGCACCTCGTAGACGTCCTCCGGCACGACGCCGTCGGCGATCAGCGCCATCTCCAGCGTCGCCTTGGGGTTCTGCTTCCTCAGGCCGCGCTTGCCGGGAAACTTCTGAAGGTCGAAGAAATCGCCGATCGTGTTGGGCTTGTTCGGCCCGATCTTGCTGTCGTCAAAGGCGAAGACGGTGGAGAAGATGATCGTCGTCGCCCAGCACTCGTTCAGCGCGTCGGGATAGAAATCCTCCGCCGCCGGCGTGCCGTCGTCGCCGGCCGGAAAGCTCGCCGGGTCGAGCGGTTCCAGCAGGCCCTCGTCGCAGGCCCTGAGCGCGTCGCCGACCTCCATGTCGACCACGTCCCACACGACATTGCCGCTTTCCACCTGCGCCTTCACCTCGGCGATGCCGCCATTGTAGTCGGCGTTGACGACGGCGATGCCGGTCTCGGCGGTGAACGGCTTGTGATAGGCCTCGACCTGGCTCTTGGTATAGGCGCCGCCCCACGAGACGACGGTCAGGCTCTTGTCCTCGGCGGCTTCGGCCAGCCGGATGGTCACCGCCATCGCGCCGATGATCGCCGCGGCGCTGAGCCCGGCGTAGAGAAGGGAACGGCTCATGCGGGCTCAAGCTCCTTGGGCGATGGCGGCGCGGCGGCCGCGCCGGGTCTGTCGGGCGGAAAGGCGTGGGCGTCGGCGGTGCGCCAGCCGATGATGGCGTCCTCGCCAGGATCTGGCAGCCGCTCGGCGTCGAGGCGCGAGGCCTTCACCGCCACCTCCTCGCCGCTTGCCAGCTTCACCACCAGGCGCACATGGTCGCCGGCGAAATAGCGTTCGCTGACCGTGCCGGCGAGCCGCGTGACGTGCGGCGCCTCGGCGGGCTCCAGCAGCACGCGTTCCGGGCGCACGGCGATGACCGCCTTGCCGGCGTGCACCCCGGCCGGGGTCGCCAGCATGCGTCCGGCGGGGCTCGTCGCATGGACGTGGCCGTCGTCGGAGCCGCCGATATCGGCGGCGATGAAGTTGTTCTCGCCGACGAAGCCCGCGACGAAGAGATTGGCCGGCTGGTCATACAGCGCGTCCGGCGTGCCGCATTGTTCGACGCGACCCTTGTTGAACACCGCGATCCGGTCCGACATGGTCAGCGCCTCGCTTTGGTCGTGGGTGACGTAGAGCACCGTCACCCCCAACTCGCGATGAATGCGGCTGATCTCGTATTGCAGCTGCTCGCGCAGCGATTTGTCGAGCGCCCCCAGCGGTTCGTCCATGAGCACCGCCTTCGGTTCGAAGACCAGCGCCCGCGCCACCGCGACGCGCTGCTGCTGGCCGCCCGACAATTGCGCCGGGCGGCGATGGCCGAAGCCTTCCAGCCGCACCATCGCCAGCGCCTTCTCGACCCGCGTCTTGATCTCGGCCCGCCCCATGCGGCGCACCTGGAGCGGGAAGGCGAGGTTCTGCGCGACGCTCATATGCGGGAAGAGGGCGTAGTTCTGGAACACCATGCCGAGCCCGCGCTTGTGCGCCGGGCGGCGCGAGATGTCCTCGCCTTCCAGCAGGATTGCCCCGGTCGAGGGCGTCTCGAAACCGGCCAGCATCATCAGGGTCGTCGTCTTGCCGCTCCCCGATGGACCCAGCAGGGTCAAAAACTCGCCCGGCGCGACGTCGAGGTCGAGATCGCGCACGGCCGCCGAAGCGCCCCCGTCATAGGTCTTGCCGACGCGCTGAAAGCGCACGAAGGGCGCTGGGTCGGTCATCCTCGCGGCCGCATCCGGATTCGCTGCATGGCATGATTCTAGTCCGGTTTGTCCGGCGCGCCAAACCGCGCGGCTGCGGGCTGTGGATCGACGCGCGGCTTGCCTTCCTGCGAGCCGTTATCATAAAGCAGAGTGTGACCAGTCCCGCCGACCCCGCTTCCGATACCGCCCGCCGCCGGGGCCAGGGACGACCCGGCTGGGCCATTGCCGCCGCGCTCGTCGCCTGCGTCCTCGCCGTTCCCGCGCTCGCCGTCGCCTGGCAGGTCTTCGTGCCGCCCGGCGAGACCTGGACCCATCTGTGGACGACCGTCCTGCCGGGGTATGTCGGTTCGACCCTGGCCCTTGTGACGCTGGTCGGCGCGGGTACGCTTGTCCTCGGCGTCGGTCTCGCCTGGCTGACCGTGATGACGCAGTTTCCCGGGCGGCGCTTCCTCGCCTACGCGTTGGTGCTGCCGCTCGCCGCTCCCGCCTATGTTGTCGCCTATGCCTTCGCAGATCTGCTCCAGGCGGCCGGCCCCGTGCAGGGCCTGCTGCGCGGCCTCACCGGCTGGCGGGTCGGCGACTACTGGTTCCCCGATATCCGTTCGTTGTGGGGCGCCGGCCTGATCTTCACGCTGACGCTCTATCCTTATGTCTATCTGCTCGCCCGCGCGGCATTCCTGCAGCAATCGGCTTCCGCTCTCGATGTCGCGCGCACGCTCGGGCTCGGGCCTTGGCGGGTCTTCTTCCGCGTCGCGCTGCCGCTGGCACGCCCCGCCATCGCGGGCGGTCTGGCGCTGGCGCTGATGGAGACGCTCGCCGATTTCGGCGCCGTCTCCTATCTCTCGGTGCAGACTTTCACCACCGGCATCTACCGCGCCTGGTACGCGATGGGCGACCGCGCCGCGGCCGGTCAGCTCGCGGCCGTGCTGCTCGGCGTCGTCGTGCTGCTGCTGACGCTCGAGCGCATGGGCCGCCGGGGCAGGGCGGTGCACAATGCCGGCGCGCGGATCCAGCCGCCCGCCCCGATACGGCTCGCCGGCTGGCGCGCCGCGCTGGCGCCCCTGCTTTGCGCCCTGCCGCCGGTGCTGGGCTTTCTCGTCCCGGCCGCCGCCCTCGTCCGCCTGATGGTGCTGCACGGGCCGGGCCAGGTGAACGAACGCTTCCTCGGCGCTGCGGCGGCGAGTCTTGCGCTCGCCCTTGCAGCCGCAGCGCTCACCGTTGTGATCGCCCTTCTGATCGCTTATGCGCGCCGGGCGGCACCGGGCCGCGCCACGTCCTTCGCCGCGGCGATCGCCGGCTACGGCTATGCGCTGCCCGGCTCGGTCATTGCGGTCGGGATCCTGATCCCGATGACCTTCATCGACCGGACCGTGAACGCCTTCATGATCGATCAGTTCGGCATCCGCACCGGTCTGCTGATCACCGGCTCGGTGGCCGGGCTGCTCTTCGCCTATGCCGTGCGCTTTGCGGCGCCGGCGCTGGAGGCGGTCGAGAGCGGCTTCCAGCGCGTCACGCCATCCGTCGCGGCGGCCGCGAGGATGCTGGCGCGAGGCCCACGCGATGCGCTGCGGCGCGTTCATGTGCCGCTGGTCGCGCCGGCCGCGCTCACCGCGGCGCTCATCGTCTTCGTCGACACGATGAAGGAATTGCCTGCGACGCTGCTGATGCGGCCGCTGAATTCGGAAACGCTGGCCGTCCTCGCCTACGGCTATGCTTCCGACGAACGGCTGGAGAGCGCCGCGCTGCCTTCGCTCGCCATCGTGCTCATCGGCTTGCCGCCGCTGGTGCTTCTGATGCGCCGCATCGCCGGGGGGCGTTGAGCGCGACGTACGGGCGCTCCGCCGCCGCGCCGTCAGCGGCGGGACCGCCTACTTCCAGCCCACGCGGTCCATGATCGCCTGCGCCTCCGCCTGGTTCTTGCCGTAGGCGGCGACGTTCACCGGATCGGCCTTGAAGGCGCCAAGCGAGTCCAGCGCAGCGTTGCCCGTCGTGCCGTCGGCGATCGGGTATTCGTTGTTGCCGACGGCGAAGTATTTCTGCGCCTCGTCGCTCGCCAGATACTCCAGGAACTTCACCGCGCCCGCGCGGTTCGGGGCGTTCTTCGTCACCGCCGCGCCGGAGATGTTCACATGGGCGCCGCGGCCCGCCTGGTCGGGGAAGATCGCCTGGACCTTGTCCGCAATCGCCTTGTCCTCCGGCTTGTCGGAACCCGCGAGACGGACGAAGTAGTAGGTATTGGCGAGGGTCACCGCGCATTCGCCGGCAGCGACCGCCTTGATCTGGTCGGTATCGCCGCCCTGCGGCGCCTTGGCCAGATTGGCGACGATGCCGGCCGCCCAGGCCTCGGCCTTCTCGGCGCCCCAGTCCTCGATCAGCGCGCCCAGCAGCGACAGATTGTAGATCGCCGAGCCCGAGCGCATGCAGAGCTTGCCCTTCAGCTCCGGCCGCGCCAGATCCTCATAGGTCTGCACCAGCGCCGGATCGATCTGGCCCTTCGCCACGAAGATGATGCGGGCCCGGCGCGAGAAGCCGAACCACATATTGCCGGGATCGCGATAGGCCTCGGGGATGCGCGCCGCCAGGGTCTCGGAGTCGACCGCCTGCAGCAGGCCCTTGCTCTCGGCGCGCCAGAGATTGCCCGCGTCGGCCGTGATGAAGACGTCGGCCGGGCTCGCCTCGCCCTCGGCCTCCAGCCGTGCCACGATTTCGTCGGCCTTGCCCTCGATGACGTTGACCTTGATCCCGGTCGCCGCCTCGAAACCCTGATAGAGCAGCACGTCGCCATCATAGTGACGCCCGGAATAGAGGTTGATTTCCTCCGCCGCTGCGGCGGGCTGCGCCAGTGCGGCGCAGAGGGCGGCGGCCAGGGCAGCGATCGGGCGGTTCGGGCGCATCATCAAGGTCCTCTCGGGGCATCACGCGGCGGCTGCCTAGCACAATCTTCACCGATCTTGCAATGCAGTCGCAACAAGATGGATATCCCATTGAACATGAACGGCTTTTGAATGGCATGACGAACGCCCGCCGGGCCGCTAGTCTCTCCCGCGTCTCCACTGCTCATGGGCCGCTGGTGCGCGTACTGAAAAGCCTCGCGATCGCGCTGCTGGTGTTCGCTCTGGCGGCAGCGGCGGCGATCTACCTCGCCCCGGTCGAACGGCTGCGTCAGCCGATCGAGGCGGCGGTGCGGCAGGCGACCGGCCGCGCTTTCCATATCCATGGCCCCATCCAGATCACGCTGTCGGCCGGCATCGCCATCGACCTTGGCGCGGTCACCCTTGCCGATGCGCCGGGCGGCGACAGCGCCGCGATGGTCGCCGCGACGCGCGCCATCCTCGACATCGAGTTCCTGCCGCTGCTGTCGGGCGACATCCGTCCCACCGGGATCGTCCTGGACGGCGCCGAAATTCGCCTCACGCACGATGCGGCGGGCGGCGCCAACTGGCGCTTCGGCGCCGCCGCCGATCCGCTGGCCGCGATCCCCTTCGGCGATCTCCGCCTCATTCGCAGCCGTGTGGTGGTCAGCGGTCCCGACGGCGTCGATGGCGAGATCGACTTCGTCGATGCGCGCCTGCGCTGGCCCGAGGACGCGGCCGTGCTCAACCTCTCCGGCGAAGTCGCCTTCCGCAGCGAGCGCTTCGACGTGGAGGCCTTGATCGAACAGCCCGCGACGCTGTTCGCCGGCGGCGCCGTTCCGCTGCGCCTCGTCTTTCGCTCGTCGCTCGCGGAAGGCGAGCTCGATGGCGCCGCCGACCTCGCCCGGTCGTCGTTCGACGGCGGGATCACCATTTCGGCCCCTTCGGCCCGCCGCCTCGCCACGTTCTTCGGCGGCGTCGTGCCGGGCGACCGCGGCTTCGGGCCGATGTCTTTCGCCGCTTCGGTCCGGGCCACGCCGGGCGAAGTGCATGTGCGCGACGCCAAATTCTCGCTCGACGATACGATCGGCGGCGGCGATTTCGGCATTCGCCTCACCGGCACGCGCCTCTCCTTCGCCGGGGCCCTTTCGGTCGACAGCTTCGATCTCGACTCCTATCTGACCCCGCTGCCCCCCTTGGAGGGCGAGCGCTGGAGCGATGCCCCGCTCGATCTTTCGGGCCTCGCCGGGTTCGACGCCAGCCTCGGCATTCGCGCCCGCAACGCCAGGCTCGCCGGCCTCGCGCTCGCCAATGCCAACGCGACCCTCGAGATCGTGGGCGGCGAGGCGGCGCTCAACATCGGATCGGCCTCGCTTTATGCCGGGTTCGGCCGCGCGCGGTTGACCGCCGGCGTCAACGGTCCGGCGCCGCATTTCACGCTCGCCCTTTCGCTGACCGATATCGACGCCCAGTCCTTCTTCGCCGATGCCCTCGCGACGAAGGCGCTGGGCGGCCGCGCCGCGCTGACCGCCGATCTCGCCGCGACCGGCGCCACGCGGCGCGAAATCGTGTCGGGTCTCGGCGGGGCGGTGCGCCTTGAACTCGCCGGCGGCGCGCTGGGCGGCGTCGACCTCGGCGCCGTGGCGCGCAGCATCGCCGGACCGGGCGAACCCGAAGGCACGGCGGCCGATGACGGCACCACCGTCGCCGCGCTGACGGCGGCCTTCTCGGTCAAGGACGGAATGGCGACCCTCGACGAGACGATTCTCGCGGGGCCGAGCCGCGCCTGGACGGTGCGCGGCACGTTCGGCCTCGCCGCGCGGGCTCTGCGGCTGCGCATCGCGCCGGCGCCGGGCACCGCCTTCTCGATGCCGTTCACCGCCGCGGGATCGTGGGCCGCGCCCGTCTACCGGCCCGACTATCAGGAACTCGCCGCCATGATTGCGCGCGGCGAGGCCGCCCTCGCCGATCTCGGCGAACTGCCGCCCGAGCGGCGCAGCTGGCTGATCGTTCTGCTGCGGTCAGGCACGCGGTTCCCCGACCCGCCGGCCGTGCCCGGCGTCGTCGAACCCGCGCCGCCCGCCCCGCCTGCCGGCGAGGCCCTGCCGGACGGTCCGGGCTAGGCGTCAGCCGGCCAGCACCAGCGCGCTGGGAAAGGTCAGGCGCGCCGTGGTGCCCTTGCCGGGCTCGCTCTCCAGCGCGAACTGCGCCTTGTTCGCCTCGGTCAGCGCGCGGGCCAGCGGCAGGCCGAGGCCGGTGCCCTCGCGGCCCCGTCCCGACTTGGTGCGGCGATAGGGTTCCATCGCACGCTTCAGATCCTCGGCGTCCATGCCCGGACCGGTGTCGCGGACCGCGATGTGGACCGCGCCCGCCGCATCCATCGTCGCCGAGATTTCGACCTCGCCGCCCGCCTCGACGCTGAACTTGATCGCGTTCGAGGCCAGGTTGAGCAGGATCTGCTTGAGGCTGCGGGCGTCCGCGACGATCGCCGGAATGTCCTTGGCGACGGCGGCATAGAGGCGCACGCCATTCTTCTCCGCCTGGCCGGACAGCAGGCTCACCACGCCCATCACGATGGGCTTGAGCTCGACGGCGTCGGGATCCAGCTCGATCCGCCCCGACTCGGCCTTGGACAGATCCAGCAGGTCGTTGATCAGGCTGAGCAGCAATTCGCCGCTGTCGCGGATGTCGTGGACATAGTCCTGATAGCGCGGATTCTCGATCGGCCCGAAGCGGCCCATCTCCATGATCTCGGCGAAGCCGATGATGGCATTGAGCGGTGTGCGCAGCTCATGGCTGATCTTGGCGAGGAACTCGGTCTTGTGCTGCGAGGCGATTTCGGCCTCCTCGCGGGCCCGGCGCAGCGCCTCCTCGGCGGCCCGCCCGGCGCTCAGATCGTGGAACTGCACCAGGATCTCGCCCGTCGCCAGCCGCGCGAACGAGACCCGCACCGGTATCTCCTCGGGGCCGCGCTGCACCTTGGTCTCGCGGCCGTCCTCCAGCGCGCGCTCCAGCCCGCGCACGCCGCTCGCCGCGATATAGGCGGCGGCGTCGGCCTTGAGGCTCGGCGGCAGCATGTTGAGCAGCGGTTCTCCCCGCGCGCTTTCGCCCAGAAGCTGCGCCGCCTTGGCGTTCATGGCGATGACATGGCCCGAGGCGTCGGCGGCGAGCGTCGGGTCGGCGAGGGCGGCGACCACTTCCTCCAGCGCCGCGCCGGCCGGGGCCAGGACGGTCGCCGGCGGCGGCTCCGGCGCGACCTGGGGCGGCGGGGCAGTCGGCGCGGCGGCCGCTTGCGGGGCCGGGACGGACTGCACATCGTCCAGCAGCGCCAGGCGGTCCTCGATGTCCTCGAACGCGAACACCAGCCGCGCGCCCGTCTGCTTGGCCGCGACGCGGCAGCGCCTCAGGCCGAACCGCGTGGCGACGCGCAGCGTCCTCGTCAGCACGCCGCGCTCGGCCAGCTCGGCAAGAAGCGCTTCGGCGAGATAGGGCGAGGAGACGACGATCCCCAGCGGTCCCGGCATCAGCAGGGCGCGCGCCTCGTCATTGGCGGCCAGCGGATTGCCGCGCGCGTCGAAGGCGGCAAGCGCGGCCGGCGCGCCTGCGAACAGCGGGTCCGAGGCCTCGCCCTCCGCGGGGGTCTCGACGACCACGATCGTGCCCAGCCGCCCGTCGCGCAGCAGCGCCGGACGGCCGGGCAGTGCGGCGGCCGGATCGGCATCCGCGAACCGGCGGTCGATCAGATCGAGAAGGCTGGTCTCGCCCCAATGGGCGAGCGCCGCCTCGTTCGCGAAGACGATGCGCCGGCGCGCGCCGTCCCACAGCCAGGCCGGCTGGGCTTCGGCGGCGATCCGCTGCACGGCTTGGTCGAACGAAAGGGTCAAGGACGGCCTCTTGGCCCGCGAAGTGTGGACCGATTCGCAACGATAGAGGCAGCGTTCCGGCAGGCCAATGAGCCGCCGCGCAGAAGGGTCTTGTTTCTTGATGCGTGGTTAACTAACAAGCGCTGCCTTGCGCGGAGGCCGGGCCGGACATATGGTCCGCCTCCTTGAAAAAGTGCCGCCTTAGCTCAGTTGGTTAGAGCACCGGTTTGTGGAACCGGGGGTCCCCCGTTCGAGCCGGGGAGGCGGTACCATTTCCCCTTCGCCGCTCAGTATTTCGGGATGTTGTTTTCCCAGATCTGGTACGAGCCGTGCGATTTGGTGCCCGCGTCCGCCGGCACATAGAAGATCTCCGCCTGGAACTGCCGCCCGGCCGCGAAGAAGTTTTCCGGCTGCGTCGCGTAGATGCGGCCGCGTCCGACCGGGAACGGATCGAACACCTTGATCAGCGTTCCCTCCGCGGTCCAGTCGGTCCAGATCCCGCCGATCGCCACGGCGTGGCCGGGATAGGCTTCCTGGCCCGGATTGACCAGAAACCCGCCCGCCATCACCGGCGCCTGCGCCAGCCACTCGGCGATCTGCTCGAAGGTGGCCGGCGGCCAGTGCCATTGCCAGGCGTTGCGCCGCGCGAAGAGCTTGAGATTGTGCTCGTCGATGGCATGGAGGCCTTCGCCCATCCACAGCCCGCCTCTGGCGAACAGCTTGAGGATGTCGGGTTCGGCGAAGCGGTCGGTCGGCACGCGCGATCCGTCCGGCCGGACCTCCACCATGCGCTCGCTGCCGCGCTCCACTGCGACCAGCCGCGTCTTGCCCAGCTTCGCGGGACGGCCGTTCTGGATCATCCTGGCGCAGCATTCGAAGCAGGTGTGGCGCTTGGGCTGCGGCACCAGGCGGATGGGATAGGTGATCGCCAGCTGGACCCCGAGCGCCCCCCAGGTCTTGTCGCCGATCACCCCGTCGACATCGCCGCCCTTGAACCCGGCCGCCTGCTGGAAGGCCACGACCGCCTTGTGGAACAGCCCCGTGAAGGTCTGGTTCTCGGCATTGAACTCGTTCTGCCAGTGAAAGCCGTGCTTGCGCCGCCGGCTGGCCAGATTGATCATCCACTTGGCATACGAGACCTCGGGACCCTTCGATCCCGTCCGCAGCAGGGCAAGCGCTTTGCGCAAGGTTCGGCCTCCTCGTTCGGCCGCGATCTTGGCGGCCGCCCCGGCCCCGACCGAGTGCGCATCTCGTCGCAGCGCCGCGGGGGCGGCGCTATCTCACGCTGATCGTCCCCTTCATGCCCAGTTCGTAGTGACCCGGCATCGAGCAGGCGAACTCGAAATCGCCGGTCTTCGAGAAGGTCCAGGTCAGCCGGGCCGTCTCGCCGGGTTTCGCCGCCGCGATGTTGGGCATGGCGTGGTCCATTCCCGGCATGTCGGCCATCATCTTCGTGTGCGCGGCGAAGAAGGCGGCGTCGCCGATGCCGAACTCATGGTCCTGCGTGCCGTCGTTCTCCAGAACGAAGGTCACGGTCTCGCCGGTCTTCAGCTCCAGCGCCGCGACGTCGAAGGCGATTTCGCTCGCCTTCACGGTCACCGTGCGGACCGCCTTTGCCGGATCGCCCGCTTGGCCGAAGCGCGAGAGGTCCTCCATGTGGCTCATGTCGTGGCCGTCGTGGCCGCCGCCGTGGCCGCCATGGCCGTCTGCGGCGGCGGCGGGCAGGGCGAGGGCCAGTGCGGCGGCGAGTATCGTCGTGATCTTGTGCATGATCGTCAGTCCTCTCAGAACCAGAAGCGGATGCCGGCGCGGACCGCCGTCTCTTCGACGCGCTCCCCGGCGGCCCGCGCGATGGAAGCGGTCTCGCCCAGCGCGCGCTCGTAGTCGAACGCGAGATACGGCGCGAGCTTGCGTGTGATCTCGAAGCGCAGGGTGAGGGCGAGCCTGGCCTCGGTGAAGCCGGCGCCGAGGCCGAGCTCCGGCACGTCCGATGCCGAGGCCTCGATCTCGACCGAGGGCGTCAGCACCAGACGCTGCGTCAGCAGGAAGTCGATCTCCTGATGCAGGCGCAGGCTGAAATCGCCGTCCTCGCTGAGGAACGCCGTCGCCTCCGTCTCGAAGAAATAGGGCGCCAGCCCCGCGATGCCGGCCGCGAGATAGGCCCGGCCCTCCGGCTCGACATCGTAGCGCACGCCGATTTTCGCGTCCCAGAAGTCCGAGACGGGTTCGCCGTAGAGAAGCTGGAACTCGGCATGGTCGATCTCGCCGTCATGCGCTTCGCCCTGCGATGTGAGCCACACTCTCGACTGGTCGCCGCCGATCCACGCCTCGGCGTCCCACGAGACGGTTTCGGCGTCGTCGCGGCGCCGTCCGGCGTCCATCTCGGCGCGGACCATCCAGTAGGTCAGGCTGTCGTGGCCGGCATGGGCCTCGTGCCCGCCATGCCCCGCCATTGCGGCGGCAAGCAGCAGGTACGCGGCGCTCATGGCGCGGCCTCCGGGGCGATCGAGACCTTCGCCATCATGCCGGAGACCATGTGGTTCAGCAGATGGCAGTGCAGCGCCCAGTCGCCGACCTCGTCGGCGGTGAGCAGCACCGAGACTGTCCTGCCGGGCGGCACCACGACGACATGCTTGGTCGGCAGGCGCTCGGGCGGCTGGCCGTTCTCCACCTGCACATGCGGCCCGTGCAGGTGCATGGGATGGGCCATCATCGTCTCGTTGACATAGGTGATGCGCACCCGCTCGCCGAAGGCGAGCCGGATCGGCTCCGACTCCTCGAACGGCTTGCCGTTCAGCAGCCAGGTGTAGCGCTCCATGTTGCCGCCCAGCGTCACGGTGATCTCGCGCACCGGCGGCCGCGTGTCGGCATTGGGCGCCAGCGCCTTGAGGTCGGCGTAGGAGAGCACGCGGGTCTCGGGCGGGGCGCCGCTCTCCCAGCCCATCCGCCGCGCCTCGTCGACGGTTTCGGGATCGGGCGGGCCGCCATGGTCCTCATGGCCGCCGCCATGCCCCATCGCGGCGTGGTCGCTCTGCGATGGCTCGCCGCTCGCGTGGTCCATGCCCGCGTGATCCATCCCGGCATGGGCCGCGCCCATGTCGGCCATGGTCAGCAGGGCGCGCGGATGCATGCCGGGCACGTCGCCGTCCATGCCCGCGCGCGGCGCCAGCGTGGCGCGGACATAGCCCGAGCGGTCGATGGCCTCGGCGAAGATCGTGTAGGCCCTGTCTTCCGCCGGCACGACGACGACGTCGTAGGTCTCGCCGATCCCCATGCGCAGTTCGTCCACCGGCACCGGCTGCACGGCGCTGGCGTCGGCGGCGACGACGATCATCTTCAGTCCCGGAATGCGCACGTCCATGAACGACATGGCGTTGCCGTTGATGAAGCGCAGGCGGACCTTCTCGCCCTTGGAGAACAGGAAGGTCTGGTTGTCGGCCGCCGTCCGTCCGTTGAGGAGATAGGTATAGCCCGTCACGTCGGCGAGATCGGTCGGGTCCATCCGCATCGCGCCCCAGGCCAGGCGATCGCGGAACGCCGGGCCGAAGCCGTCGCGCTCCGCGTCGCGGAAGAAGTCGATGACCGTGCGCTTGCCGTAGTTGTAGTAGCCGGGATCGACCTTCAGGTTGCGCAGGATGCGCGCCCCCCGCTCCGGATGGATGTCCGACAGCATCGCCACGTAGTCGCGCTCGGTCTTCACGGCCTCGCCGCCCTTCGGGTGGATCAGCAGCGGCGCGTAGACCCCGTCCTGCTCCTGCAGGCCGGTATGGCTGTGGTACCAGTAGGTGCCGCTCTGGCGCAGCGTGAAGCGGTAGGTGAAGGTCTCGCCGGGCTGGATGCCGGCAAAGCCGTTGAAGCCCGTCACGCCGTCCATCAGGCCCGGCAGCTTCAGCCCGTGCCAGTGCAGCGAGGTCGGCTCGTCCAGCGCGTTGGTCACGCGGATCACCGCCTCGTCGCCCTCGGTGAAGGTCAGCAGGGGGCCGGGGATCGTGCCGTTGATCGCCAGCTTGTCGTAGTTCCTGCCGTCGACGGTGACGCGGACCGCGCCGATGGTGAGGTCGTAGGTCCTCGTTTCCGCCTGGGCCGAACCGGCGGCGAGGGCGGCCGCGAGGCCGAGAGATGTCGCTATGCGCATGTCGCACTCCTGATCGTGAACGCTGCGGCGCTCGCGCGCCTTTCCCGCGGGCCGGGCGCGTCAGATCAGCAGGCGATGGGTCCGCACGATGCGCAGGCCGACCGGGTCGGGCGGCTTCTCCCGGGGCGGACGGACGTGGCGGACCGCCGACGCCGCACGCCCCAACGCCGCCGCGTCCGCGCGCGAACCGGGAAGCGCCGCCTGCATCCGCGGCGGCGCGGCCGCCTCCGCGAGCACCGCGCCCGGCATCGCCATCGCGGCGCAGGGAGCCTCGTCGTCGTTCGCAGGCGGCGCGTGATGATCGTCATGTCCGCCATGCCCGGCGTGCGGCGCTGCGGCGGCGGGGCTTGCGAACATTGCGGCGCAATGCGGTCCCAGCGCGCCGCTGAGGAAGCCGGCGAGGAACAGCGACACGATGGCGAGGCGCAGGCGCACGGTCATGTGGATACCCGGGGAGGGTATATATCCCGTTCGGCCGCCCGTCCAGCCGCCCGTCCAGCCGCCCGTTCGGTCGATCGCCGGAACGCCGCTTCCTGCCGGCGACACGCTGAAACCAATCGTGTGTTGAGCGGGCGGGCGGGGCGGACGATGGTCCGCACCACTCCTTTCAGGCTGCCCCGTGCCACCCGCCGTCGACTTCCGCCGCATCTGGCCGCTGCAGGCGACCGCCGCGACCATCCTCGCGGCCGGCGGCCTGCATTTCACGCTGACCCCGGCCTATGCGCAGCTGAGCGGCTTCACGCCCGCCCAGCTCGGCCTCGTCGGCTCGGCCTATTATGTCGGCTTCCTCGCCGGCTCGCTGCTCAATCCGTTCGCCTTCCGCGCCCTCGGCCATCGCGCTCTCTTCGGCCTCTATGCGGTGCTGGTCGCCGCCGCCGTGGCGCTGCAGCCGGTGCTCGACGGCGTCACGGCGTGGATCGTCCTGCGCGGACTGGTCGGCTTCCTCGCCGCCGGCCTCTTCGCGGCGGTCGAGAGCTGGCTGCACGCCATCGCCTCCAACGCCAATCGCGGCCGCACGCTGTCGGCCTATTCCATCACCAACCAGATGGCGCTCGTCCTCGGCCAGTATCTCTTCACGCTGACCCCGGCGGCCGGCGGGCTCGGCTTCTATCTGTCGGCGGCGATCCTGCTCTTTGCCATCGCGCCGCTGTCGGCGATGCGCGGCCCGCCGCCCGCCGCGCCGGCCAGCGCCCGTATCCGCCTGGCGGCGCTGGCCAGGGGCTCGCCGGTCGCCTTCGCGGGGTTCCTGGCGAACGGCCTGGCGACCGCGCCGTTCTGGGTGCTCGGGCCGGTCTTCGCGCGCGATTCGGGCTTCGACCAGGGCTGGATCGGCCTCTTCATGGCCCTGCCGGTCGCCGGCTCGATGGTGCTGCAATGGCCGGTCGCGCGGCTGTCGGACGGCACCGACCGGCGGCGCGTCATCCTGCCGGTGACGCTCGGCGCCGCCGCCGCCTCGGCGGTGGTCGCCATGGCCTCGGCGGCGGGATCGTCCTGGGGCGTGCTGGCGGGCATCGCCCTCTTCGGGGCGACCGCCTTCCTCATCTCCATGCTGACCTCGGCGCACATGAACGACCGGGTCGACCCCGACGATCTCACCGAAGCGGCCGGCGCCAGCTTCCTCGTCTACGGCGCCGCCTCGGCCATCGGTCCGATGACCGCCTCATGGACGATGCAGGCGCTGGGACCGGCGGGCCTCTTCTGGCACGCCGGCCTGGTGCTGGGGGCGTTCGGACTGTTCACGCTGACGCGCATCCTGGTCCGCGAGCCGGCGCGCTGATTTCAGCCCTCGTCGTCGTCGCCCTCGTCGGCGTCGTCGACGCTCTCGGCCTCAAGCGCGTCGGCGAGGGCGTCGGGGTCGGCGGCCTCCTCCGGATCGGGCGTCTCGGCGAAGGCATCGGCCTCTTCGGGCTCCTCGGCCAGCGTCTCGCTCGCCGGACGCAGCACGGCGCGCGTGCCCTTGGTGCCGCTGGCGGCGCGGGTCTTCTCGCGATTGGCCTTGTCGATCGCCTGGTCCAGCTCGATCTGCGAGCACAGGCCCAGCGTCACCGGGTCGGCGGCCTTCAGGTTGGCGGCGTTCCAGTGGCTGCGGTTGCGCACCTTGTCGATCGTCGCCTTGGTCGTGCCGACCAGGCGGCCGATCACCGCGTCGGGCAGTTCGGGGTGGTTGCGCAGCAGCCAGAAGATCGCGTCCGGCTTGTCGAGCCGCTTGGAGACCGGGGTATAGCGCGCGCCCTTGCGCGGCTTCTGGAGGGCGACGACCAGCGGGTTGGACAAGAGCTTCAGCCGGTGGGCCGGATCGGCCTCGGCCTTGGCGATTTCCTCGCGGGTCAGCTGGCCCATCAGCACCGGATCGACCGGCTTCATGTGCTGGGCGGTTTCGTCGTCGGCGATGGACTGGACTTCCAGCGGGTGAAGCTGGGTGAAATCGGCGATCTGGTCGAAGGTCATGGTGGTGTTGAAGACCAGCCACTTGGCGGTCGCCTTCGGCATGATGGGCGCAGTCATGATTGTCCTCCTTACGGATGGCGGGATTTTCCGCCGATCCGCCCGCATGAGCCATGTCCATGTCGGGAATTGAGGCTGGGATATAGCCGCTCCCCCGCCCCGCGCCAAGTGCGGAGTCACCCCACCGTCAGCACGATCTTCCCCGCGTGGGCGCCGGTCGCCATGCGGGCATGGGCCTCGGCCACCCGCTCCAGCGGGAAGACGCTGTCGATGACCGGGGCGATCCGCCCGCTCTCCAGCAGCGGCCAGGCGTCGCGGGCGACCCCGGCGGCGACTTCGGCCTTCTGGGCGGCCGTGCGCGCCCTCAAGGTCGAGGCGGTGATGGTCAGCCGCTTCAGCAGCACGGCGAGGAAATTGACGCTGGCGGCCGCCCCGTTCTGGTAGGCGATGTTGACCAGCCGCCCCTCCAGCGCCAGCGACTGGATGTTGCGCTGGATATAGTCGCCGCCGACCATGTCGAGGATCACGTCGACGCCCTTGCCGCCGGTCTCCGCCTTGAGGACCTCGACGAAATCCTCGCACTTGTAGTCGATCGCCCGTTTCGCCCCCAGCCTGGCGCACAGCGCCGCTTTCTCCGGCCCGCCGGCGGTCGCGAAAACGGTATGGCCGCGCGCCGCGTAGAGCTGGATCGCGCTCGTCCCGATGCCGCTCGCCCCGCCATGCACCAGCAGCGTCTCGCCGGCCTTGAGGTGGCAGCGGTCCGAGACGTTCGTCCACACCGTGAAGAAGGCCTCGGCCGTCGCTCCCGCCTCGGCCCAGGTTAGGCGCGCCGGTTTCGGCAGGCACGAGCCTTCCGGCGCCGCGCAGTATTCGGCATAGCCGCCGCCCGCCACCAGCGCGCAGACCTCGTCGCCGAGCCGCCAGCGCGTCACGCCCGGCCCCAGGGCGGCCACCACCCCGGCGCATTCCAGCCCCAGGATGTCGCTCGCCCCCTGGGGCGGCGGGTAGAGCCCCTTGACCTGCATCAGGTCGGCCCGGTTCAGCGCCGTCGCCTTCACGGCGATCAGCACCTCGCCGGGGCCGGGCACGGGCAGGGCGGTCTCGATCAGGTCCGGCCGGCCGTCCTGGCCGGGGCTGAGGGGGCGCACGGCGCGCATCGTGGCGGGCAGGTCGTTCATCGAAAACCGTCTTGCGAAGGAAGGGCTGCGGCCCGACAGTTCGGCCATTCCGGCCCGCCCCGCAAGGGCCGACAGGGACTGACCGCCATGGCGCTCGACACCGACGACCTCGCCCCGCCGCCCAAACCCGTCCGCCACGATCTCGACGTGATGTCGATCGAGGCGCTGACCGAGCGGATCGGCACGCTGGAGGCCGAAATCGCCGCGATCCGCGAGCTGATCGACAAGAAGCGCCGCTCGCGCGATGCGGCGGCGGCGCTGTTCCGCAGTTAGACGCGCATTAACCCGGCTGCTCTAGCCTCGGCTGCGGGTGCATACCGCCTGGGCAACGATTTTCATGTCCTCTTCCTGATGACTTCCTGCGAGACTTGAGGGGCCGGCTCCGGCCGGCCCCCGCTTTCGCCGCCGCCGGCCCCGCGCGGTTAAGCCTACCCCTCGATCCCGGCTTGCATGCGCCGCCGTCCTGAATTGAGATCGCCGCCGGGATCGGACTGCGGTGCGCGGCTTGCAAGGGGCCCCTTCGGGCAGAAAAATGCGCATCAGGGTGGGACACATGACAGGCGCCGCGATCGACACGCAATTCAGCGATCCCTCGCTCGGCGAGGCGACCATGCCGGCCCGCGCGCTGGGATTCGTGCGCTCCGAGGTCTTCCGCCGCGCCTTCACCGGCGGCATGGCGCTGGTCGAGGAGACGGCGAGCTATCTCGACGGCCCGGGGCGCGAGGATTCGCGCGGATTGCCGCGCCGCGCCGCGCTCGCCTATGCCGGCGAGAGCATGCGCCTGACCACCCGTTTGATGCAGGTCGCTTCGTGGCTCCTCGTGCAACGTTCCGTGGCTGACGGCGACGTTGCAGTGGAAGAAGCCGCTAAGGACAAGTACCGCCTCAGCGCCCGCGAAGTCTGCACCGGCCGCAAACCCGAAGCCGAAGACCTGTTGCCGGCCCAACTCGTCGATCTGCTGGCCCGCAGCGCGCAGCTCTATGATCGCATCGATCGTCTCGACCGCACCATCTACTCGCCCGACACGGTGGCTGCGCCCGAAGACGCGCGCGGCCAGCTCGGCCGCCTCGCCAGCGCCTTCGGCGGTCAGTTCGGCGAATAGGCCCAGACCCGTCGCTGGCTCGGACAGCAAAAAGGGGGCGCATCGCGCCCCCTTTTCAGTTTCGGCCAGCGCCTCGGCGCTGCTTACTTCACCAGGCCTTCGTAGCGCTTCTTGAAGCGGCCGACGCGGCCGCCGCGGTCCAGCAGCTGGTTCTGCGCGCCGGTCCACACCGAGTGGGTCGTCGGGTCGATTTCCAGCGTCAGCTGCTGTCCTTCCGCGCCGTAGGTCGAACGGGTCCAGTAGGTCGAGCCGTCGTTCAGCGCGACCTTGATGAAGTGATAGTCGGGGTGGCCTTCCTTCTTCATCGGAAGCGTCCTCTCATGCGTCGAAAGCGGGTTCGAACGGCCCTGCCGCCCAAATGAGCGCGGGTGTCTACACGAGGACGGCCCGCCGGGCAAGCCTTGGCCACGATGTCCGGAAACGGCCGGTTCGGCCGCGCCGATATGCTAGTCTGGCGCGATGGCGGCGACCGGCTTCACCCTTTTCGAAACGGCTCTCGGCTGCTGCGGCATCGCTTGGAGCGGGCCGGGAATCGTCGCCGTCGCCTTGCCCGAAGACGGCCCCGCTCGCATTCGCGCCCGCTTCGCGCGGAAATGGCCCGCCGCCGTCGAATCGCCGCCGCCGCCCGGCATCGCCGCCGTCGCCGGTGGCATCCAGGCCCTGCTGGCGGGCGAGGCCGCCGACCTCTCCGCTGCACTGCTCGATTTCGACGAAATCGGCGCGTTCGAGCGGCGGGTCTATGCGATCGCCCTGACGATCCCGCCGGGCGAAACGCTGACCTATGGCGAGATCGCCGCCCGGCTCGGCGACAAGGCTCTGTCGCGCGCCGTCGGCCAGGCGCTCGGCCGCAATCCCTTCCCCATCGTCGTGCCGTGCCACCGCGTGCTGGCGTCGGGCGGCCGGACCGGCGGATTCTCAGGCCCGGGCGGGGTTTCGACCAAGTTCCGCCTGCTCGGGATCGAACGCGTACATGGCCGCGAGGAAAGCCTGTTTTCCGCCGTCGGCGGGCTGGCCCTCCAGCCCGCGCCGCGCCGCTGAAGGGCGTCCGCGTTATTGCGGACTTGAGTATTGCCGCGATCCGGACGACAAGGCCGCCGTCCATGGCCGACCGTCCCCCCAGTGCCGAACAGGATATCGCCCGCGAGGCCGGGTCGCGTCCGAAGTCCCGCGATCTCGTACCCCTGCGAGCTTTGGCGCCGTTCCTGAAGCCCTATCGCGGACGCATTGCGTTCGCGTTGGTCGCGCTAGTTGCGGCGGCCGCCGCGATGCTGATCCTGCCGATGGCCGTGCGCTCAATGATCGACCACGGCTTCTCGCGCGACAGCGCCGCCTTCATCGATTCCTACTTCATCGCCATGATCGGCGTCGCGGCGCTGCTCGCCGTCGCCTCGGCCGTGCGGTTCTTCTACGTCACCTGGCTCGGCGAGCGCGTCGTCGCCGACATCCGCCGCGCCGTCTACAGCCACGTCCTCACGCTGTCGCCAACCTTCTTCGAAACGACGCGCACCGGCGAGGTGCTCTCGCGCCTGACCGCCGACACGACGCTGGTCCAGACCGTCGTCGGCTCTTCGCTGTCGATGGCGATGCGCAACATCGTCATGCTGATCGGCGGTACCGTCATGCTGCTGCTGACCTCACTGCAGTTGACCGGCCTGACGCTGTTGCTGGTGCCGGCTATCGTTGTGCCGCTCATCGTCTTCGGCCGCCGCGTGCGCGGCCTTTCGCGCGACTCGCAGGACCGCATCGCCGACGCGTCCGCCTACGCCAGCGAAACGTTGAACGCCGTGCAGACCGTGCAGTCCTTCGCTCACGAGGATCATGATCGCGCGGCGTTCGGCGGCGCGGTCGAGAACTCGTTCGCCACCGCCCGCCGCCGCATCAGCGCCCGCGCCATGATGACCGCTTCGGTGATCTTCCTCGTCTTCGCCGGCATCGTCGGTGTGCTGTGGGTCGGCGCGCGCCTCGTGCTCAGCGGCGACATGAGCGCGGGTGAGCTCAGCCAGTTCGTCCTCTACGCCGTGCTCGTGGCCGCCTCGGTCGGCGCGGTGTCGGAAGTGTGGGGCGACATCCAGGCGGCTGCCGGCGCGGCCGGGCGCTTGTCGGAACTCCTCTCCGCGCGGCCGGACATCGCGACGCCGGCGAACCCGGTCGCGCTTCCCGCGCCCCTCGCCGGCGCAATCGGCTTCCGCGATGTGGTCTTTCGCTATCCTTCGCGCCCCGACGTCTCGGCGCTCGACGGCTTCTCGATGGAGGTGAAGCCGGGCGAGACCGTCGCGCTGGTCGGCCCGTCGGGAGCGGGAAAGACGACGGTCTTCCAGCTGCTGCTACGCTTCTACGACCCGCAGGCAGGCGTCATCTCGATCGACGGCATCGACATCGCCGCCGCCGATCCGCGCGCCGTGCGCGGCCTGATCGGGCTGGTGCCGCAGGAGACGGTGATCTTCTCAGGCTCGGTCGCCGACAACATCCGCTACGGCAAGCCCGGCGCCACCGACGCCGAGGTCGAGGCCGCAGCCCGGGCCGCTCAGGCGCACGAATTCATCGCCCGCCTGCCGGACGGTTACGCGACGCTGCTGGGCGAGCGCGGCACGACGCTCTCGGGCGGCCAGCGCCAGCGCATCGCCATCGCCCGCGCCATTCTGAAGAACCCGCCTATCCTGCTGCTCGACGAGGCGACGAGCGCCCTCGACGCGGAATCGGAACGCGCGGTGCAGGTTGCGCTCGAAGGGCTGATGAAGGACCGCACGACGCTCATCATCGCCCACCGCCTGGCGACCGTGCAGCGCGCCGACCGCATCATCGTTCTCGACGCGGGCAAGGCCGCCGCCATGGGCCGTCACCGCGAACTGGTCGCGCAGGGCGGGCTTTACGCCCACCTCGCCAATCTGCAATTCCCCTCCGTCGTCGCGATGTAGCGTCCTCGTCCGCGCCTCAGGGCTCGGTCAGCTTGAACTCGATCCGCCGGTTCCTGGCATAGGCCTCGTCCGTCTCGGCTGTGTCGACCGGGCGCTGGTCGCCGAACCCGGTCGCCGCGAGGCGGTTGGCCGGCACGCCCATGGCGACGAGGAAGCGCACCACCGCGATCGACCGCGCCGCCGACAGATGCAGGTTTGAGGGAAATTCCGGCGTGCTGATTGGACGCTTGTCGGAATGGCCGTCGACCCGCAGCACCCAGTCGATGTCCGCCGGGATCTCGCCCATGATCTCCTTCAGCGCGTCCGCGAGGGCAGAGAGATCGCTGCGCGCCTGCTCGGACAACTCCGCCGAATTCACCGCGAACAGGACCTCGGACTGGAAGACGAAGCGGTCGCCGGAGATTTTGATGTCCGGCCGGTCGGCGAGGATCTCCTTCAGCCGGCCGAAGAACTCGCTGCGATAGTCGGCCAGCTCCTTCACCTTCTCGGCGAGCGCCTCGTTCAGACGCCGGCCTAGATCCTCGATCTCGACCTGCGCGTCCCTGTTCTTGGCTTCCGAGGCGCCCAGCGCTTCCTGCAGCGCCAGCAATTGCAGCCGTAACTGCTCGACCTGCTGGTTGAGGAGCGCAAGCTCCGCCTCGGCGTCGGTCAGCGCCGCGCCGGTCTGTTCCAGCGCCGCCTTGGCGGCGGCGGCCTCTGCGGCGCGGGCTTCCGTTTCGGCCAGCGTCGCGCGGAGCTTGTTCATTTCGGCGGTCAGGTCGGCTTCGGATTTCTTAACCAGGCCAAGCTGATTGGCGAGATCGGCAATGCGGTCGCGCAGCGCGTCAATGGTAGCGTCGCGGCTGTTCAGCTGCTGGCCGAGGAAATATTGGCCCAGCATGAAGATCGACAGCATGAAAGTGATAACCAGGAGCAGCGTCGACAGCACGTCGACGAAGCCCGGCCAGTAGTCGAAGGGTCCGCGCGATCGCGTCCGGGCGGCCATGCGCTCAGGCCTTCTGCCGGTCGCCCATCGCCGCGAGGGTGCGGCCGAGCAGCTTCACTTCCTGGCGCAATTCCTGGACGAAGGCGTCGCGCCCGGCCGTCTGTTCCTGGGCCAGCGCCCGCATCGCGCTTTCCAGGCCGCGCAGGGCCGTCGCGATCTCGGCGCCGCCGCTCTCGCCGCCCGCCATGCGCCGTTCCTCCAGGCGGACCAGCGTCCGTTCGAGGTTTTCCAGGTTTTCGGCCGTCTGCTCGAGCAGCGCCGTGACATAGGCCGGGGCGGAGGCATCGCCCGACTCCAGCACCGCCGAGGATGCGCTGCCGAGGCGCGTGACCGTCGACATCCACTCCTCCAGCGCATTGTAGAAGCGGTTCTGCGCCTGCCCCGACTGGAGGTCGAGGAAGCCGAGGATCAGCGATCCGGCGAGGCCGAAGAGCGACGACGAGAACGCCGTGCCCATGCCCGAAAGCGGTCCCTCGAGCCCGGCGCGCAACTGGTCGAAGGCGATCGCCCCTTCGCTGCCAGTCGGCAGGCTGCGGATCGTGTTCGCCACCGAATCGACCACCAGGATCAGGCCCCAGAAGGTGCCGAGCAGGCCGAGAAAGACGAGCAGGCCCGTCATGTAGCGGGCGATGTCGCGGCTTTCGTCGAGCCGCGCCTGGACGCCGTCCAGAATGGAACGCGCCGCCGGCACGGTCAGGCTGAGCCGCCCGCGGCTGTCGGCCAGCATGTTGGCGAGCGGTGCCAGCAGATGCGGCTGCACGCTGGTGACCGGCGACAGCGAGGGATCGGTGCGGCGCAGATTGCCCACCCAGCGTATGTCGGGCAGCAACTGCCAGACGAGGCGGTAGGCGTTGAGCACGCCGATCGCCAGCACCGCCAGGATCAGGCCGTTGAGGAACGGATTGGCGAGGAAGGCGTGCGCGACGCTCTGGATGATGAAGGCGACCGCGAGCGCCGCCAGCCCCAGGAACAGCGTCATGCGGAACAGATACGGCGCCAGCTGAAGCGTCGAGAAGGCGTACGACTTCGCACGGGCCATGCCGGGCGCTCCTCAATGGTCGACGGCGCGGACGGGCGCACGAATGCGCCGATTTCGTCGCACGATCTTGGCGAAGGTGTGGCGGCAGCGAGCGTGGACGAGTCTAGCGGCCCGTTTCCGCGACCGCCATCACGCTTTCACGGCCTTGAGGGCGCGCAGCAATTGCGGGTGGATCTCCTGGTTGCCCGCCACGATCCCGGCATGGCCGAGCACGTCGCCGCCGCCGCCCAGATCGCTCACCTGGCCGCCGGCCTCGCGCACCAGCACGATGCCGGCTGCGGTATCCCAGGAGTTGAGGCCGATCTCCCAGAAGCCCTCGTAGCGGCCGGCCGCGACATAGGCGAGATCCAGCGCCGCCGAGCCGAAGCGGCGAATGCCGGCCGAAACCTTGGTGATCGCCTCGTACTGGGCGTAGAAGAGCGGCGGATTGCCGGTCGGGCCGAGATTGAGCCCGGTGGCGAAGAGGCTCTCGGCCATGTCGCGGCGGCCTGAAACGCGCAGACGGCGCTCGTTCAGGAACGCGCCCTTGCCGCGCTCGGCGTGATAGAGTTCGTCGGTGACGGGATTGTAGATCACCCCGGCGATCACCGTGCCGGCCCGCTCCAGACCCACCGAAATGCAGAAATGCGGCACGCCGTGGATGAAGTTCGTCGTCCCGTCGATCGGGTCGATGTGCCAGCGGTGTTCTGCGTCCTTGCCTGCGACGATCCCGCCTTCCTCCAGCACGAAGCCGAAGTCAGGGCGGGCCTTGGTCAGTTCCTCGCGCAGCACCTTTTCGGTCGCCACGTCCGACTGGGTCACGAAATCGGCTGCGCCCTTGCGGCTGACCTGAAGCTGCTCGACCTCGTTGAAATCGCGCCGCACCTGGCGGGCGGCCTTGCGGACGGCGCCGACCATGACGTTCAGCGTGGCGGAGAGGACGGGCATGCGGCGGCTTTCGAGGGGGCAGGGAAGGGCGGGTTTCCTATCAGGCCGGGGCCTGCGGCTCAACGGCGCAGGAGCGACCCGTTCATCGCGCGTTGTGCGGGACGGCCCTATACGCCCTCCAGCCGCGGCATCGGGCCCGGCCAGAGGGAAGGACCAATCCATGAAGAAGTATGCACTCGCGGCTGCGCTCGCCGCCGCTCTTGCCGCCCCCGCGCTGGCCGAAGGCGGCGACATGGCGCAGCTCACCTGCGGCGAGATGTTGGCCTCCGACGCCGACAGCATCGGCGTCATCATGTTCTGGATCGACGGCTACCTGTCGCACAAGACCGGCAACACCATCATCGACGTCAAGGGCATCACGGACAACACCCAGAAGATCGCCGAATACTGCGCCGCCAACCCGACGGCCAAGGTGCTGGAGTATGTCGAGGCGGCGACCAGCCCCTAATCTCTATCCGCCTTCGGGGCGGCTCGCCGGCGCCTCGCCGGCGAGCCGCTTCGCCTCGGCGATCTCGGCCTCGCTCAGGCGCTTCATCAATTCGACCTCCAGCGCGTCGTCGACGATGCCGCCGGCCTTGGCCCTGAGATACCAGACCAGCGCCGCCTTGGGGTCCGCCGCGGTCCCCTGGCCGTCGGAGAGCAGCACGGCGACCGTGTATTGCGCCTCGACCACCCCGCCTTCGGCCGCCTTCAGATACCAGCGATAGGCCTCGGCCGGATCGGCCGGCGTGCCGATGCCTTTCAGGTGCATCAGCGCCAGATTGTACATGCCGTCCACATCGCCGGCCTCGGCGGCGGCGCGGAACCAGAACACGGCGACCGGCGCGTTCTGCGGCGGCCCGCCCCCGGTCCGCAGCTCGCCCTCCGCGAACAGCAGCCCGAGATGGTAGAGCGCCACGGTGTCGCCGGCCGAGGCGGCGAACAGCAGCAGCGGCCGCGCGGCCGTGCGGTCCACCGGCCCGCCGTCGCCTGCCATCAGCATCAGGCCGAGCAGCACGCTCGCCCGGACATGGCCGGCCTCGGAGGCGCGCTTCAGCCAGGCCCGCGCCTCGGCCTTGTCCTGCGGCCCGCCGACCCCGTCGAGGAACATCCGCCCCAGCATGAAGGCGGCGTCGGCGTCGCCGGCTTCGGCCTCCGCCTGGGTCCGCGCCCGCTCCGCCGCCTGGGGTTCGTCCTGCGCGAGCGTCGCGGCCGGGGCCGCCAGCAGGAGCGCCAGCACCAGGGCGGCGAGCGCCCTCATGCGCCAAACAGTGCGTTGAACCGGGCCACGGCGGCCCGCGGTCCGTCCGCGTGGTTCCACACCCCGGCGCTCACCGCCAGGAAATCGGCCCCCGCCGCGATCACCGGCGCGGCGTTCTCCACCGTGATGCCGCCGATCGCCACGCAGGGCGTCTCGAACAGCTCGGCCCACCACTGGATCAGATCCAGCGGCGCGCTGGTCTTCGCGTCCTTGGTGGCGGTCGCATAGATCGCGCCGAAGGCGACATAGTCCGCGCCCGCGTCGGCCGCTTCCATCGCCAGATGGCGGCTGTCGTGGCAGGTGACGCCGACGATGGCGTCCGGCCCCAGCATCCGGCGCGCCTCGGCATAGGAGGCGTCGTCCTGGCCGACATGGACGCCATCGGCGCCGAGCGCCCTGGCGAGGTCCGGCCGGTCGTTGACGATGAACGCCGCCCCCGCCGCCTGGGCGATCGGCATCAGCGCCCGCCCGGCCGCCAGCACGGCCTCGTCGGACGCGCCCTTCAGCCGCAGCTGCACGCAGGCGACGTCGCCGCCCGCCAGCGCCTCCGCCAGCACGGGCGCGAACGCCGCCGGATCGAGCGCCGGCGGCGTGATGAGATAGAGACGGCAGCGCGGGCTGGTCACCGCGCACCGAAGAGGAGATAGAGAAGGAACAGCTTCAGTTCACCCGGCCGCGCGTCGGCCAAAGCCCTCATTGCCTGACGAGCAGTCTGACAGCTGTCCGATGCGTCGGACAATGTGACCTTCCCTCGCGGGTCGTAGTCCGCGCGATGTCGAGCGGACTGCAAGCTCACGAATGCTGCGGCCGCTTCTTTGATCTCAGGCGAAAACGAGGCGAGGCCGATAGCCTGTCTTGTTCGCGCCGGCATCGTTTCCTTGGCGCACTCGCTGCATCGCGCTTCCATGAGATTGTGCTGAAATGCGCGATAGACCAGCGCATAGGCACTGGACTTGGAGTGCGTTGCGCCGACGAGGTCGTCGGCAGTCAGGGCAAGAACGCGATGAAAAAGCGCATAATAGGCAGCAGAGACCGACCGGCGGAGATCGACCTGCTTTGGCGCTCCGCGGGCAGGCGGTTGTGCCAAGGCGAAAGCGTGATCAAGCCATTTTGCCGCATCGATCATGCGGCTTGCTCGCGAGCCTCTTTTTTCTCTCGGGCTTCTTTTCTGGTGGCGTAATGGATGTACGCAAACCGCTCGTC
>JAEUMK010000107.1 GCA_016792565.1 Alphaproteobacteria bacterium
GCCTCCGCCGCCATGGGTCAGATCCCCAGGTTGACGAAGAGGATGGAGAAGAAGGCGTCGGCGATGATCACGACGAAGATCCCCTCCACCACGGACTGCGTCGTGCGCTCGCCCAGCGATTCGGCGCTGCCGCTGACCCTCAACCCCTCGAAACAGCCGATGGCCGCGATGAGGAAGGCGAAGACCGGGGCCTTGATGACGCCGGTCCAGAAAGTCCACAGGCCGATCGCGGTCTGCAGGCGATCGATGTACATGGCCGGCGAGATGTCGAGCGCGAGGACCGCAACGAAGCCGCCGCCGACGAGGCCCGCGATGTTGGAGAGGAAGCCGAGCAGCGGCAGCACCAGAACCAGCGCCAGCACGCGCGGCACGATCAGCATTTCGACCGGGTCGAGGCCGAGGGCGCGCATCGCGTCGATCTCCTCGCGCATCTTCATCGATCCGATCTGCGCGGTGAAGGCGCTGCCCGAACGGCCGGCGACCAGGATGGCGGTCAGCAGGATACCGATCTCGCGCAGGAACGAGATGCCGATGAGATCGACGGTGAAGATCGAGGCGCCGAACTTCACGAGCTGCTCCGACCCCTGGTAGGCCAGCACCGCGCCGATCAGGAACGACATCAGCATGACGATGGGCACGGCATCGAGGCCGGTCTTCTCCATGTGATGGACCAGCGAGGTGAAGCGGAGGCGGGCCGGGCGGAACGCCGTCCTCACCATCGTGAGAATCACCAGGCCCATGAAGCCGGTCGCATCGCGGGCGCCGTGCCAGATGTGCTCCATGCTGGCGCCGGTGCGCTCCAGCATGCCGATCAGCGCGCCTGCCTCGGGCTTTTCCTTCTGGGGCTGCGGCTCGGCCTTCTGGACCGCTTCGATCAAGGACATGGTCTCCGGCGCGGCGCCGGTGATCGTCACCGTCCCGCCGACCGCCTCGACCGCGATGCGGGTCCGCTCCAGCAGCCACGCCCCGGCCGTGTCGAACTTTCCGACGCCCGAAAGATCGATGGAGAGCGCCGCGCCCTTGGGCAGCTTCAGCGCCGCCAGCGCGCGGTCGAGCGCAACCGACTGGCGCACGACCCAGTCGCCGGCGGCGAGCAGCGTCGCGCCGCCGCCGCGCTGCTCCAGGCGCATCGTGGCCTCGCGCATTTCGACGGCCACCGACGGCGCGGTCCGGCCTGGTGAGGGGGGGCTGCTCATCTGATCCGCAAATGACCCTGTGCGTCCGGTAGCGTCAACCCTGCGGCAGTCACGCCCACGACACCATCGACACGAATCGGCCGCATATCTAGGGTCGCCTGCGCACCATGAAACGCCTCTCCGCCCTGATCCTCGCGCTGACGCTGGCGCTGCCCGCCCAGGCCGCCGCCGACGGCGACGATGCGGCCGTCGAAGCCGGTGAGGCCGCCGACGCCTATGACGCGTTCCTGAACGGCCGCTACGAGGAAGCGATCGCCATGTGGCTGCCGCTCGCCAATGGCGGCGACGCTTCGGCGCAGTTCAACCTGGGCGTGATGTACGCCAACGGCCTCGGGGTCGACCGCGACATGCAGTCGGCGATGGACTGGTGGGCGCGCGCGGCACGCCAGCTTCATGTGCGTGGCGCCCATAACCTGGCGCTCGCCATGCTGGCCGGAGAGCCGAAGGTGAACGGCGTCGGAGTCGAGCCCGACTACGAGGCCGTCCTGCGCTATCTGAAGATCGGCTCGGATGCCGGCTATCCCAATTCGGAATACACGCTGGGCAAGCTGTACCAGGAAGGCGTCGGCGTCGAAAAGGACGAGCGGCGGGCGGCCGAACTCTTCCTCAGCGCCAGCATCAAGGGGTTCGCCAAGGCGCAGTACAATCTCGGCAAGGTCTATCGCGACGGCGCGGGCATGGCGCAGTCCGAGGAGATGTCGCTGTTCTGGTTCATGGAGGCCGCCGAGCGCGGTCACGCGCGGGCGCAGGACCGCATGGCGCAGCGCTGCCTGACCGGACGCGGGGTCCTGCCGGACGAGGTCGAGGCGCTCAAATGGTCCATCCTGGCGGCCGCCCAGGGCGTACCGGAAGCCGAGCGGCGGCGCTTCGAGCTGTCGGCCAGGCTGGACCAGGCCGATATCGACGAAGCCGAGCAGCGGGCGGCCGATTTTGCGCCGCGCAAGGGTCCGGTGCTGAACCTGCCCAAGGCCGAGGGCCAGTGAGCCCGCGCCGTCTCGCGGTGCGGCGGGAAAGCTGGCCGCTGGAGCGCCCGTTCGCGATCTCGCGCGGCGCCAAGTCGAGCGCCGAGGTCGTGGTCTGCGAGATCGCCAACGGCTACCATGCCGGACGCGGCGAATGCGTGCCCTATCCCCGCTACGGCGAGACGCCGTCGAGCGTCGAGGCGGCGATCGAGGGCGTCGCGCAGGCGATCGCCGACGGCGCCGGCCGTGCCGAACTGGCGCGGCTGCTGCCGGCCGGCGCGGCCCGCAACGCGGTCGACTGCGCGCTCTGGGACCTTGAGGCGAAGACGGCAGGCATGCCGGTCTGGAAGCTGGCAGGCCTCCCGGCCCCCCTTCCCGCCATCACCGCCTACACGATCAGCCTCGGCAGCCCGGCGGCGATGGGCGCGGCGGCGGCCGAAGCCCGCCACCGGCCGCTGCTGAAGCTGAAGCTCGGCGCCGAGGACCCGGTCGCCTGCGTCGCCGCGGTGCGGGCGAATGCCCCCGGCGCGCGGCTCATCGCCGATCCCAACGAGGGCTGGAGCTTCGCGCAGCTGGAGGCGATCGCCCCCGAACTCGCGCGCCTCGGCCTGGAACTGGTGGAGCAGCCGATCCCCGCGGTCGAGGACCACAGGCTGAAGGGCTGGGCGAGCCCCATCCTGCTCTGCGCCGACGAGAGCTTCCATGTGGCGGACGACATCGCCGTCCTCGCCGACCGCTACGGCGCGGTGAACGTCAAGCTGGACAAGACCGGCGGCTTCAGCGAGGCGCTCGCGGCGATGCGCGCGGCGGAAGCGGCCGGCCTGAAGATCATGGTCGGCTGCATGGTCGCGACCTCGCTGGCGATGGCGCCGGCCGCCCTGCTGGCGGGCGCCGCCGCCTATGTCGACCTCGACGGGCCGCTGCTGCTGAAGGCCGACCGGGCCGGCGGCATGACGTTCGAGGGCAGCCTGATGCACCCGCCGGAGCCTTCTCTCTGGGGGTGAATTTCCCTTGAACAATCGCCGATCGGGCGTATGGTTCGGGGGACGGAAACAGAGGAGTGGACTCCCATGCAGAAGAAGAGCTGGGCGAAGCCCAAGGCGGTCGAGAGCAGCGCGGCCATGGAGATCAACTGCTACGTCTCCTGCACCCTCAAGTCCTGACGGAGCGAGCAGGCATCCTTCATGAGGCTCCTGGTACTCGGGTCCGGAGCCGGCGGAGGCCTCCCGCAGTGGAATGCGCCAAATGAGAACGGGCGGGCCGCCTTCGGGCGCGACCCGCTCGTTCCGTTTCGGAGCCAGTGTTCGCTGGCCGTCAGCCTCGACGGCCAGGCTTGGGCGATCCTCAACGCCGCGCCGGATCTCAGACAGCAGATCATCGCCAACCCCCAGCTTCACCCGCGCCTTCCGCCCCGCTCCACCCCGATCAAGGCGGTGCTGCTGACCGGGGCGGAAATCGACCAGGTGACCGGATTGCTGTGCCTGCGCGAACGGCAGGCCTTCACGGTCTACGGCACCGGTCCGACGCTGGCCGCGCTGGCGATGAACCCGATCTTCGAGGCGCTGTCCGAGGTGGTGACGCGCACGGCGATGACCCCGGACGCGCCGTTCGAGCCGCTGCCCGGCCTCAAGGCCACGGCCATCGACCTCCCCGGCAAGGCGCCGCTCTATCTGGAGCGGGCGCGGCCCGACCCCACGCAGGGCGAGTCGGGCGACTGCGTCGGCTTCGTGCTCGAAAGCGCGGGCAGGCGTGCCGTCTTCGCGCCCGGCTGCGCCCGCATGACGCAGGCCCTCGCCAGTGCCTGCGAGGGCGCGGACGCGGTCTTCTTCGACGGCACGCTCTACACCGACGACGAGATGATCCGGGCCGGCGAAGGGACCAAGACCGGCCGGCGCATGGGGCATATGCCGATGACCGGCCCCGGCGGTGCGGTCGAGGCATTCCGCAACGTCCGCGCGGGCCGGAAATTCTTCATCCATATCAACAACACCAATCCCGCCCTGCGCTATGACAGCGCCGAACGGGCGGCGCTGGCGGCCGAAGGCTGGGCGATCGCCGAGGACGGGATGGAGATTTCGCTGTGACCGAGATGATGTCGCCTGCCGCCTTCGAGGCGGCCCTGCGCGCCGTGGGGGCCGAGCGCTACCACGACAAGCACCCGTTCCACCGCCTGCTGCACACCGGCAAGCTGAACAAGGGACAGGTGCAGGCCTGGGCGCTCAACCGCTACGTCTATCAGGCGCACATCCCGATCAAGGACGCGGCGCTGATCGCCCGCTGCCCCGATCCGGCGCTGCGCCGCGCCTGGCGCTCGCGCCTCGCCGACCATGACGGCGACGAAAACCGCATCGGCGGGATCGCCCGCTGGCTGAAGCTGACCGACGCGCTGGGCTTCGAGCGCGGTTACGTCACCTCGATGGCCGGCATCCTGCCCGCCTCGCTGTTCGCGGCGCAATCCTATGTCCGCTTCGTGGCGACCCGCAGCCTCCTGGAAGCGGTCGCCTCGTCGCTGACCGAGATGTTCTCGCCGACCATCATCGCCGAGCGGGTGGAGGGCATGCTCGCCGGCTACGACTTCATCGACCAGGAGGCGCTCGCCTATTTCAAGCCGCGCCTCACCGAAGCGCCCCAGGACTCGGCCTTCGCGCTCGCCTACTGCATCGAGAACGCCCGCACCCCGGCCGAGCAGATGGCGGTGATCGACGCGCTCAAGTTCAAGTGCGGCGTATTGTGGTCGATGCTCGACGCGCTGCATTTCGCCTATGTCGCGCCCGGCCTCGTGCCGCCGGGCGCCTTCGTTCCGCAAGGATGAGCGCGCCCGGCCTCGCGCCCGGCGTCCGCCTGCACCACGACAGGGTGCGGGCGCGAGAGGTCCTGCTGGCGCCCGAGCGCATCGTCGCGCTGGACGAGACGGCGGCGGCGATCCTCGCCCTGGTGGACGGACGGCGGAGCCTTTCCGAGATCGCCGCGCGGCTCGCCGCCGACTACGACGCCGACCCCGCCGAGATAGAGGCCGACGCCGCGGCGCTCATCGCCGATCTCGCTGCACGGGGCTATGTGCGGCCATGACGCCCCCACCGCCGACCGGACTCCTCGCGGAACTGACCCATCGCTGTCCGCTCGCCTGCCCCTATTGCTCCAACCCGCTGGAGCTGGTGCGGGCGGAGCGCGAGCTGGACACCGCGACCTGGGCGCGGGTGTTCTGCGAGGCGGCCGATCTCGGCGTGCTGCAACTCCACCTCTCGGGCGGCGAGCCCGCCTCGCGGCGCGACCTGGAGGCGCTGGTCGCGGCGGCGCGCGAAGCCGGGCTCTACACCAACCTCATCACCTCGGGCATCGGGCTGACCGAGGAGCGGCTGAAGCGGCTGGCGGCGGCCGGCCTCGACCATGTGCAGCTGTCGCTCCAGGACGTGGAGGCGGAGAGTTCGGACCGGATCGGCGGCTATGCGGGCTACGAGCGCAAGCGCGCGGTGGCGGCGTGGACGCGCTCGCTCGGCCTCGCGCTGACGCTCAACGCGCCGCTGCACCGTGCCAACGTCCACAACGCGGCGCGCTTCATCGAACTGGCGCTGGAGATGGATTGCGGGCGGATCGAGATGGCCCACATCCAGTATTACGGCTGGGCGCTCGCCAACCGCGCCGCGCTGCTGCCGACGCGGGCGCAGCTCGACGAGACGATCGCGCTGGTCGCCGCGGCGCGCGAACGGCTGAAGGGCCGCCTGGTGCTCGATTTCGTGATCCCCGACTATTACGCCGACGCGCCCAAGGCCTGCATGGGCGGCTGGGGCCGCGAGGTGATCGTGGTCGCGCCCGATGGCGCGGCGATGCCCTGCCACGCCGCCGCCGGCCTGCCGGGGATGAGCTTCCTCAACGTGCGCGATGCGTCGCTCGCCGCCATCTGGAGCGGCAGCGAGGCCTTCAACCGCTTCCGCGGCACGCACTGGATGCGCGAACCCTGTCGCGGCTGCGCCAATGCCGAGATCGACTGGGGCGGCTGCCGCTGTCAGGCGAGGGCGCTGGCCGGCGCGGCGGAGGCGACCGATCCGGCCTGCACCCTGTCGCCCCGCCACGAGGCGATGCGGGCGATCGCGGAGGCGGAGGCATATGCGCCGCCCCCGCCCTACCGCTATCGCCGGATGGGCGGCTAGGCGATCTTCAGCGCGATCTTGCCGAAATGGCCCTGGCCCTTCATGAGTTCGAAGCCCGCTCGGGCCTCGGCGAAGGGAAGCGTGCGATCGACCACAGGTTCGATCCGGTTGACGGCGATAGCCCGGCACATGTCCTCGAACATCGCGCGGCTGCCGACGCTGATGCCCTTGATGTGCAGGTTGCCGCCGAAGATCGCGGCGATGGGGATGTCCTGCGTGAAGCCGCCGACGACGCCGATGACCGAGATGTGGCCGTCGATGCGGGTCGCCTGGAGCGACTGCACGAAGGTGCCCGCGCCGCCGACCTCGACGATGTGGTCGGCGCCGAGCCCGCCGGTGATCTTGCGCACTTCCTTCGCCCATTCGGGCGTCGCCTTGTAGTTGATGAGGTGATCGGCCCCCAGCGCCTTGGCGCGGGCGAGCTTCTCGTCGGACGAGGAGGTGGCGATGACCGTCGCGCCGGCCGCCTTGGCGAACTGGAGCGCGAAGATCGAGACGCCGCCGGTGCCCTGCACCACCACCGTCTCGCCCGCCTTGAGGCCGGCTTCCATCAGGCCGCGCCAGGCGGTGAGGCCGGCGCAGGGCAGCGTCGCCACCTGTTCGTCGGTGAGGAAGTCCGGCACCTTCGAGACGCCGTCCTGGGAGAGGCACATATACTCGGTCAGGCAGCCGTCGATCGGACCGCCGAGCGAGGAGCCGAGCAGATGGGCCTCCGGCCGGCCGCTCAGCCAGGTCTGGAAGAAGGACGGCGCGACGCGGTCGCCCGCCTTCACGCGCGTGACGCCCTCGCCGATCTCCTCGACCACGCCGCAGCCGTCCGACAGCGGGATGAACGGCAATTTGTAGATACCCATCGTGACGTTGATGAGGTCGCGGTAGTTGAGCGACGCGGCCTTCATGCGGATGAGTATCTGTCCGGGGCCGGGCCTTGGTATGTCGCGCTCGATCAGCTTGAGATTGTCGAGGCCGGCGGCCCCCTCCAGCACAATGCACTTCATGACGAACTCCCGTGTGTTGATGTCGGTGGGAACAGAATGTCGCCGTTCCAGATCTTCGCAAGCGCCAATGTCAGGACGAGGCCGGCGGCCGAGAGCGCGGCCGACAGGAGATAGGCATAGCCCGCCACGGCGTCGAACAGCGGTCCGGCAGCGAAGGTCACCACTCCGGTCGCCAGGCCGAAGGCGGCGACCGCGAACAGCGACTGCGCCGTGGCGGCGAGGCCGAGCGGAACGGCGCGGGTCAGGAACTGCATCGTCCCCAGATGGACGAGGCCGAACGAGCCGGCATGGAGGACCTGCAGCGCCGCCGCCGTGATGGGATCGACGTCGAACGCCATCGCGGTCCATCGCACGGCGCCCGCCGCGACGCCGAGCGCGATCAGCGTGGTCCCCCGCACGCCGCGGGTGAGCCACGGCGCGACAAGGAACAGCAGCACCTCGGCAAAGACCCCGAGCCCCCAGAGAAAGCCGATATAGCCGGTCGAATAGCCGAGCCGCTCGAAGTTGAGCGAACCCATCGCGTAGTAGACGCCGTGCGCCGCCTGCGCCGCGCCGGTGGCGGCGATGAAGACGAGAAAGGTGCGGTGACGCACGAGCTGCCCCGCTTCGGTCAACGTGCGCCGCAGAGCGAGGCCGATCCCGGCGACATGGGCGGTCTCGCGCCGCAACTGCGGCAAGGGCAGGAAGCAGAGGATCTGGACGCCGACCAGGGCCGCCACCATCGCGGCGATCCACTGGACGCCCACCGCGCCGACCGCGATCCCCGCCATGTAGTTGGCGACGACAAAGCTGAAGCTGCCGATGGCGCGGACCCGCGAATAGTGAAACCCGTAGTCGTCGGCGCCGCGCGCCGTCTGGGTCTCGATGATCGGGCCGAGCGAGGAGTGGAAGGTCGCCGCCGTCACGGTCAGGACGAAGATCGGCCAGAAGCCGTTGCCCTCGCCGAACAGCGCCAGCGCGCCGAACAGCACGAAGCTGAGCGCCGCGATCGTGATGGCGACGAGCCGGCGGTCGTTGAGGGCGTCGGCGACCAGTCCGGCCACCGGCGCCACGAAGACGCGGGTGATCATGCCGACGCCCAGAATCAACGAGGTCTGCTGCGGCGAGATGTCGTTGTGCTGGAGCCAGAGCGGGAAGAACGGCAGGTAGACCCCGCCCAGCAGGTTGAGAGCGCTCTGGGCGAGCGCGAAGCGTGCCGCTGGAAATCGCATCGGGCGCGCCGGAACCGCCGCTTCACAGTGCCGGAAGATAGAGCCGGCGGCGGGCCGCCGACTCCTTCAGGAAGGCCAGGATCTCGCGCGCCAGCGCCGCGTCGCCATCAGGCCCTTCGGCCCGTTCGTGCAGGCCGATCAGCAGCTTCGTCAGCGCGGCGTTCTCGGCATTCAACGCCGCGATGGCGAGACCGCCAGGCGCAACGTCGATCGTCACGCCGCCGCGGCTCAGCAGCTCGCGCAGGCGCGCGTTCTCCCACGCGCGCACCTCGGCGGCGCGGCCGTATTCCTGGGCCGCGAGAATCATCACCATGGCGACGGTCGAGGCCGAGCCTTGGCCGTAGCCGGGCGCGATGTTCGGCGCGATCTCGAGCAGGAGCTTGCCGGCCGCAACGTTCAGAAGGGCGTCCGCTTCGGGGATCATGCTGCGTACTCCGCCAGCCGGTCGGCGATGATCTGGTTGTGGTAGGAGAGGCAGTACCAGCCCGAGAAGGCGTTGACCGGATCGGTGTTCTTGCCGTCCTGCACCTCGGCGGCGGCGGAGATCCAGATGCCAAGCCCCTTCAGGCTGGCGAACATCGCCCACCAGCGCAGGGCCTGCGGATCGGCCGTGAGGCCGCTGGCGCGCTCCCAATGGGCGATCGCTTCCTCGTGCGTGCACATGCCGCCCGGCCGCGCCGGATTGTGATGGGCCCACAGCGGATCGAGAGCCCAGCCGAGATCTTCCAGCGGATCGCCGAGATGGGCCATTTCCCAGTCGAGGATCGCCGCGATGTCGCCGCCGGGGGTGAAGAGGAAATTGCCGGTGCGATAGTCGCCGTGCACCACGCCGACCTTCTGCGCCGGCGGAGGCGGGTTGCGCCGCAGCCAGCGGATCGCCGCGCGGGCGATCGGCTGCGGCTCGCGCTCGTCCTCGTCGATGACCTTTTCCCAACGGGCGAGTTCGGCGGACCAACAGGCATCCGGGGCCGGCGCGTCCCAGTCAAGGCCGAGGGTGGCGGGATCGGCCTTGGCGATCTCGCCGAGCGCGCCGAAGAACTGGGCGCCGATCTTGGCCGCGTGTTCGCCATAGGGCGCACCCTGCAGCACGCTGGCGGCGACCGCGTTCTCGATCTCCTCCATCATGAAGAAGGGGCGTTCCAGCCAGCTTTCGTCCTGCTCCAGCGCGAGGGCCTCCGGCACCGGGACGGGCGAGCCGTGAAAGGCGCGGTAGGCCGCGAACTCGACCGTTCGCTCGGTCTCGATCAGCGCCGATGTCGGGTCGCGCCGCAAAATGAAGCCGCGCGCGGCGCCGTCCTCCTCCAGGCGCACCCGATAGGTCTCGCGCGAGGCCCCGCCGTGGATGCGCGTAAGGCCGACGACGGTCGCCTCGCGGCCCTGCTTCGCCTTGAGATAGGCGGCGATTCGATCGGCGAGGCCCGGATCGCTGATGCTCACGGTGCGAGGTCCATCAGGTCCTTGAAGCCGGACGGCGCATGCGGGCCGAAGATGAGCTGCTCCAGCACGCCGGAGCCGACATGCCGTTCGCCGTCATCGCTCTCCAGCGTCACGACGCTGAAGGCCTGGATGTGATTGCGGTCGAACTGGTTCTCGTCGGTCTGCGCGAGATCGAAGAGCTCGAAGCCGACCTCGTTGGCGCCCTTGAAGTGGCCGTGTCCCCATTCGGGGTTCATGTAGCCAAGCCCGGCCATGTAGAATTGCCATTTCGGCTCGAAGGTCGCCGTCCAGTTCTTCGTGCCGTCGGAGAACTTGACCTCGGCGGTCTTCGCGTGGCGGCTGCCGGACTTGTAGTTGACCGTCGAGGACGCGGTCTTCATGTGGACGGGCTCGTGATCGCCGGCGAGGCCCATCACCGCAGCTTCGTTCCACGGTGCGCCGGTCGCTTCCGCGTTGATGTGGTAGAGCGAAAACCGGTCCTCGAAATTGCACGGCGCCCAGAGCCAGTAGAACTGCGGCATCTGCTGCGGCGCGACCGGCTGGCTGTCGCGCTGGCCGACCGGGCGCACGCCCCAGGAACGATCGCGGGTACCCCAGATCTCGCTGCCGCGCAGTTCGATGCGCTCGCCCTCGACCTCGAGCCAGCCGTCATAGGTCCCGTTCTGCGTCAGCCGGGTGTAGTCCATGACCGTGCGCGGGCCTGTCTGGTAGATGAAGCGCGGCTCTTCCACCGCAGGCGCGCGCCGGGTGAACGTGAACTCCCCCTTCACGCCATACGCGTTGTCGGCGCAGCGCACGCGCAGCTTCGCCAGCGGCTCCAGCACCTCGACCGAGATGGGGCCGACGACCGTGTCCATGCGCTCCATCCCGAGAACGCGCGAGGCATGGACGTTGTACTGCTTGCCGTTCCGGACAACGCAGAACGAGGCGTCGATGATGTTGAGGTGCGGATAGATGCCCATCGCGGCGGCGAAGAAGATCTCGCCGTCTCTCGAGTACCCGTTGAAGAAATAGCGGTCGTAGAAGTTCCGGTCCGTGCCTGCATAGGCGATCGGAACCGGCAATTGGTGGATCGGATAGTCGTCGGCCTTGGTGAGCATCGGGACGTTCCTCGGGTTTCTTGTGTCGTTGGTGGAGAAAGTGGACCGTCAGGCGCGCCGACGCAACGTGACGCTGGCGTCACGCTTGCGCGCTGGGGCGCGCGGATACGCGGGCATGCCATGCCCTGAGGCCGGCGCAGTCCTCCGGCATCTCAATCCCGATGAAGGCCGCGAAATCGACGATGCTGAGCGCCGCGATGTCGGCCATGGAGTACGAGTCGCCCGCGATGTAGTCGCGCCCGGCGATCTCGCGGTCGAGCCAGGTCATGCCGCCGAGCGCACGGCCGCGGCTGTAGTCGCCGAAATCGGCGTAACGCTGGATGCCATGGGTCTTGGCGTAGCGTTCGGTATAGGGGTGGGCGTTGATCCAGACATGACCGACATGAGCACCGATCTGCTGCTCGACCCGGCGGATCCACATGTCGATGAGGCCGATCTCCTTCGGGGTCGTGCCGAAGAGCGGCGGCTGCGGCTGGAGCGCCTCCAGATAGCGGCAGATCGAGATCGTCTCGCTGATCGCCGTGCCGTCATCCAGTTCCAGCACCGGCACCTGGCCGAGCGAGTTGCGGGCGCGATGCTCGTCCTGCTTATGCTCGCCGGCCGCAAGCGATACCGGCACCAGCGGCACGGACAGGCCCTTCTCGGCGAGGAAAATGCGTACCCGGCGCGGATTGGGCGCGGGCATGGCGGCGTCATAGAGCTTCATCGGCAAGACCCTTCCCTGCGGCGCTTCCCAATCCGGGTGCGCCATGCTTTGAGAATTTGCTAGGCTGCGGCGCTGCAGCCGTCAAATCCAGGGTGGACCATGGGCTTCTTGCTGATCGCCGCCGGGATCGCCGGGCTGACGGGCGTCGCCGCCGGCGCCTTCGGCGCCCATGCCCTGAAGGGGAGCCTCTCGCCCGAAATGCTGGCGATCTGGCAGACCGGGGCGCTCTATCACCTGATTCACGCGGCGGCGCTGCTCGGCCTCGCCGCGCTCGCGCGCGACGACGCGGTGGCGCGCCAGGCGCTCTGGGCGGGGTTCGCCTTCGCGGCCGGCATCGCGCTCTTCTCCGGTTCGCTCTACCTGCTCGCCCTGACCGGCACGCGCGTGCTGGGGGCGGTGACGCCGCTTGGCGGCCTCGCCTTCATGACGGGCTGGGCGCTGCTGATCTGGGCCGGTTGGCGGTCCGCCTCGGCGACCTGAGCACTTTACGCCCCCGATATGCCGGACTAGCATATTGGATCGCTATTCAATGGTTTGAAACATGATGGAAACGCTTCTGGTCGCCGGCGCGGGAATCGCCGGCCTCAACGCTGCCATGGCGCTGGCCAAGCCAGGCCGCCAGGTGATCGTGCTCGACCGCGACCCGCCCCCGCCGGAGATCGATCCCGACACCGCCTTCTACGACTGGGAACGCAAGGGGGTCACCCAGCTCCGCCACAGCCACGTGTTCCTGGGCCGCCTGGTGAAACTGATCCGGGACAATCATCCCAAGCTCTGGACATCCCTTCTGGCTGCGGGGGCGCGGGAATTCTCGTTTGCCGACGCGCTGCCGCCCGGCCTGCAAAAATCCTATGTCTATGCGCCGGGCGACGAGAACATGTCGTTCCTCTTCAGCCGCCGCACGACGCTGGAGCTGATCATGCGCCGCTATGCGCAGACCCTGCCCGGCGTCAGCTTCGTGCCGAATGTCGGCATCCGCGGTCCCGTCGTCGAACGGCGCGGCGACAGTGTCGCCGTCACTGGCCTGCGGGCGACGGTCGACGGCGCGGAGAGGATCTTCAGCGGCGATGCGGTGGTCGATGCGACCGGCCGCGATACGCAGTTCCCCGAATGGCTTGCCGCGGACGGTCTCAAGGTCGACCAGACTCCGGAGCCGGCCGGCATCCTCTACTACACGCGTCACTACCGTCTGCGCGACGGGCAGGACGAGCCGGTGCGCG
>JAEUMK010000030.1 GCA_016792565.1 Alphaproteobacteria bacterium
AGAGATGCTGCTACCCCCTCCCTTCGGAGAGAGGGCTGCACAGCGATCTGGACGATCTTTGAAGACGGGAATACCCCTCCATGCATCAAGTAGCCTGCCAAGGTTAGCCTGCCACCGACTTCATAAATGGCCGCGATAATGCGGCCCCGTTTGATGGCTTCTTCAAAACTGGAAGCAGGGATGAACCCCAACTCTTCCTTGTGCGCATCTGCCAGCCGCTGAATATCGGAAGCAAATGGCAAAATTGCGGGAATTTCATCTCGGATTTTTACTCGCAAAGACACCGCGTTATCTGTCCACATGCTTGTAGGTGGCTGATCTATCTCACAGTTTCCTCACTTTCGACAACCTAGCACGCCTTGTGACCCTGCAGAACGTGCCGACGCCAAATCTCGTTGGCGGCTAGGTCATACATTCCCCTAAACCCTCTCCCTCTCCTTCGGCACCTCAACCCGCCGCGGCCGCTGCTCCGCCTTCGGCTTGGGTAGCAGCCGGAACCGCGTCTGGCACCAGGCGAAGTCGATATTGATGTCCAGCAGGGCGTCGCCCCGGCCGCACGGGCACGCGAAGTCGTAGACCCCATAGACGCGGTAGGTCTCGCCGGCGACCAGCGGCACCGCCTCGCCCGTCACATGGTTCGGCGCCGCGTTCACGCAGAGAACCAGATCGCCGGGGCCGACCGCATCGCTCATGGGACGGCCAGGTTATCCCCGATGGGAGCGACCCGCCACCACCCGCCTGCCCCGCGCCGGCATCGCCCAGGCCGGGGCCGGGCGGCACGCGAACGCCCCCCGCGCCAGCGCCGGCCTTGACACTCTGGAATATTATCCTATAAGCGGCGCATGACCGTCGCTTCCCCTCGCGGGCACATCGCCCCCCGCCCTGCACACCCCCCCTCCCCCTGGGGGCGGGCGCGGAACGAAGATGCTTTGTGTCGCGGGCGCGCAATTTTCATTCTGCGGCCTTGCCGCCGCCGATGACGACCCCCGCCCCGTCCTCCCGGCCCCCGCTGTCGCTCGTCTTTCTCGGCGATCTGATGCTCGGCCGCGGCGTCTCGCGGGTGCTGCCGCGGCGCGGGCCGGAATGGTTCTGGGGCGACACGCTGCCCTTGCTGCGCGCCGCCGACGGCGTCATCGCCAATCTGGAAAGCCCCATCACCGCGCGCACGCGCCGCGCCTTCTGGAAGGCCTTCCACTTCCGCGCCGTGCCCGAGGCGGTCGGCATCCTCGCCGCCGGCGGCGTGCGCTGCCTGGCGCTCGCCAACAACCACATGCTGGACTACGGCGCCGAGGGCCTCGCCGACACGCTCGCCGCGCTCGACCGCGCCGGCATCGCCCATGCCGGGGCCGGGCCGGATGCGAGCGCCGCCGCCGCCCCCGCCCTTTTCGCCGCCGGGGCCGACCGCGTCGGCGTGATCGTGGCGACCGACACGATGCCCGAATTCGCCGCCGGCCCGGCGACCCCCGGCACCCATGTCATCGCCATCGACGGCGCGGAGGACGCCGCCCGCCTCGCCCCCGCCATCGCCGGCCTGCGCGCGGCGGGGGCCACCTTCCTCGTGCTCTCGCTGCACTGGGGGCCGAACATGCGGCTCTCCCCGCCGGAGCGTTACCGCAGCTTCGCCCGCGCGGCGATCGGCCTGGGGCTCGACGTCGTGCACGGCCACTCCGCCCACCTCACCCAGGGGGTGGAGCGCTGCGGCCGCGGCCTCATCCTCTACGACACCGGCAATTTCATCGACGATTACTGGAAGTTCCCCTTCCTGCCCGACGACTGGTCCTTCGTCTTCGCGGTCTCGCGCTGGCCGGACGGGCGGCTCGATCTCGCGCTCACCCCGGTGCGCCTGCACCCGTCGCCGGTGCGCGTGATGACCGGGCGCGAAAGCGCCAGGCGCCGCCGCGCCATGATCGAGGCCTCGGCCGCCCTCGGCGCCCGGCTTGAGGACCGCGGCGGCACGCTGCTGCTGGCCTGAGGCCGGGGGGGGGGGGACTAACGGAACGTTAGGCGACCATGACGGAAACCCGGCGCGCCGTAAGCGGGCAATTCACGCCTTGCGGGCCCGACTGCGGCCCACGGGGAATTTGGATGCCAGGCTTCGCCTCCCGGCCGTCGCGGTCGACTCTCTCGCTGATCCTGCTGCTCGGCGTGCCGACGACGCTGCTTTTCGTGCTGGGCGGCTACGTGCTCTACGCCCTGCTGTCGGAATCCGCCGGCCGCCTGAACGAGACCCAGCGCGCCGGCGAGGAACGCCTCGCCCGCTCCATCGTCCGCAAATTCCAGGGCGATCTGCAGAACGTCGTCGGCGACTACTCGTTCTGGGACGAGATGTACGACTTCTTCGAGGATCCCACCGACGAGACCTGGGCGAACGACAATCTCGGCCCCTATGTCGTCGACGCGTTCCAGGCCGACCACACGATCGCCATCGGCCGCGACGGCGAGGTGATCTACCACTATCACGCCGACGCCGCCGGCGAGGCGGCCGAGACCGAGGACGACCACCGGCGCCTGAACGAGGTCGCGGACCGCGCCTTCGAAACCCAGATACCCGGTACGCCCACCGCCATCGCCGGCGTCGTGGAATTCAAGGGCGTGCCGCACTTCGTCGCCGCCGCGGCGGTCGCCGTCTCGGCCGAGGAGCGCATCGCCGCCGGCGAGAAGCCGAACGCCGTGCTGTTCATGCTCCGCCCCATCGACGGTGCGCTGATGCAAGGGATGGAAACCGACTTCGGCCTCGGCGAACCGCATGTCGACAAGGCGGGCATGCCCGGCGTGGCGCTGATCGATCCGCTCGGCCGCCCGACCGGCTACACGCTGCACTGGGTCTCGCGCGACGTCGGCGGCGACTTCCTTGCCTCGATCACCCCCTCCGTCTTCACGCTGATCGCCGGCGCGGTCGCCGCCATGCTCGGTATCGGCACCGTCTGGATCGGAGTCTTCGGCCGCATCCAGGCCAGCGAGGCGCGCGCCCACGCCGCCGAACAGACCAGCCAGGCCAAGAACCTCTTCCTGGCGAACATGAGCCACGAACTGCGCACGCCGCTCAACTCGATCATCGGCTTTTCCGAAATTCTCTCCTCCCAGTCGTTCGGGCCGCTGGGCCACGGGAACTACGCCGAATACGCCCGCGACATCCATGTCAGCGGCCGCCATCTGCTCGGGGTCGTCAACGACCTGCTGCTGATGTCCAAGCTCGACGCCGGCCAGCATCAGATCGAGATCGAGGCGGTGGCGCTCGACGAGATCGTCCGCGAGTCCGAGCGCATGGTCAGCGCCGACGCGCAGGCCCGCGGCATCGAGATCGCCGTCGCCCCGCCGGCCGAACCGCTCGACGTCCTGGGCGGCCATCAGGCGCTCCGGCAGATCCTCATCAATCTCCTCGGCAACGCCATCAAGTTCTCGCCCGAGGGCGGCCGCATCGAAATCGCTTGGCGCCGGGCTGGCCCCGGCCGCTGCGCGCTCACGGTCGCCGACCGCGGCTGCGGCATGCCGGCCGACGTCCTCGCCCGGCTCGGGCGGCCCTTCAACCAGAGCGATTCCAGCTTCACCCGCCACCATCAGGGCTCGGGTCTTGGCCTCGCCATCTGCTTCGGCCTCGCCCGGGCGATGAACGGCGACATCGCCGTCTCCAGCGCCCCGGGCGCGGGCACCGCGATCACGCTTGAAATGCCGCTCGCCCCGCCGTCGAAGACCGCGCAAGCCCGCGGGGCCGCCCTGACGCTGGACCGCCGCCCCGCCGCCGCCTGATCCCGGGCGCCGCCGCGCGCTTCACCGGTGCGTGTCGAAATAGACCTTCAGCCGGTCCAGCCCGGCGAACAGCTGCTCCAGCTCGCGGGCGCTCCAGTCCGCGAAGGCCGCCATCGTCGCCGGCCCCATCGCCGCCAGCGCGCGCGCCAGGCCCGCCCGCCCCTTCGCCGTCATGGTCAGCAGCTTCGAGCGGCCGTCGGTCGCGCTCGGCGCCGCCTTCAGCAGGCCCTTGGCGACCAGCTTGGCGACCGTCTTCGTCACCGCCGGCTGCAATTGCTGCATGTCGGCGGCGATCCCGGTGACCGTCTTCTCCGGCGGCCGGCCGTGGCTGAAATGGACCAGCATCGAGAACTCGGGGAAGCTGAGGCCCAGCGGCTTCAGCATCCGCTCCGCGCGGGTGCGCTGCAGCTGCTCGATGATGCCGATCCAGGTCAGCGTCCGGAAGACCAGCGGGGGCGGTGCGGGATCCATGTCCCGCCTTCTCAGGCCCGGACGATGGCGTCAAGCGGCCGCCGCGGGGTAGGCGGCGGCGGTGCGGCATAGCCGAGCCGGAAGAGCATCTGCACCGTCGCGCCGGGCGCCACGCCCACCACGCCCAGGAACCTCCGCTGCAGGTCCGCCATCTCGGCATACTCCTGCAGCACCTGGCTCCACGGTGCCATCGCCGCCCCCGCCTTCGCCGCCGCCAGGTTCAGCCGCACATAGGCCCTCCCCGCCCGCAGCTGCATCTGCCTGGTATTGGCCGCCGTCGACAGCCAGGCGAAGGTCGACGTCGAGGCGGCGTCGGCGTCCAGGAACGAGCGCGCCGTGTCGCGCGCCGTCGAGCCGGGGCGCATCTGCTCCTCGACGCTCAGCAGGCCGAACCGCTTCAGCCACCAGAAGAACGGCCCGTGCATGTGCAGCCCGTCGCGGTGGGCGGCGATCTCGTCGGCGCCGATGCGCATCAGCTCCACGGATTCGCGGAAGGTCCGGTCGGTATCGACCTCGATCCGGAAGGCCTGCATCGCGATCTCGCGCAGCCTGGCGACCGTCTCCGGCGCGCTGGTGATCGTCAGGGCGATGTCGCCGTCGCGATGGACAGCTTCAAGCGCCGCCGCATGGCCGCGCTCCAGCGCCCGGCCGGCCTCGTAGGGAATCTTGGCCGAACGCCGCTCGCGGATCTGCGCCGCCAGTCCGTCCGGGTCGGCGGCCGCCGCGGCGGCGAAGCGCAGCCGCGCGAAGGGCCGTGCGCCCGGATCGGCCTCGTCGAAGCCATCGGGCAGAAGTGTCGGCTCGGCGCGCCAGCCTTCTGCGGCGGCGGCGAGGATGAGGGTCTCCAGGAAGCAGCCGCAGCCGATCATCACCTGGCGGCCCGGCGGGTCGGTCATCGGCAGCATGCGGGTCGTGTCGACGTAGAGCGCGATCTCGCCCGGGCTCCCGAGATCGGCGAGCCAGGACTGCCGGTTGTGCGGATTGGGCGCCAGCAGCGCGAAGGCGAGGGCCCGCCGCCGCGGATCGCTTTCCCCGGCCGGCGGCCCGGCCCAGCCCTCGATCGCCGACGCCGGCATCCGGTCGCACTGGCTCAGGCCCACGCCCGTCGCGGCCGCGAACACCGCGCCGCCGCCCAGGATCCGCACGAAGCCTCTGCGCGTCAGCGCCATGACCGCCTCCACTTCCATTCTGTCGAATGTTCTTTTGCATTCGTTGGAATATTTGTCAAGGCGTCAGGCCTCGAAACCGCGGGAACGTTTGCCTATACTGGTCGCCGATGCGATGGAGAGACCGATGCCCGACGACAGGGTCGCCAAGACCGACGAGGAGTGGAAGGCCGAGCTCTCGCCCGAGGCCTACGCGGTCACCCGCTGCGGCGGCACCGAGCGCGCCTTCACTGGACCCTGGCTGCACGAGAAGCGTCCTGGCCTCTTCGTCTGCGTCGCCTGCGGCAACGAGCTGTTCGATGCGGCGACGAAGTACGAGTCCGGATCGGGCTGGCCGTCCTTCTTCGACGTCGTCGACCGCGCCGCGGTGACGCTGAAGGAGGACACGAGCCACGGCATGCGGCGCATCGAGGCGACATGCGCGAAGTGCGACGCCCATCTTGGGCATGTCTTCCCGGACGGCCCGGCGCCCACGGGCCTGCGCTTCTGCATGAACGGCGTGGCGCTCGACTTCCGCCCGGCCGAGGGCTAGGGCATCATCCGAAGAAGTGGATGCCGGTTCTTCGAAAAGATGATGCTCGATCAAAAGCCTGGAGCCCCGTTCCGATTTCATCGGAACGGAGAGGGCTCTAGGGCGCGGGGATCGTCGCGATCGCATCCATCGTCAGGCTGCCCAGCACCAGCGTGTCGCCGAACAGATTGACGCTGGTGACGCTGGTCACCCGGCCGGACGGATCCTGCAGGTTGGCGAAGACCTTGCCCTCCGCATCGACGCCGATCGCCCAGCCATAGGGGCTGCCCTGTTCGGGGAAGCCGATCAGGGCGAACAGGTTGAACAGCATCCGCCGCAGCAGCGGCCGCCCGGCCATCGCGTCGGCCTGGTCGTCGCGCGGCTGCACCAGGGCGATCCAGAACCGCCCTGCCGCGTCGGCGCTGATATTGTCGGGAAAG
>JAEUMK010000031.1 GCA_016792565.1 Alphaproteobacteria bacterium
CGCCATAGGGCGTCAGATCGTTGCCGAGGCGCGCCGCCACATCCGCCGGCACCTTGGCCAGGGCGGTGCCGGCCAGCGCCAGTGCGCAGGCCGACGCGAGCAGTGCGGTCATTTTACCCATACGATTTCCTCCTGAGAGACATGCAACACGAGTGCGGATGTTGTCCCCCGCTTGCTTAGAACGAATACGAGAACGTGACCGACGCGAAGTCCTGGTCCGAAGACTTGTTCAGGATGCCGCCGCCGAAGAAGTTAGTATAGCTCGCGCCCAGACGCCACTTGTTGTCTAGCGTGGCGTTGACCGAAAGGTTCAGCGACATGCGGTCCTCGATGTAGTTGCCGTACGGCGCGGGCGTCGCGCCCATGACGTCGTGGCTGAACGCCAGCTGCGGGCTGACCAGCCAGCCGGAGCCGAACGCGTTGTTGTAGTCGACGCGGAACAGCAGCACGTAGCCGAACGAGAAGTCGGTCGGGCGGCACTGGTAGGACGGCTTGAAGTCGAGGCCGAGCAGGCCGCCGAGCGGCAGGTCGGAGCCCTGACAGCCCAGGCCCTGGAACTGCACGGTGCTGAGCGGAATGCCCGTCGCCGTGCCGTCGTCGTTGGTCAGGTAGGTGTCCTCGACGCCCGGCACGTAGACCGCGCCGATTTCGGTGACGAAGATGCCCAGATCGGCGCCCAGGAACTCGACGATCGGGTCGGACGTCGTGAACGTCGCCGTCGTGCCGAGCTGGAACGTGTACATCTCGTTCTCGATGACCGCGGCGGTGCGATAGCGGCCGACGCCGTCGAGATGGTTGATCGCAGCCGGGTTGCAGTTCGCCAGGCCGTTGACGTTGCGGGGCTCGAAGGTCGAGAAGCCGAGATCGGCGACCGCCACCGGGAACGAGCAGGACGCCGCGGCGGCCTCGATCGTCTGGGCGTCGGTGTCGGTCTGGAACGGCGCCTCCGGACGATAGGCAAGCTCGGCCTGGACGCCCCAACCGCCGATCGTCGTGTTGAACGAGAAGCCGAAGAGCTGGATGTCTTCGGGGTAGATGACGTCGAACTGGCTGTCGTACTGGACGTTCAGCGTCTCCGCGCCGTTGACCAGCATCGGCAGGTCGCCGGCGGTCCCGAACGTGCCGGTGCCGTCGGAATCGACCAGCTTCGACTGCGCCAGCGCCAGGGCGCAGTTGATGCCCATCGCCGCGCCGAAGGTCTTGGGCGGATTGGCGATGTCGGCCGGGCTGAAATAGGGCTGGACGCCGGGGGTGACCGGATCGGCGTCGCCGAGGAAGGCGTTGGCGACCGTCATCGAGGTGGCGTTGATGAGGTTGTTGGGGTCGGCGATCGTCTGCGTCCGCAGCGCCGCGAAGCGCGGATCGACGAAGACGCCCGGCGCGGCGCCGGGGCCGAAGGCCGGGTTGATGCAGCCGATCGCCGGCGCGAAGCGCGCCGCCAGCGCGCCCTGGACGGCGGCCGAACCGCCGGCCAGCTGTTCCGGCGTGATGTTGACGTTCACGCTGGTGGTCGAGATGCCCAGCGACGGCGCGCCGGCCGTGATCTGCAGGAACGGCAGGCGGCTGTGGTAGTTCATGTAGAACAGCGAGAACTCGGTCGCGCCCAGCTCCTCGGAGTACCAGCGCAGCGCGAGGCCGTACTGGCCATCATTGTCCGGATTGATGTCCTGGCCGCGGAACACGACGTCGACGTCGCCGCGCAGATTGCGGTCGCGCTCGGCGAGGCCGAGCGTGTTCGGCGTCAGGAAGTCGATGAGCGCGCCGGCGGTGCAGCCGGGGTTGGGCAGCAGGCCGAGATTCACGGCGCCCGAGAGGCCGTTATTGTTGAGCGTGCCGGCCGACGAGGTGTCGCCCGAACCGTCGGTGATCGAGCCGGCGCCGGCGTCGCTGTCGCCGGCGCAGTTGCGGCGCGTGCCGCCGAGCAGGCTGCCCGAGGTGTAGGAGCGGCCGCCGAGATTGCCGAGGCCGTTCTCGTTGAAGCGCGACACGATGTCGGCGCCCGAGAAGGGCGAGCCCGAGGGGTCGATCGAGTAGGGCTCGAACTTGAACTGGTAGAAGGCTTCCAGCGAGAGGTTCGCCGGCAGGCCGAGCGACAGATAGGCCAGCGGAACCGGCAGCAGGCCTTCCTTGATTTCGGCGCCCGGACGGCGGAACGCGCCGACGTCGATGGGGTTCACGACGTTGATGCCGTTGAGGATGAAGGTGCCTTCGCCCCAGCTCACCACCTGCTTGCCGAGGCGGATGTTGAGCGGCAGCTCGCCGAGATTGAAATTGCCCGAGACATAGAGGTCGAGCAGCTCGATCGAGCGGCCGACCGAGTCGCGGGCCCGCTCCGACAGGCCGCTGCGGCCGACATTCTCGTCGTCCAGCACCGCGTCGTAGAAATAGTAGAAGCGCGAGAAGACGGTGAAGTTGTCGTATTCGAGCAGGAAGTCGTGGTTGACCTTGGCGTTGCCGCCGATCAGGTCGCCGCTGTCGAAGTTCAGCCGGCCGTCGTCGGTGTTGATCGAGCCGTCGAAATTGTTGAGGTTGTTGGTGACGGTGACGCGCGCCGGCAGCACCTGGCCGGCGAGGTTCACCGGGGCCTGGAGGCCGAAGCCGCCGGGCGCGGCATTGGAGATGACGGTGCCGCCGGTGCCCGAGCGCGGGTCGCGGTTGCCGCCATTGGCTTCCGGCAGGAAGCCGTCGTTGCGGTCGGCGACGCGCATCGAGCCGCCCAGCGAAATGGTCGTGTCGAAGGTGATCTTCACGCTGCCGACGGTGTACTCGGCGGCAGCCGCGCTGCCCGCCAGAACGAGGCCGGCGCCGGCGGCAGTCGCCAAGAGGCCCGCGCGAAGGCGATTGGTCGTCGTCATTGGTCTTCCTCCTAAGCCCCCAAAGAGGGTGTCATCTGGCGTTCTTCGTGACGCGCTCAGATCTTGAGGAGGCGGTTTATTCTTGTTTTTGATTTTTGTCGCGTGCGCGCCCATGTTTGGGCTTGTCGCTTCGCGATGACGCCCCCCCGGCGCCTGATTTGCAGTCCGGCCGTAGACCACACATGAATGACTCGCGTGTCAAGCTTCGCAGCCGCAAGGATCGCCTGTAAGTGATTCAGGTCAAACGCTCTTTCGCCGCTATGGCATTTCGGCAACGCTTGCCTGCACAGCCAGAGGGCGCGGCCTGCAACCGCAGCAATTCATGACGCAAGGGAACCTGTCATGGCGTCAACCGCGACCCACGATCATGCCGCCTGCCGGACGTCGGCGCTCGCTGCCGCGGCCCGCCTGGCCGAACGCCGCGGCCTCAGGCTGACGGCGACCCGGGCCCGGGTTCTGGAGATCGTCGCCGAACACCACAAGCCGATCGGCGCCTATGACATCCTGCAGCGTCTGGCCGGCGAGCGCGGCCGGGCGGCGCCGCCCACGGTCTACCGGGCGCTGGCCTTCCTGGTCGAACAGGGCTTCGTCCACCGCATTGACAGCCTGAACGCCTTCGTCGCCTGCTTCGACGCCGAGCACCGCCACGATGCCGGCTTTCTGATCTGCCAGACCTGCCGGACCGTGGAGGAAATCGCCGAGCCGTCGCTGGGCGAACACATCCGTACCCTTGTCGCGGCCCGCGGCTTCAAGGCGGTTCGTTCCGTGGTCGAGATCAGCGGCACCTGCGCCGCCTGCAGCGCCGCCGCCGCCAGGGCGAAGCCTCTCTCCAAGGGCAGGATGGTGCCGCCTGCGTGACTCGAACACGCGACCCTCGCATTACGAATGCGATGCTCTACCGGCTGAGCTAAGGCGGCCCGGTGGCGGGCGGGGCTGAACGGCCCCGCCGGACGGCCGGGGTTTGGCATGAAATCCCGCACGGCGCAACGAGGGCGGGCTACTTCGCCCCGGAAAGAAACGCCGCCACATCGGCCGCCGATCGTGCCGCGACTTCCTCCATCGGCACATGGCCGGCGTCCGGATAGACGATGAGCCGGGCCCCCGGAATCGCCGCCGCCAGCGCCTCGCCCGCATCCAGCGGGATCAGCGTGTCCCTGGCCCCCCAGAGGACCAGCGTCGGGATGGCGATCTCGCCCGCCCGCTCGCGCACCGTCGGGTCCGGGGCCGACTGGAAGCGGGCGAGGCTGGCGGACCGCGTGCCTTCCATGCGGTTGAGCCGCCAGTAGCGGTCGATCATCTCGGCCGTCACCAGCCCGTCGTCGGCGATCGCCGTCCTCAGGCTGGCGGAAAACAGCGCCCGCGGCGTGATGACGAGCAGGATGTTCTGGACCAGCGGCAGCCGCGCCAGCCGGAAGCCGAGCCCCGGTTCGGACCGGGCCCTGGCCGGAAACCCGGCGGCGTCGACCAGGATCAGCCGGGTCACCCGGCCGGGGTGTTCGATGGCGAAGCGCGCCGCGACGCCGCCGCCCATCGAGTTGCCGCCCAGCGCGAAACGCTCCAGGCCGAGGGCGGCGGCGAACTCCAGGACGAAGCCGGCCATCGCCTTCTGGGTATAGACGCCCCCCGGCACCGCCCCGGTCAGGCCGTGGCCCGGCAGGTCCACCGTCACCACCCGGTAGGGTCCGGCAAGCGCTTCCGCCCAAGGCTCCCAGGTATGCAGCGAGGCGTTCGAGCCGTGCAGCAGCAGCAGCACCGGCGCCTCGCGCGGCCCGCGATCGCGGTAATGGGCCGACGCGCCGGACGCCAGCTGCACGAAGCGCGAGTCCGGGCCGCCATAGAGCGCGATGAGCTCGGCCTTGGGAATGTCGCTCTCGTAGAGCGCGACCCCGGCGCCGCCCACCAGCACCAGAAGTGCCGCGGCGATCCGGCCCAGCCATTTCAGCATGCGCCCCTGCCCGCCTCAGCGGCCCTCGATCCAGTCATGCGATTCGTCCCGGAGAGATGTCTGCACCGCCTTGCCGGGCGAATCCTCGGCCGCTTCGGGCGGCGGCGCAAGCCGGTAGAGAAGCGCCGCCGCGTCGCTGTCGGTGACGGCGAGGCCGGCGACCGGCGCGGGCTGCGACCAGGAAAGCGTGTCGAATGCGCCGCATTTGGCGCAGGCGGCGCCCCAGGCCGGCGCTTCGTGGCCGCACCCGGCGCAACGCCAGACGCCGTCGCGCGGCGCCGTCAGGGCGCGGTCGCCCCACAGCCGCGCGGCGGCGGCGTCGCCCCGCGCATCGGCGATGTCGGCCATCAGCCGGGCGGCGCGGCCGCCGGGGTGTGGGGTGAGCAGGGGCTGCAGCAGCGCCTCGGCCTGGGCGAAGGCGCCGCGCCCGGCCGCCTCGGCGGCCGAGAGCAGGCGGCTTTCGGGATGCGAGGGGTTGAGCGCGACGAGGCGCGCGAACCGGCCCGCCGGCGCCTGGGCGTCGAGGTCGCGATAGGCGGCGGCGAGGTCGGGATGCGGGGCCTCGGCCCAGGCCCGCTCCAGAACCGCCGCCGCGCGTTTCGGCCGGCCCTCGGTCCGGTAGGCGCGGGCCGCCGCCAGCGCCGCCGGCAGCAGGCCGGGCGCGACCTTGAGCGCATGGCGGGCCTTGTCGAGGCCGGCGTCGATCCGTCCGGCGGCGATATGATCGCGGGCCGCGGCGGCGGCGAGCACCGCGCGGCGGCGGCGCACGACATCTTGCGGCAGCAGGCGGGCGCGCGCCTGGCCGTCGAGCGCCTTTTCGGCGGCCGCCCAGTCGCCGCCCTGGGTCTCCAGGTCGAAGAGCGCGCTCGCCACCCAGGGGGTGTGCGGCCGCAGCGCGAAGGCCCGGCCCGCGTGACGGCGCGCGGCGGCGGCGTCGCCGCGCCGGACCGCCTGCATGAACAGGCCGCGCAGGCCCAGGAACTCGGTCTCGGGGCGGCCCAGCATGTCGGCGAAGGCCCGCGCGGCGGCCTCCTCGTCGCCCTCCAGCTGGGCGGTCTGGGCGGCCAGCAGCTGCGACAGCAGGGGTTCGTCATGCGCCGCTTTGGCGCGTGCCTGGTGCCGGCGGGCCTCGCGCGCGTCGCCGGCCGCCACCGCAACCATGCCGCGCGCCAGCGCTAAGTAGCCGGCCTTGCGGCGTCTTTCCCGCCGCCAATGACTCATCGCCCCCGGCCAATCGAAAACAATGCCAATCAGCCGCCAGACGCCGAGGATCACCGCAACGGCCGCAAAGGCGATGGCGGCGGCGACCGCCGGGGCCATGCGGAATTCGGTGCCGCCCCAGTTGATCGTCACCGCCCCCTGCTGACCCGCAAGTAGCGCCGCGCCGACAGAGAAGGCGGCGGCGATCAGAAACAGCCAGACAAGGCGGATCATGGCGCGGTCCGCGAGAGATCCTGGAGGATCCGGGACGTCAACGCGCCCAGCGCCGCGTCGAGCGCCAGGCGCGCCTTGGCTGCAACGAGCCACGGGTCGGCGGCGGCGCGGGCGCGGCCCCACAGCCAGTCCAGCTCCGCCACGGCGGCCGCCAGGTCATCATCGCGCAGCCTCAGCCGGGCCCGGTCGAGCCGGTCCTCCGGAGCGTCGCCCACAGGCTCGCCTGACGCACGCACGGTAACGAGGCCGGTAAGGCCGCGCCACAGACGGTCGAGCCAGTCGCCGCCGCGATCCTCGTCAGCTCCTGCGCGAATCGCCGGGTCGAGCGTCTCTAGCCGGTCGGCGAGACGCCGGACCGTCGGCAGGCCCGTCGCCGCCGCAGCTTCGAACGCCGAGGCCTCGACGCCTGGCGCAATGGCCCTGAGCGCAGCCAGCTCGGCAACGAAGGGGCGCCCCGCATCGGCAACGGCGGCGAGCTGGGATACCGCGAGGGCCAGAGCTGCATTGCGAGCCGCCCGGCCAGGATCGGCGTTTTCGATTTCGGAGAGGCGGCGATCGAGCGCCGCCACCAGTTCGGGCGGCGGCAGCGCCTCTTCCACAGTCGTGACGCGGCCGCTCAGAATGCCCAACATGGCGGCCAGCGACTGGACCTCGGCGACCAGACCGGCGAGCGCGGCGGCATCGGGCGTGGGTGCCGCTGGCGGCGCGGGCTGAGCCAGCGGCTCGGCGGCGGCAAGATCGGCGAGCGTCCGCTCGGCGGAAGCGAGGCGTTCGCCAAGGCCCGCGAGGCTCGCCTCGAGCGCGGCCAGCCGGACCCCGACCTGTGGGTCGGGCGACGGTGTCACGCCGGGGCCGGCAGCGGCACCCGCAGTCGCCTCCAGCGCGCGCACGCGCACCTCGAGACCGTCGATCCGGTCGGCGAGATCACGGTAGGTATCTGCGGCAGCGCTGCCGGAGCCTCCTGCGGCCACCCTGCCGAGCCGCTCCTCAAGTTCGCCGATGCGCTGGCTTGCTTCGTCCGCCCCGCCGATCGTCAGGCCCGTCAGGCCAGGAAGAAAAAGCGCCGCAGCGCCGCCGAGAAAGGCGGCGGCGAGCATGAAGGCACCGACCCCCAGCCAGTCGCTGCGACGGCCCTCGTCGTGGCGCACTGGATGAGGCGGGGGGGCTTGGCCGGCGGCCAGTCCGGCGCGGACATCTCGCAGCGCCGCCTCGATATCGTCGGGCGTCGCGCCTCGGTTCGGCGGATGGTCGGTCACGCCGCGAACCTATCCCTCTGCACGAAGGGCCTCAAGCAGATCGAAGAGCGCCGCCTCGTCGGGCCGAACCGCTGCCCGGGCCGCAGAAAACGGCAGGGCGCGCGCGGCGGCGGCGATCGGCTCAGACAGGCAGAGCGCTGCCACGCCCTGCAATGCGGGAAGACGGTTCGCCTGCGAAACAAGCTGTCCGAAGTGCTGCGCAGTGCGGACCGAGTAGAACAGGGCGGCCAGGATCGTCCCGTCGTCGAGAGCCGCCAGCGCCTCGGCCGGCAGGGAGCGGGCGGGAGCCATGCGGTAGAGGACGGTGCGGCGGACGGTATGGTCCGGCAACAGGGCGGCAAGATCCACAGCGGCGTCCTCGGGCGCCGCGTACAGGATCGTCTCGCAGACGGGGGCCACGCCGGCAATCAGCCGGGCGAGCGAAGCTCCGTCGCCGGCCGCGGCCGTGACGGTGGCGAAGCCGGCAGTGCGAGCGGCGGTTGCGGTTGCCTCACCGACGGCAAAGAGGGGCAGGTCGCGGCGCGCCGTGCGGGCTGCAAGGGCCGCGACGCCGTTGGCCGAGGTTACGGCGATGCCGGCGATGCCAGCGAGATCCAGGGGCGGGCCGGGCAGGTTCTCGAAGACCGTCGCGGGCGCGGCGACGCAATCGAAGCCGCGGGCCGCTAGCGCGGCCATGGTGGCGGCGGCCTGGCCTTCAGGCCGGGTCACCAGGACGCGGCCGCGCTTCATCCCACGAGCGCGCCGGCGCGGCGGCGCAGGTCAAGACCGATATCGCGGCCGAGGCGGGCGGCGTCGGCGGCGTCGGGGGCGGCGGGGAGGTGGATGGCGGCGTCGTGGCGCTCGGAACCGTCGGGGGCGAAAACCGCGGCGCGCAGGGCGAATCTGCCGCTGGGTTCCGGGCTGGCATGGATGGCGATGGCGCTGCGGCACGAACCATCGAGCGCCGCGAGGCAGGCCCTCTCGGCGGCGAGCGCGACGGCTGAAGGCGCATCGTCGATGAGCGCGGCCAGGTCACGGATCTCGTCATCGTCCGCGCGGCACTCAAGGCCCACCACGCCCTGGCCGGCCGCCGGGATGAAGCCGGCGATCTCGAGCGGCGCAAGAGCCGGAGCGAGACCGAGGCGGTTGAGCCCGGCCATGGCAAGCAGCGTCGCTTCGGCTTCGCCGCGCGCCAGTTTGTCGAGCCGGGTCTGGACGTTGCCTCGAAACAGCACGATGGCGAGATCTGGCCTGAGATCCAGCACCTGGGCCGCCCGGCGCGGGCTGGTCGTGCCGACTCGGGCGCCCGGTGCCAGCGCCGCAAGAGAGGCTGCCCCGAGAAGCGCGTCACGTGCGTCCTCGCGCGGCAGGGCAGCGGCGATGACGAGGCCGTCCGGCAGGATGCCCGGCACGTCCTTCATCGAGTGGACCGCAAGATCGACCCGGCGGTCCAACAGCGCTTCTTCCAGTTCCTTGACGAACAGGCCCTTGCCCCCGGCTTCGGCCAGCGGCCGGTCGGTGATCTTGTCGCCGCTGGTCCGGATCACCACCAGTTCCAGCCGCGCCTCCGCTTCGGTTGCGCTCCACCCGGACGCCGCCCTCAGCCGCTCCAGCGTCTCATGCGCCTGCGCCAGCGCCAGCGGCGAGCCGCGCGTCCCGATCCGGAGCCGTCTCACGGTCAATTTCCCCCACAACGCTTGGCGTTGGCATCGATCTGCCGCAAAAGACCCGCATGACGCAACCGTCCCTGACCCTACTGGGGCTCGAATCCAGCTGCGACGAGACAGCGGCGGCGGTGGTGCGCGGCCGGCCTCCCGGTCCTGGCGCGATCCTGTCGAGCCTGGTCGCTTCGCAGGACGATGCCCATGCGGCCTATGGCGGTGTGGTGCCGGAGATTGCTGCACGCGCCCATGTCGAGCGCATGGACCTGCTGGTTGCACGGGCACTAGAGGCAGCCGGCGTGAACCTGGGAGAGATCGATGCAATCGCAGCGACGGCCGGGCCGGGCCTGATCGGCGGGGTGCTGGTCGGGCTGATGACAGCCAAGGCGCTCGCTCTGGCGACCGGCAAGCCGCTGGTTGCGGTCAATCACCTGGAAGGCCACGCGCTGACTGCCCGGCTGACCCATGGCTGCGCTTTTCCCTATCTGCTGCTGCTCGTCTCGGGCGGGCATTGCCAGATCCTCAGCGTCGATGGACCCGGCGCCTATGAGCGGCTCGGCGGCACGATCGACGACGCAGCCGGCGAGGCCTTCGACAAGACGGCCAAGCTGCTGGGGCTCGGCTTCCCCGGCGGACCGGCGGTCGAGCAGGAGGCACGCAAGGGCGATCCCGCCCGCTTCGCCTTTCCCCGGCCGCTGCTCGACCGGCCGGGCTTCGACATGTCGTTCGCCGGGCTGAAGACCGCCGTGCGCTATGCGGTGCAGCGCGAGGCCGAGCCAGATTCGAGGTTCGTCGCCGACATTGCTGCGAGCTTCCAGCAGGCGGTGACCGACATCCTGGCCACCCGCAGCCGGCAGGCGATGCGCTGGTTTGCGGCGCATCGTCCCAATGCCGCGCACCCGGTGCTTGTCGTAGCCGGTGGGGTCGCCGCCAACGCCGCGCTACGCGGCGCGCTGGAAGCCGCAGCTGGGGCGGAAGGCTTTGCGATGATCGCGCCGCCGCTTGCCCTGTGCACCGACAATGCGGCGATGATCGCATGGGCAGGACTGGAACGTTTCGCCGCCGGACACACCGATCCGCTGGGCACGATCGCCCGGGCGCGCTGGCCGCTGGCCGCGAGGGCTTAAGCAAAAAAGAGGGGTCCGGACTGAAGTCCGGACCCCCAAAAGGGACCGCCGCGGGACTGCACTCGAGGTGGTTGTGCGGCGGGCCAGGGACTTGAGCGGCCGTCAGGCGACCTTGATCGAGACAGCGCCGATCACGAACACGACCGACCAGGCGATCAAGGCGAAGCCGAAGATCGACCCCCATACGCGGTCGGACAGGGGGATGCGGGTATCGGGGGTGCGGGGGAAAATCTTCATGGGAAGCGATCCTTCTTGCCGGATGTCGGCCGGGTTCAGGCGAGGTACGATCCGACGCCCTGAACCGCGAAGACGACGGCGTAGGCCGCGAGACCGGCGCCGATCAGGATGGCGGTGATCTTCTGCGAGACGCTCTCGACCTTGCGCGAATAGGTGGACATGACCCTCTCTCCTTGTCGTTGCGGGGGAGAGCGTCTGCCCGGGAAAGTCCGGGCTCTAGCGCTTCGTCCCACCGATCGGCGCGCTCAGCGCGGCGTCGATGGAAGCTATATAGATCAGGCCCGAAACATGATCAATGAATAAAACCAAAAACGTTCACTCGTCACGTATCAGTGTTCATTCGTCACAAGTGACGTAACGTCAAGCTGCCTCGCGGCCTTCGACGCCTTCGATCTGACAGTGCCGGGCGGTGCCGGTGCGCCCGGCCAGGCCGAACAGAAGCAGCCGGGTGACGCCGTCAAATTCGCGCTCGAGGGCCGGGAGCTTCAGATTCGACCAGAGCTGGGGGTAGCGGAACTTCATCATCGCCGCCTGCAGCATTTCGGCTGTGAAAGGGACGTCCGGAATGTCGAACTCGCCGCTCGCCACGCCTTCCAGCAGCAGGGCGTTGATCAGTTCGCGCTCGCGGGCGAGATGCCCGTTCACCCAGGCCGGGCGCTCGGTCTTGATGATCTGGGCGAGTTCGAACGTGCGCGGATCGCGCTCGATCATCTGGTAGGTCTGGACCATGTCGGCATAGAAGAAGTCGCGCAGCCGCTCGATCACCGGCACGCCGGGCCGCTCGGCGACCTTCTTCAGATCCTCGAACTGAGCCGCATTGTGCTCTTCGGCGATGGCGAGGGCGATGTCGATCTTGCCGGGAAAGTAGCGGTAGAGATTGCCGGGACTCATCTGGAGATCGGCGGCGATTTCGGCCATCGACGTCTTGGAGTAGCCGTAATGCTTGAATCGCTTCGTTGCGGCTTCGAGAATCCGCCCGCACATCGTATCCTTGCACACCATTCCGTACGCCTTTCCCCCAAATCCCTGCCGAGCCCCGCCGTGACCGGACTCTGTTTATGACCGAAGACCCTAGTCCGAACGCGGTAAATAATCAACAAAACGTTCAATCGCCAGACACAGGAATCCGGCATGTCGCGGTGGCCGGCGCCGGCGCCTGGGGCACCGCGCTCGCCCTGACCGCCCACCGGGCCGGGCGGCGGGTCTCGCTGTGGGCCCGCGAAGCGGAAGTCCGCGCAGCGATCTTCTCGGCCGGCGAGAACACCCCCTTCCTGCCCGGCGTCGCCCTGCCAGGCGAGATTGCGGTTCTGGCCGATATCGAGGCGGCGGGGACGGCCGATGCCGTCCTGCTGGCGACCCCGGCGCAGCATCTGCGCGCTGCGCTGGAACGTCTTGCCCCGGCGCTGCGGCCGGGACAGCCGGTCATCGTCTGCGCCAAAGGGCTGGAGCGCGGCAGCGACCTGCTGATGACCGAGGTCTTGCGCGAGGCCGCGCCGGATGCCGCTGCGGCGATTCTGTCGGGGCCGAGTTTTGCGGAGGACGTGGCGGCCGGGCTGCCGACCGCGATCACCCTCGCGGCCGCCGACCTCGGCCTCGCCGAGCGGCTGGCGGCGGCATTGGCGACCGCCGCCTTCCGACCCTATGCCAGCGGCGATCCTGAAGGGGTGGCGATCGGCGGGGCGGTCAAGAATGTGCTGGCGATCGCCTGCGGCATCGCCGAGGGCAAGAATTTCGGGGCGAGCGCCCGCGCCGCACTGATCGCCCGCGGCTTCGCCGAGATGCGGCGCTTCGCCGTCGCGCTGGGCGCCCGGCCCGAGACGCTCAATGGTCTCTCGGGCCTCGGCGACCTGGTGCTGACCTGCTCGAGCGCCCAGAGCCGCAACTTCGCCTTCGGCCTGGCGCTGGGACGCGGTGAGGGCCTCGCCGATGCCATCGCCCATGCGCGCGGCGTCGTCGAGGGCGCGGCGACGGCGCGCCCAGTGGTCGAGCGGGCCGAGGCGATGGGCGTCGCGATGCCGATCTCGGCCGCCATTGCCGCCCTGGTCGAGGGCGACATCGAGGTCGATGCGGCGATCGCCGGCCTGCTTGCCCGGCCGCTGCGGGTCGAGACCGATTGACCGCATATACGAAACCGCCCCGGCGCGTTAGGACGACGTGTCGCCTGCTTCGTCACTGAGGAGCCGCCATGCTGTTCGCCGTCTACAACCTCGACAAGCCGTTCTCGCACGGCCTGCGCGCCGTGACCCGCGAGGCGCATCTGAAGTATGTCGCCGACGCCGGCAAGGCGGTGCGCATCGCCGGGCCGCTGCTGTCGGACGACGGCGAGAAGATGATCGGCTCTCTGCTGGTGCTGGAGATGGCGAGCCTGGAGGCGGCGCGCGACTGGGCCGACAACGATCCTTACGCCAGGGCGGGCCTCTTCGAGATTTCGGACGTGAGGCCCTGGCGCTGGAGCATCGCCGAGGGCGCGCCGCGGCAGGACTGAAGCGATGGCCTTCTGGCTGATCAAGTCGGAGCCCGACGCCTGGAGCTGGGACCAGCAGGTGGCGCGCGGCAAGGCGGGCGAGCCGTGGAGCGGCGTGCGCAACCACACCGCCAAGCTGAACCTCATGAAGATGAAGCGCGGCGAGCGCGCCTTCTTCTATCACTCCAATGTCGGCAAGGAGATCGTCGGCATCTGCGAGGTGGCGAGGGAGGCCTATCCCGACCCGACCGCGCCGGAGGGATCGCCCTGGGTGGTGTGCGACTTCGTCGCCGTCGCGCCGCTGGCGAAGCCCGTGACGCTGGAAGACGTGAAGGCCGAGCCCAAGCTGAAGGACATGCTGCTCATCAACAATTCGCGCCTTTCGGTGCAGCCGGTCTCCGACGCCGAATGGAAGACGGTCTGCGCCATGGGCGGCGTCAGGCCGTGACGGCGCTCTGCCGCCTCGCCGACCTGGAGCCGACCGGCGCCAAGGGCGTCACGCTGGAAGGCGGGCGCGAGATCGTCGTGGTGGCGACGGCGGACGGCCCGCGCGCCTATCTCAACGCCTGTCCGCACACCGGCGTGACGCTGGAGACCTTTCCCGACCGCTTCCTCAACGCCGGGCGCAGCGAACTCATCTGCTCGATGCACGGCGCGCGCTTTCTGGTGGGCGACGGGCTCTGCGTTTCGGGGCCGTGCCTCGGGCGCTCGCTCGCCCGCGTCGCGATCGTCCTTGACGGCGACGCCGTGATCGAGGCTTGAAGCGCGATGTTCGAGACGAGCGGCCGTCCAGAGGGGACGAAGGCGGAGATCTACGAGGAGCTGGCGCGCCAGGCGTCCGGCCTCTTCCACGGCGAGCGCGACGCCATCGCCAATGCCGCCAATCTGGCGGCGCTGATCGCCTGGGGGCTCGCCGATCTCAACTGGGCGGGCTTCTACATCCTGCGCGGGGACGAGCTGGTGCTGGGGCCGTTCGTCGGCAAGCCGGCCTGCGTGCGGATCGCGCCGGGGCGCGGCGTCTGCGGTACGGCGGCGGCGGAGCGGCGCAGCGTGCTGGTCGAGGACGTGCACGCCTTTCCCGGCCACATCGCCTGCGACGCCGCCTCGGCGAGCGAACTGGTAGTGCCGCTGCTCCGCGGCGAGAGGCTGGTGGGGGTGCTCGATCTCGACAGCCCGCTCAAGGGCCGCTTCGACGCCGAGGACCAGTCCGGCTGCGAGGCGCTGGCCCGGCTCTATCTCGCGGCGAGCGACCCGTTCCAGGGATAGGTTCAATCCGGCCCGCGACGCCCGAAAGCCCGGATTTCCGCGCCGCCAGGCCGGCATTGAACCCGGCCTTCGCATTCGAACGTCGCGCCCTGGCGATTGTTCATCTTCGCGGGGGCGGCGGGACCGCCGTGGATGGCCCGCCTGCGCGGACCCGGCACCCGGCGCAAGCCGGGCGATGCTTCTAGCCCGTCATAGGAATATTGTCAACCACACATGGCGTCATGCCGACGCGAGGAAGCGCTCGTAGTCGGCGGCGAGCGCCCTGGCGGCGGCGGCGATGATGCGCTCGCCCTTTTCCGGCGTCGCCTGCGACGGGTCGGAGCCGATGCGCCCGTCGGGGAAGCGGCGGCGGTAGTCGTCGGCGTCGAGGATGGGGCCGGTCGGGGCGATCTTCGGGCTCATCTCCACCCGCTTGATGGCGTCCGGAAAGGCGGCATAGGTGACCGAGACCTCCGAGGCGGTGGCGTGGCTGCCCTCGCCGACCGGGAACAGCTCGCGGCAGAGTTCGCCGACGCCGGAAAGCTCCCACCAATTGCGCAGCGTGCAGCGCACCGGCGCCGCGTTCGCCCCCGTCCGCTTCAGGCTGACATCCGCATAGATCTCGCTGAAGGCGGCGGTGATGGTGGCGATGTTCCCGCCATGGCCGTTGAACCAGTAGATCTTCTCGAAACCGTGGCGATGGAGGCTGGCGGTCCAGTCGTAGATCGCCGCAATCATCGTGGAGGGGCGCAGCGAGATCGTGCCGGCGAAGCCGAGGTGATGCTGCGCCTGGCCGACATTGAAGGTGGGGCCGACCAGAAACCCCGCTTCGTCGCCCGCCCGCTTCGCGATGACTTCCGGGCAGAGCGCGTCGGTGCCGAGCAGGCCGTTCGGCCCGTGCTGCTCGGTCGAGCCGATGGGCACGACGATGCCCTTCGACGTCTTCAGATAGGCATCGACTTCGATCCACGAGGATTGGTGCAATTGCATGATGCGTCCCGGATTTGGCTGGGCGGCAGCTTAAGACCCGGCCGGGCGGCGCGCGAGAGGCCTCATGGCCCGAGCTTCACGCCATAGACGTCGAAGCCCTCGGCGTTGGTCTCGATCCTGGTCAGCCGCTGGTCGGCGGCGGCGAGCGCCGCGCCGCCGGGGCCGATCTCGATGCGGATGTCGGGCGGGCCGTTCGGGCCGTCCGGCACCGGCGCGAAGCGCCAGACCGGCGTGTTGTCGGGCACGATCTCGCCCCTGGCGCGAATGTGCTCGATGAGGATCTCGCGGTTGGTTTCCGGCGCGACGAGGGCGACGGCCGTGCCGTCCATGCGCGGGAACTCGCCGCCGCCATTGGCGCGGTAATTGTTGGTGATGACGAGATAGTCCTTGGTCTCGTCCAGCGGTTCGCCGCCGATGAGGATGTCGCCGATGCGGAAGGCGTTGGGATCCTCGATCGCCGGGCCGCGACCGTAGCGCGCGGGCCTGGTCACGTCGATCGTGTAGGTGAGGCCGAAAAGGATGTCGAAATTATAGGCCGGCATGTTGCCGACCAGCGGCTGCGGACCGGCCTTGGCGGGGTCGATCTGGTTGAAGAGCCGCGCCGCCTTCTCCAGATACTCGCGCACCTCCGCGCCGGTCAGCTTCACGATCGCCAGCATGTTCGGATAGATGTAGAGATCGGCCGCATCCTTGATGGCGACTGGGCCGGCCTTCACGTCGGTGTAATAGTCCGGGCCCGGACGGCCGCCGACCCGGAAGGGCGCCACTGCCGAGAGCAGGGGCAGGCCCTCGTAAGGCGTGCCCTGGACCAGCTTCTGCGCATAGCCGAGCTGCGCGTCGGCGACGAGCCGGAGCGCCGCCGTGTCGCCGAGCAGCGCCAGATAGGTGTTGAACGGCCCCTTGGCCTCGCCGATCGGCGCGCGGATATAGGCGAGCGTCGCCTCGGTCCAGTCCTTCAGCGCCTCGGTGATTTTCGCATCGGCCGGAAGCCGCGCCTTGCCCTTCTCGGCGACCGGCCGCGCCTCGGCCCTGCCGTCCTTGATCGCCCATTTGCCGGAGGCATCCTCGAGCGTCAGGTCGATGACGCCGAGATGGCTGCCGAACGAACCGGCCATCACATAGGGCTTGCCGTCGATCGTGCCGCGCGAAAGGTCGGCGCCCGCGAGACCTTCATAGTCCTTGCCCGGGAAGACGCGGTGCGAGTGGCCGGTCACCACCGCATCGACGCCCTGAACCTTGGCCAGATAGTAGGAGAAATTCTCGTCCATGCCCTGGCGCGGCTGGCCGTTGATGCCGGCATGGGCGAGCACCACGATCACGTCGGCGCCCTGGGCCTTGAGCAGCGGGATTTCGCGCTCCACCGCCTCGACCGCGTCGCCGGTCGTCAGCTTGCCGGTGAGCTTGTCCTTGTCCCAGTTCATGATCTGCGGCGTCAGCACGCCGATGACGCCGATCTTCACCTCGCGCGCGGCGCCGGCATCGTCCGTGAAGCTGCGCGTGAGCAGGAGCGAGGCGGGGAACAGCGTCTCGCCGGCGCTGCCGTCGGCCTTCAGCCGATAGACATTGCCCGCCAGCATCGGGAAGTTCGGGCCGACCTGGGCGCGCTCCAGCAGCTCCAGCCCGTAGTTGAACTCGTGGTTGCCGGCGACCGCGACGTCGTAGCCCATCAGGTTCATCGCCGCATAGGCGGGGTGCAGCTCGCCGTCCTTCAGCGGCCGCACGCGGGCCGCCACGTCGCCCATGGGCGCGCCCTGCAGCAGATCGCCGTTGTCGACGAGGATGGCATTGGGGTTTTCCGCCCGCGCCTCGGCGATCAGCGCCGCCGTGCGGTTGAGGCCGATGGTCTCGTCGGCCTCGTCGCGGACGAAATCGTAGTCCACCAGGTTCATGTGGATGTCGGTGGTGGAGAGGACGCGCAGCTTCAGTTCGGCGGCCGGCGCGGCGCCGGTCAGCAGCGACAGGAGCGCGGCGAGGACAAAGGGACGCGGGAAGCGCATGGACGAACCTTCGGCTGGGCCTTGCCCCTCCGGCGGGGCGGCGACATGGTGCTTCCTTACACCGCAACCCCGTGACAGCGCCATGACCGACAAGACCTCCGCCGGGCCGCTCGCCGGCATCCGCATCCTCGACCTGACGCAGTATGTGCTGGGCCCCTTTGCAACCCAGACGCTCGGCGATCTGGGGGCCGACATCGTCAAGATCGAGGAGCCGGGCGGCGACCGCCAGCGCAAGGGCACCGGCAAGACCGCGCCCGCCCCCGACATGTCGGCCCTGTTCGTGGAGATCAACCGCAACAAGCGCTCGGTCGTGCTGGACCTGAAGACTCCGGAGGGCCAGAGCGACCTGAGGGCGCTGGTGAAGACCGCCGACGTCTTCATCCACAACATGCGGCCCGCCTCGGTCGACCGCCTCGGCTTCGGCTACGAGGCGGTGAAGGCGATCCGGCCCGACATCGTCTATGTCGTCGCCATGGGCTTCGGCTCGGACGGGCCGTATGCCGGGCTGCAGGCCTTCGACGATCTGATCCAGGGGGCGTCGGGGGCCTGCGACCTGCTGCCCTATTATGACGGCGACGAAGCGCTGCGGCCGCTGCCCTCGATCGTCGCCGACAAGACCTGCGGCCTCTATGCGGCGATCGCCACGCAGGCCGCGCTGCTGCACCGCGCCCGCACCGGCGAGGGCCAGTATGTCGAGGTGCCGATGCTGGAGACCTTCACCGGCTTCATCCTGGCCGAGCACCTGCACGGGCAGAGCTTCGTGCCGGCCCGGGGCAAGTTCGGGCATCCGACCACGATCACCCCGCATCGCCGGCCGGTGGAGACCAGGGACGGACACATCGTCATCATGCCGGCGAGCCAGGAAGCGGCACAGCGATTCCTGGAACTGGGCGGCTTCAAGGACCCCTACAACTCGCCGCGCTACCTGGAGGCCGAGAGCGGCAAGGCGCGGGTCGCCGTCTACTACGCGATGCTGGCCGAGGCGGCGCGGACGAGGACGACGGCGGAGTGGCTGGCGATCTGCGCCGAGGCTTCGATCCCGGCGATGCGGGCGAACCGGCTGGACGAGGTCTTCGACGACCCGCATTTCAAGGCGACCGGCTTCTTCGAGACGCGCGAACTTCCGGGCGGCGCGGGCGGCTATCGCGCGATGAAGCCGGGGCTGAAATTCTCGGCGACGCCGATCGGCATACGGCGCGATCCGCCGCGCCTCGGGCAGGACACCGAGGAAGTGCTGGCCGGGATCCGCTAGGGCGGCGCGCCCAGCCAGGCCTCGCAGGCGGCGACCGAGGCGTCGAGATCGGCGGGGGTCACCGTGCCGGCGGCGAGGCCGGCGAACCAGGCGTCCATGGCGCGCTTCAGATCGGCCTCGATGCCGGCCTGGTCCTTGCCGATCGCCTGTCCCGCCGCGCCGATCTGGGTGAGGACCGGCGGGATCTGCGCCCCGCGCCTGGCCTCGCGCGCCCGGTCGCCGCGCGCCGCGGCCTGCGACTTGTCCTGCTCGTAGGCGACATAGCAGGTGACGAGATCGGTGTAGTGCTGGGCCGGATCGGGCGCGGCGGCGATCTGCGCCCTGGCGGGCGCGAGGGCGAGAAGAAGGGCGAGCGGGGCGAGGGCTGGGACGAAGCGCATGGCCAAGCCTGTACGCCAAAGGGTTGAGGATGCGTTGCGCCGCGGTTGAAGGCGGCGCGCGACCTTCCTAGCATGGCCGGCGAACGCATTCAGGCCGGGCGGCAAACGCCACGGCGAGACGAGGACGCGCCATGAGCGACGAGATCTTCCCCGTGAACCCCGATTGGGCTTCCCGCGCCCATGTCGACGAGGCCGCCTACCGGGCGATGTATGCCGCCTCGGTCGCCGACCCGGCCGCCTTCTGGGGCGAACACGGCAAGCGCATCGATTGGGTGAAGCCCTACACGAAGGTGAAGGACGTCTCCTACGACGCCGCCGACCTCCATATCCGCTGGTACGAGGACGGCGTCACCAACGTCGCGGCGAACTGCATCGACCGCCATCTCGCCGAACACGGCGAGCGCGTCGCCATCATCTGGGAGGGCGACGATCCGGCGGAGTCCAAGCGCATCTCCTATCGCGAGCTGCATGCCGAGGTCTGCCGCCTCGCCAACGTCCTGAAGGCGCAGGGCGTGAAGAAGGGCGACCGGGTGACGATCTACATGCCGATGATCCCGGAGGCCGCCTATGCGATGCTCGCCTGCGCCCGCATCGGCGCGGTCCATTCGGTGGTCTTCGGCGGCTTCTCGCCCGAGAGCCTCGCCAACCGCATCCTCGACTGCGACAGCGCCGTCGTCATCACCGCCGACGAAGGCCTGCGCGGCGGCAAGACCGTGCCGCTGAAGATGAATGTCGACCTGGCGCTGACCCAGTGCCCGGACGTCCGCACCGTGCTGGTCGTGAAGCGCACCGGCTGCGCCGTACTGATGCACGCGGGCCGCGATGTGTGGCTGCACGAGGCGGCGGCTTCGGTGAGCGGCGACTGTCCGGCCGAGCCGATGAACGCCGAGGACCCGCTCTTCATCCTCTACACCTCGGGTTCGACCGGAAAGCCCAAGGGCGTGCTGCACACGACCGGCGGCTATCTCGTCTATGCCTCGATGACCCACCACTACGTCTTCGACTACCGGCCGGGCGACGTCTACTGGTGCACCGCCGATGTCGGCTGGGTGACCGGGCACAGCTATATCGTCTACGGGCCGCTCGCCAACGGCGCGACGACGCTGATGTTCGAAGGCGTGCCGAGCCATCCCGACGCCTCGCGCTTCTGGCAGGTGATCGACAAGCATCAGGTGAGCATCTTCTACACCGCGCCGACCGCGATCCGCGCCCTGATGCGCGAGGGCGAGGGGCCGGTAAAGGCGACCAGCCGCAGGAGCCTGCGCCTGCTCGGCAGCGTCGGCGAGCCGATCAACCCGGAGGCCTGGCTCTGGTATCACCGCGTGGTCGGCGAGGGCCGCTGCCCCATCGTCGATACCTGGTGGCAGACCGAGACGGGCGGCATCCTGATCAGCCCCCTGCCCGGCGCCATCGCCCAGAAGCCGGGCAGCGCGACCAAGCCCTTCTTCGGCATCGTGCCGCAGCTCGTCGACGAGAAGGGGGCGCTGATCGAGGGCGCGGCGAGCGGCAATCTGGTCATCGCCGACAGCTGGCCGGGTCAGATGCGCACCGTCTTCGGCGACCACCAGCGCTTTATCGACACCTATTTCCGCACCTATCCCGGCAAGTACTTCACCGGCGACGGCTGCCGCCGCGACGAAGACGGCTATTACTGGATCACCGGCCGGGTCGATGACGTAATCAACGTCTCCGGCCACCGCATCGGCACCGCCGAGGTGGAAAGCGCCCTCGTCGGCCACACCGATGTCGCGGAGGCCGCCGTTGTCGGCTATCCGCACGACCTCAAGGGCCAGGGCATCTACGCCTATGTGACGCTGAAGCTGGGGATCGAGCCGAGCGAGGCGCTGCGCAAGGCGCTGGTCGCCCGCGTAAGGCGCGAGATCGGCCCGATCGCCAGCCCGGACGTCATCCAGTGGGCGCCGGGCCTGCCCAAGACGCGCTCGGGCAAGATCATGCGCCGCATCCTGCGCAAGATCGCCGAGAACGAGCTGGGCAGCCTCGGCGACACCTCGACCCTCGCCGATCCGGGCGTCGTGCAGAACCTGATCGACCAGCGGCCGCAGGGGTGAACGCGCCGCCGCGCTACGCGCCCTATGCGGGCGGCGAGGCGGGGTTCCGGATCGGCCTGCAGCCGCTGGACCCGGCGGACTGGATCGAGCCGGACGAGGCCGCGGCGGCCCAGTTCGCCAACAAGGCGCAGCTGATGCGCGGGCGACCGGGCGATGTCGTCGCCGCCCTGCCCGAGAGCGCGGCGGCGGCGGACGAGGCGCTGGCCCGGCTGGCGGCTTACCTGCCGGCGCGGTTTCCCGATCTCTATCGCCGCCGGGGCGACGCCATGGAGGTGCGTGCCGCCGGCTGGACGGTCGACCTCGCCGATCCGGCGCTGCCCGCCATCGCCCGCGCCGGGCTGCTGGTGCAGGAGGATCTCTGCCTGATGCAGGGGGACGGCGCGGGCGGCTGGCGGCTGACCGCCGCGAGCCTTTGCGCGCCCAGCGCCTGGCGCCTCGCCGACAAGCTCGGCCAGGCGATGCCGGGCATTCACGCGCCGGTGCCGCTCTACGGCGAGACGCTGTCCGGACGGGTCGATCGGATCTTCACCCATTTGCGCGATGGCGCGCCGGTGTGGCGGCTGAACTGGTCGGTGATGAGCGATCCGGCGCTGTTCCAGCCCGGCGGGCATGACCGCTCGGCCGAACGCCTCGCCGGGCTGAC
>JAEUMK010000049.1 GCA_016792565.1 Alphaproteobacteria bacterium
TCGCGCATAGCGTGCCGCGCGCCGTCGCCGACATCGTCATCGCATCCTCGCCTTCCAGCGTCGCGGCGGCGAGCGTCTCGTCGCCGTCATAGACGGGCTTCAGGAAACGCGCGTGCATCCCGCCGGCGGTCGCCCAAGCCCGGCCCCACTGGGCGAGCGGCAGATGGGCGAGATAGCCGAACACGTCGACGCCCGGCACCAGCCCGCCGGTGAAGCCGAAGCGGCCCGCCACCTCGTCGTCGTGCATCTTGTTCTCGCTCGCCGTCGCGGTGTTGAAGGCGACGAGCGTGTGGGCGAGTTTCATGACAGCAGCGGACCCCGGCCGATTGTTGCAGTAATCCGAAGCCCAAGTCGTTGCTCTAGTTCCGCCTCGGACTCCCAGTCGATGAAGTTGTACTGACGTGTATCGAAATGCACGTTTGGCAGGTCCGATTTTCTGCATGTCCAGATTACCGGGAGGCCAAGCCCCATAGCCATGCCTGCTTCAAAGTACACGCCACCCCTCTGGCCTGTGAAATCGGCAATCAGGAATCGCGAACGTCTTATCTCTGTTACGATCTCGTCGTCGATCTTGTTGTTGTGCTCTGTGCGGTCCACGCGATGTGCGCGCCAACCGGCTTGGTTGACCGCCCTCTGAATTGGCACATCGTAGATGCTTGTCATTGAAGCATCAAACCACATCGCGACAAATGCCTGCGCGCCATCGCCGGCGATGGACTTGAGCTTTTCGTAGTGCTGCCATCCGGCGGTCGATAGACCTATCCAATCGCGATCCACGGATGCCTTTCTCAGGCCAAGTTCATGAAGCGCGTACGCGAGTCCTTCGAAGTCCGACTCAGATTTCGACCATGTGAGAGATCGCAGGGCCAATTCGTTTCGCCTGATGGTGGCTGATAGGTCCGGTAGGCGATCACCAATAGCTTCAACAAGAAGATCAATTCTACGGCTGAGGGGCTTTTGCTTCAGAGTCGCTGCCAAGACGGCATGTTTGGATCCGAGGATCGGCGGTTCGCCCGAGGTGGTCCGCTCGCGGACCCAAGCGGACAACAGCATCCTCTGCGTTTCTTCGGCGGGAAGTTGAGTTGGAAATGCTACATCATATTCGTAGAGGCCGCATCGCGGACACTCGGCCTGCCTAATCCCAGGGCTTTTGCTTGAACGACCGCTCGCGGTGACGATCGAGTGGCAGATGATGCATGGAACATCTGGCACTTGTCAGAACCCCACCATCACCTTGCACTGGGTCGTCGGCTTGCGCAGCGCCTCGAAGGCGGCGGGCAGCTCGTCGAGCCCGATCTTGTCGGTGATCATGTGGGCCACCTCGACGCGGTCCTTGGCGATCATCTCGATCACGTAGTCGAAGTCGGCGGGGCGGTAGCCGAGCACGAATTGCAGCGTCAGCTCCTTGACGATGCCGATCAGCGGCAGGATCTGGTCCATCTGCTGGCAGACCCCGGCGACGACGATCTTCGCCCCGCGCGGGGCCTCCATCATCACCGTGTTGAGCAGGCCGGGCGCGCCGACGCATTCGAAGATGATGTCGGGGCCCTTGCCGGCGATCGCCTCGACCTGCGGGGTCAGCGGCTTCTTCGGGTCGATGGCGTCGGTCGCCCCGAAGCGGGCGGCGGTGGCGCGGCGGTTTTCGGCCATCTCGCTGACGATGACATGGCGGGCGCCCAGGAACCGCGCCCACAGCATGACGGCGAGGCCGACCGGCCCGGCGCCGACCACCAGGACCGTCGCGCCGCGCTCCATCTTCGCCATGTCGACGGCGTGCAGGCCGACGGCCAGCGGCTCGACCAGCGCGCCCTCCTCGAACGAGACGATATCGGGCAGGAGGTGCGCGCCGTTGCCGCCGATGGTCACGAGTTCGGCATAGGCGCCGTGATGCTGGCCGAGGCCGATGCCGACCGCGCCGGTGCACGCGCCGAACGTCAGATCGCCGCGCCGGCAGGCGTCGCACTCGCCGCACTGGATATAGGGAAATCCCGCAACCCTCTGGCCTTCCCTGAACTTCCCCTTCAGCGCCGTGCCCACCCCGACGATCTCGCCTGAGAATTCGTGGCCCATCACGCTGCCGGCCGGCAGCGGCTGGATGGAATGGGCTTCGGTCATGTGCAGGTCCGACCCGCAGATGCCGCAGTGATGCACCTTCAGCAGCAATTGATGCGGCTTGGGCGCGGGGTCCTCGACGGTCTCGATGACGAGCGGCTGGCCCACTCCCTTGAAGACGGCGGCGCGCATTTGTGTTCCTCCGATGTGATGTCTTGTTGCGGCGAGCAGACATGACGGCCGCCCGCCGGGCAAGGGGTGGCGCGCGGTCCCCGGATGTCCCCCGCGCCAACCTGCCGCCTCGACATTTATGGATAATAATCCTATGTTGGATATCCGCGCCCTGGGGCCGGCGCACGTCCGCGACCCACCCCCCTCCCGCCCCCGAGTGAGGAACGAAGATGCTTTGTGTCGGGATCGCGAAATTATCGTTCGCGCCGGGGTGACGGGCTTCGGGCGGCGGACGCCGGCTCCCCTTCCGCCGCTGTGGCCGGGGGCGTAGCCTCCGCCCACAGCCATTCAAGAATCTAGAGGAAACCCCATGAACATCGCCGTGAAGGACGCCGGCCTGCCCCCGTTCAAGCCGCTTCCCATGCTGCCGCCCGTCACCCGCGCGCAGAAGCGCGCCGACGGCTCTTGGATCATCGAGAACGGCTACGAGTTGGGCCCGATGCACCGCTCGATCGCCCATCTTCTGGAACAGCGTGCCGCCGCGCATCCCGACCGCCCGCTCATCGCCCAGCGCGTCGTCGGGCCGGACATGAAGACCGGCGACTGGCGCTTCATGACCTATGGCGAGGCCAATGCCCGCGCCGACCAGGTGGCCCAGGCGCTGATCGACCGCGGCATGGGCCAGGGCGACGGCGTGATGATCCTCTCGGGCAACTCGATCGAGCACATGGTGATCATGCTCGGCGGCCTGAAGGCGGGCGTGCCCGTCGCCCCGATCTCTGTCGCCTATTCGCTGTTCTCGTCCGATCACGGCAAGCTGCGCCACGTCTTCGATCTGGTGAAGCCGAAGCTCGTCTTCGCCGATCATGGGCCGATGTTCGCCAAGGCGCTGGGAGTCGTCGCGCAGGAGGGCGTCGAAATCGTCACGCTGGTGCCGGCCCCGGGGCTCGAACAGACGTCCTACGCCTCGCTCTTCGACGTGAATGCCGGGCCTGCGGTCTCTGCCCGCATGGAGACGATCGGCCACGAGACGGTCGCCAAGTATCTCTTCACCTCCGGCTCCACCGGCATGCCCAAGGGCGTCATCCAGACCCACGGCATGATGTGCGCCACCATCGCCGCCGGCGAGACCCAGCGCGCCGAGCCGCCCGATCCGGACGAGATTCCGCAGGGCCTGGAATGGATGCCGTGGAACCATATCTCGGCCGGCAACATCTCGTTCAACGGCAATCTCAACGCCGGCGGCACGATCTATCTCGACGCCGGTAAGCCGGTTCCGGGCCTGTTCGACGAGACCATCCGCAATCTGCGCGAAGTCTCGCCGCTGGTCTTCGGCAGCGCCCCCATCGCCTTCACCATGCTGTGCGATGCGATGGAGAAGGACGAGGCGCTGCGGGCGAGCTTCTTCAGGAAGATGCGATATGTCGGCTATGGCGGCGCGACGCTGAGCCAGGACATCTACGAGCGGTTCCAGGCGCTCGCCATCGCCGAAACGGGCATGCGGCTCGGCTTCACCACGATGTACGGCGCGACCGAGACGCAGGGCGTGACGGTGGTCAGCTGGCTGACCGACCGGGTCGGCCTGATCGGCCTGCCGGTCCCCGGCGTGACGCTGAAACTTGTGCCCAACGGGCAGAAGCTGGAGGTCCGCGTGAAGGGCCCGACGGTGACGCCAGGTTACCTCGGCCGCCCCGACCAGACGGCGGCGGCGTTCGACGAGGAAGGCTTCTACAAGCTGGGCGACGCCGCGAAATTCGTCGATGAGAGCGACCCGAACCAGGGCCTCGTCTTCGACGGCCGGGTGACGGAGGATTTCAAGCTCTCGTCCGGCACCTGGGTCTCGGTCGGCACGCTGCGGACCGACGTCCTTGCCGCCGCCTCGCCGCTGCTGCAGGACGCGGTCGTCGCCGGTCAGGACAAGGACTTCATCGGACTCCTCGCCTGGCCGAGCGTCGCGGCGGCACGGGCGATGGCGGGTCTTGCCTCCGACGCGCCGCTCGCCGAGGTGCTGGCCGCACCGCCTGTGGTGGATTTCCTGCGCGAGAAGTTGCGCGCCCACAACAAGGCCGCGGGCGGCTCGTCCCACCGCATCCTGCGGGCGATCCTGATGGCCGAGCCGCCCTCGATCGACGGGCATGAGATCACCGACAAGGGCTACGTAAACCAGCGCGCGACGCTGGAGCGGCGGGCGGCTCTGGTCGAGGCCCTCTATGCCGCCCATCCCGGGGCGGACGTGATCGTCGTCTAGCCCCCTTGGCGAAGCGCACCGGAAAATGACAGAAGGCTCCGGCCCGAGCGACGGGCAGCGAGGATCACGATGAACCTGCCCGAGCCGATCGCGGCGCGCTACCAGCCCTGGGTGCGGCACTGGTGGCTCGCCGTCTGGTCCTTCGCCGTGTTGACGATGGGCGTGTTCTTCTATTTCGGCCTGGTGATGGCGAGCGTGCTGCTGACCGGGACCGGCCTGCTCCTGACCCTCTTCTGCCTAGTGGTCCTCTTCCTCGTCTGGCGCCGCCTGCGGACCGACGAGGACGTCGTCATCGTGGATCAGGCCGGCTACCGCGACATCCGGATCGGCCGCCTCATTCCGTGGAGCGAGATCGTGCGGCTGGTGCGGCACCAGCCGGGAACCAGCGTCGTCCTCTTCATCGAGACGCGCCAGCCCGAGCGCTTCCTGAAGCCCCGCTATCGGTTCTGGAAGGGCGCGGCACGGCTCGACAGAAGGCTCGGATTTCCCGGGCTCGCCTCCAGCCTCGCCGGCCTTGACCGAAGCGCCGACGATATCGTCTCGGCGGCCGAGTCATGGCGCGCCGTCGCCCGGCCCTGAGAGCCCGGACCCCAGGCGCGGGGCCGACAATCCCGAGGGCCCTGCCCGGGCATTAACGAAGGCGAAACCTTCTTCCCGCCTAGACTGGCTCATGGCCGCGCTCCCGCACACCGGGGAACGTCAGGAGGCACGCCATGTTGAGCGCAGGGGATTTCCAGGACCT
>JAEUMK010000079.1 GCA_016792565.1 Alphaproteobacteria bacterium
GGATCGGTGCGGCTCGCCCCGAACTTGGTGGTGACGACATGGTCCTTCTTCGCCGCGACCGGCGCCGCCACGGACGCGGCGGTCGTCCCGGCCGCCTCGCCCGCGGCCGCCGCCGCCTCGGCCCGCACCGCATGGCGCGGCAGCACGTCGGCGACCGAAATCACCCCCGCGGCAATGAAGGCGGCGGCGCTGACGCCGATGAACAGTCGGTAGGTTCCACGCATCGATCTCTCCAGCCTGACGACGGCGCGCGCCTGGCAGATCGTCCCGGGCGGGACGGCGGCACGCGCGACGGGCGCCCCCCGGGGCGCAATTACATATCCCATGGGCGGGGATCGGCCTGCTAAGAGTCCGGCTCCAAGGAGCCCCGCCCATGAAACTCTCCGACCCCACTCTTCTCAAAAGCCGCGCCTATGTCGATGGGGCATTCGTCACAGCCGACGAGGGCGGGGCGTTCGCCGTCGCCAACAAGGCGACGGGCGCGCTCATCGCCGAGGTCCCCGACATGGGGGCGGCCGAGACGCGGCGAGCGATCGAGGCGGCGCACGCCGCCCTCCCCGCCTGGCGCGGCCTGCTCGCCAAGGAGCGGGCCGTGCTGCTGCGCCGCTGGTTCGAGCTGATGATGGCGAACCAGGAGGATCTGGCGATCATCATGACCGCCGAGCAGGGCAAGCCGCTGTCGGAATCGCGCGGCGAGGTCGCCTATGGCGCCAGCTTCATCGAGTGGTTCGCCGAGGAGGGCAAGCGCGTCTATGGCGACGTCATCCCGACCTTCGCCCATAGCCGCCGCCTGATCGTCATCAAGCAGGGCATCGGCGTCGTCGGCGCGGTGACGCCATGGAACTTCCCCAACGCGATGATCACCCGCAAGGCGGGACCGGCGCTCGCCGCCGGCTGCCCGGTGGTGCTGAAGCCCGCCGCTCTGACCCCGCTGTCGGCCCTCGCGCTGGCCGAGCTGGCGCATCGCGCCGGGATTCCGAGAGGCGTCTTCAATGTGGTCACGTCCAAACGCGCTTCCGAGGTCGGCGCCGAACTGACCGGCAGCCCGCTGGTCGCCAAGTTCTCGTTCACCGGCTCCACCGAGATCGGCAAGGAGCTGATCCGCCAGTGCGCCTCGACGGTGAAGAAGGTTTCGATGGAACTGGGCGGCAACGCCCCCTTCATCGTCTTCGACGACGCCGATCTCGACGCCGCGGTCGCCGGGGCGATGGCCTCCAAGTACCGCAACATGGGGCAGACCTGCGTCTGCGCGAACCGCCTGCTGGTGCAGGACGGCGTCTTCGACGCCTTCGCCGCCAAGCTCGCCGCCGCCGCCTCGGCGCTGAAGGTGGGCGACGGGCTGGAGGATGGCGTGCAGCAGGGGCCGCTGGTCGAGTCCAAGGCGGTCGCCAAGGTCGAGGCCCTCGTCGCCGACGCGATCGCCAGGGGCGCAAGCGTCGTCACCGGCGGCCATCGCCACGCGCGCGGCGGCAATTTCTACGAGCCGACGGTGCTGAGCGGCGTCACCCCCGACATGGAGATCGCCCGCGAGGAAATCTTCGGCCCCGTCGCGACGCTCTTCCGTTTCAAGGACGAGGCCGAGGCGATCCGTCTCGCCAACGACACGCCCTACGGCCTCGCCTCGTATTTCTACGCCCGCGACATCGGCCGCGTCTGGCGCGTCGCCGAGGCGCTGGAATACGGCATCGTCGGCATCAACGAGGGCATCATCTCCACCGAGGTCGCGCCCTTCGGCGGCGTCAAGGAGTCCGGCCTCGGCCGCGAAGGCTCCAAGTACGGCATCGACGACTTCCTGGAGATCAAATACCTCTCGATGGGCGGCATCTGAGGACGGGCGGGCGGCCGGCGGCCGCAGGGTGAGGCGATGATCGCCCGCTTCCTCGCCTTTCTGTGGAACCTTGCCCGCTTCGCGCCCAGCGAGGCTTTCGGCCTGCGCTTCGGCAGCGCCGCCTCGATCCTCGTCACCTTCCTGACGATCGTCTTCTTCCTGGTGGGCGTCGGGCTGGTCGTCGTCGGCGTCGATCTCGACGCCGCCGACCGCTGGCTCGACGCCCAGGGCGGCTGGCTCGCCGCCGCCGGCACTATACTCTTCAAGGGCGTGCTGGCCGCCGTCCTTCTGGTCTGCCTCATCGTCGCGACGTCGCCCCTCACCGACCGCCGCAACCCCGATGGTCCCGGCGGCTGCATGGTCGTCGCGGCGATCGCCGTCGGCTACTTCTGCGCCGTCGGCCTGTTCTGGACCTAGGGCGCCGTCGCGCCGGGCCGGATCGCGCGGCCGCGGCCCTTAGGGGGCAATGCGGCCGCGCGGCGTCCCTTGATCTGGAACAAGCCCCTCAGGGCGTTGGCGCGGCCTCGGTCGGGGCCGGTTCCGTCGGCGCCGGTTCCGTCGCGGCCGGTTCCGCGGGAGCGGCTTCGGCCGGGGCGCCTTCGCCCGGGGCGGCCTCGGACGGCATGCAGCTTTCCTGCACCGCATCCATCTTGTCGTCGGCCATGTCGACGAACGCCTTGGCCTGGTCCTCGGTGATGCCGAGCAGGGCGGCGATCTCGGCGACCTGCGACGGGTTGAGGCCGGCCTTCAGGATCTTCAGCATCGACACCGCATCGGCGTCGAAGTCCTTGATGATCGCATCGACCATGCAGGTGCAGACCTTGTCGGCGTCGCCGCCGACTTCCTCGGAGCCCATCTGCGTCTTGCAGACGTCGATCACCGGCTGGCGCAGGCTTTCGACGGTATCCTCGGCGCGGGCCGTTCCGGCCGCGAACACCAGTGCGGCGAAACCCGCCGCCAGCATCAGCTTGTTCATCTCGTGATCCTCCCTCGTGCCGTCATGCTAGCTGAGTCCCGGCCGGCCTGTCGACGCCGGGCCGCCATGCCGCTAGAAGCGGCGCACGTTTTTTCCGCTCCCAGCGCCGAGCCCGCCATGATCCCCCGCTATGCCCGCCCCCAGATGACCGCGATCTGGAGCCCGGAGACCAAGTTCCGCATCTGGTTCGAGATCGAGGCCCATGCCTGCGAGGCGCTGGCCGAACTGGGCGTCATTCCGCGAGAGGCGGCGCAGACGATCTGGGAGAAGGGTTCGGCCGCGGTCTTCGACGTGGCCAAGATCGACGCCATCGAGCGCGAGGTGAAGCACGACGTCATCGCCTTCCTGACCCATCTGGCCGAATTCATCGGCCCCGACTCGCGCTTCGTCCACCAGGGCATGACCTCCTCCGACGTGCTCGACACCTGCCTCGCGGTGCAGCTCGCCCGCGCCTCGGACCTGCTGATCGCCGGGGCCGACCGCCTGCTTGCCGCGCTGGAGAAGCGGGCGCGCGAACACAAGTTGACGCCGACCATCGGCCGCAGCCACGGCATCCATGCCGAGCCGACGACCTTCGGCGTCAAGCTCGCCGGCCATCACGCCGCCTTCCAGCGGGCCCGCGCCCGCCTCGTCGCGGCGCGCGCCGAGATCGCCACCTGCGCCATCTCGGGCGCGGTGGGATCGTTCGCGCAGGTCGATCCGCGGGTCGAGGAACACGTCGCCGCGAAGCTTGGCCTTCAGCCGGAACCGGTCTCCACCCAGATCATCCCGCGCGACCGCCATGCCGCCTTCTTCGCGGCGCTCGGCGTCGTCGCCAGCCAGATCGAGAACCTCGCCACCGAAATCCGCCACCTCCAGCGCACCGAGGTGCTGGAGGCGGAGGAGTATTTCTCCGAAGGCCAGAAGGGCTCGTCGGCGATGCCGCACAAGCGCAATCCGGTGCTGACCGAGAACCTCACCGGCCTCGCCCGCATGGTCCGCGGCTACGTCACCCCGGCGCTGGAGAACGTCGCGCTCTGGCACGAGCGCGACATCTCGCACTCCTCGGTCGAGCGCTATATCGGCCCGGACGCCACCATCACGCTCGATTTCGCGCTGCACCGCATGGCCGACGTGGTCGAGAAGCTGGTGATCTATCCCGAGCGCATGCAGCGCAATCTCGACCTGCTCGGCGGCCTCGTCCATTCGCAGCGCGTGCTTCTGGCCCTGACCCAGGCGGGCGTCGCGCGCGAGGACGCCTATCGGCTCGTCCAGCGCAATGCGATGCCGGTCTGGCGCGCCATGCATAACGGCGTCGAGGCCCCGACCTTCCTGCAGAACCTCAAGGCCGACGCCGAGGTGACGGCGGCGCTGAAGCCCGCCGCGATCGAAGCCCTGTTCGATCTCGGCCATCACCTCAAGCAGGTCGATACGATCTTCAGCCGCGTGTTCGGCGCCGCCTGAACCGCCGCCAGGCGAAGACGAGAAGGCCGAGCGCGGCGGCGAGGCCTGCCATCCGCGCCCAGAAGCGCCCGCCCGGCCGATCGATGGTGCGCGACCACAGCGTCGGCCCGTCCTCACCGGCGCGCGGCAGGCGGAAGGCGACGATGGCGTCGCCGCGCGGCACGCTTGACGGCGCTTCGGAATGGCCGCCCGCCGCGATGACGACATACTGGCTGCCCTGCCACTCATAGCTCATCGGCGTCGCGATGCCCGGCGCCGGCAGGCGGCCCTGCCACAGCTCGGCGCCGGTGCGCGCATCGAAAGCCCGCAGATACTGATCCATCGCCCCGCCGCTGAAGACGAGGCCGCCCGCCGTGACGATCGGCCCCGACAGCGCCGGCGTCCCGAAGGGCAATGCCAGACCGAGCGGGGCGAGCGCCTCCGTGGTGCCGAGCGGCACGTCGAAGAGGATGCGCTTCGTCTTCAGATCGAGCGCCGTCAGCGTCCCCCAGGGCGGCGGATTGCAGGGCATCCCGAGCGGCGACAGAAGCGCCTCGCGCATCATCCCGTAGGCTGCGCCTTTCTGCGGCGCGACCTGCTTGCCGGGATGGGCCGCATCCATCGTCTCGTACGCCTCGGCGGGGAACAGCGTGATCCGGTGCACGGTGCGCGAGGTGTGGGCATAGACGATGCCGTTCGCCGCATCGACCGCGACGCCGCCCCAGTTGATGCCGCCGCCGGTGAACGGGAAGAGCAGCGTCCCCTGGAGCGAGGGCGGCGTGTAGAGCCCGTCATTGCGCGAGGCCGCGAACTCGTCGCGGCAGGCCGCGCCGTCGAAGAAGGGAATGAGGCCGAAGGCATCGTCCGGGGAGATCGCCTGCGGCACCAGCGCCGGCAGGTCGGCGGGAAAGGGCTGGGTCGGCGACAACGCCTCGCCGGCGACGCCGCCTTGCGGCACGGCGCGTTCCTTCACCGGAAAGACCGGCGCGCCGCTATCGCGGTCGAGCACGAAGACGAAGCCCTGCTTGGTGCCCTGGATCACCACGTCGCGCGGCGCGCCGCCGATCTCGATGGTGGCGAGCGCCGGCTGCGCCGGGATGTCGTAGTCCCAGACGTCGTGGTGGACGATCTGGAAGCTCCAGCGCACCGTGCCGCTCGCCGCGTCGAGCGCCACGACCGAATTGGCGCGGGCGTTGTCGCCGGGCCTCAGGCCGCCGAAGAAGTCGGGACTGGGCGAGGAGGTCGGCAGGAAGACGA
>JAEUMK010000008.1 GCA_016792565.1 Alphaproteobacteria bacterium
CCGCCTCAGCACCCCGGCGGGTGGGGGCGCGCGATGGCGTTGGTGTCGGAGCGCAGTTTGATATGCGTCGTCCCCTTGGTGATGACCGCCTCGACCTCGATGTCGAAGCTCGTCATCACTTGCGTCGCCATGCCCTCGGGCGGCGTCGCCACGGCGTCATAGGGCAGGACGCCGTCGACCGGCGGTCCGCCGGCGAAGATCGCGGTCGGGTTCGACCAGCCGCCCGAATTGACCCACACCTTTGCGACGATGGTCGGGCGGTCGTTCTTGCAGACCAGATCGTAGCTCTCGATGGAATAGACGCGCTTCATCTTGGGGGCGGCCTCGTCCGCTGCCGCGCCGCACCCGGCCAGCGCAATGCCCGCCGCCGCCCACACTACCCGCTTCATGATGCGCTCCTGCACCTTGGGGACCTCGCCGCATCCTCCTCGCCAATTCGGGCGATCGTGAGACGGGCAGGGGACTCATCCCAGCGTGCGGATCAGCGCCTGCGCCGCCGCCGGATTGCGCACCTTGGCGCCCGAGATGAAGAAGGCGAAGACGTCGCCGCGCTTGGCCCAGCCCTTGGCCTGCTTCGCCAGCGCGGCGCGTTCGGCCTCGCTCACCCCCTCTGGGTTATCCTCGGCAGTCGCCATGAAGCGGGCATAGGTGAAGTCCGCCGTCGTCTCGTCGATCCGTGGGAAGTCCTCGTCCTGCGCATGCACGATGGCGATTCCTGCCGCCCGCGCCAGGTCGTAGAAGGCGGGCGTCTGGAAGCTCGGGCTGCGCACCTCGACCGCGTGACGCAGGCGCAGCCCGTCCTTCTCGGGCGGCAGCAGTTTCAGGAACGCCCCGAAATCGGCCGCGTCGAACTTCTTGGTCGCCATGAACTGCCAGTTGACCGGCCCGAGCTTCGGCCCCAACCCGGTCAGGCCCTGGTCCAGGAACTTGGCGACCGACTCGCCCGCGTCGGCCAGCACCTTGCGGTTGGTGCAGAAGCGCGAGGCCTTCACCGCGAAGACGAAATCGTCCGGCGTCTCGTCATGCCATTTGCGCCAGGATTCCGGCTTGAAGGTCGAATAATAGGTGCCGTTGATCTCGATCGCCGTCAGGGCCCGAGAGGCGTATTCCAGCTCGCGCTTCTGCGACAGTCCCTCGGGATAGAAGACGCCGCGCCACGGCTCGAAGGTCCAGCCGCCGATCCCCACCCTGATCCGTCCCGCCATCACGCCCTCCCGCGCCGAAGCCAGTCTAGCCGAAGGCCGCCCGGACTTGCAGGACTTGGGTCACATGCCCGGCCGTTTCCGGACACCGCTTTTGCGGCTCCCGCAGCCTTACGTTAGCGGCATCTGCGCGATTTAGGCGTGACACGCGGCCCTGTTCTGCTATGCGAACCCGGCACAAAATTGCGTCCAAAGGCTGCCGGGGCTCATGTTCAAGAAAATCCTGATCGCCAATCGCGGTGAAATCGCCTGCCGCGTCATCAAGACCGCCCGCCGGATGGGCATCAAGACCGTCGCCGTCTATTCCGACGCCGACAAGGATGCCCTCCATGTCGAGATGGCCGACGAGGCCGTCCATATCGGCCCGCCGCCGGCCGCCCAGTCCTATCTCGTCATCGAGAAGATCATCGACGCCTGCCGCAAGACCGGCGCAGAGGCCGTGCATCCGGGCTACGGCTTCCTGTCCGAGCGCACCGCCTTCGCCGAGGCGCTGTCGGCGAACGGCATCGCCTTCCTCGGCCCCAACCCCAAGGCGATCTTCGCCATGGGCGACAAGATCGAATCGAAGAAGCTTGCCGCCGCCGCCAAGGTGAACACCGTCCCCGGCTTCATCGGCGAGATCGACGGCACCGAGCACGCGGCACGCATCGCCGCCGAGATCGGCTATCCGGTCATGGTCAAGGCGTCGGCCGGCGGCGGTGGCAAGGGCCTGCGCGTCTGCAATTCGGCCGAGGAACTGGCCCAGGCGATCCTCTCGTCGCAGAACGAGGCGCGCGCCAGCTTCGGCGACGACCGCATCTTCATCGAGAAATTCGTCACCGAGCCGCGCCACATCGAGATTCAGGTGCTGGGCGACAAGCACGGAAACTGCATCTACCTGAACGAGCGCGAATGCTCGATCCAGCGCCGCCACCAGAAGGTGATCGAGGAGGCGCCGTCGCCGTTCCTCGACGCCGCGACGCGCAAGGCGATGGGCGAACAGGCCGTCGCGCTCGCCAAGGCGGTCGGCTACGACAGCGCCGGCACGGTCGAGTTCATCGTGGACGGCCAGCGCAATTTCTACTTCCTCGAAATGAACACCCGCCTCCAGGTCGAGCATCCGGTGACCGAGCTGATCACCGGCATCGACCTCGTGGAGCAGATGATCCGCGTCGGCTACGGCGAGAAGCTGGCGATCGCCCAGTCCGACGTGAAGATCGACGGCTGGGCGGTGGAAAGCCGCATCTACGCCGAAGACCCCTATCGCAATTTCCTGCCCTCGATCGGCCGGCTGGTGAAGTATCGCCCGCCCGCCGAAGGCCCGGTCGGCAAGGGTCTCATCCGCAACGATACCGGCGTCTTCGAAGGCGGCGAGATATCGATGTTCTACGATCCGATGATCGCCAAGCTCTGCACCCACGCCCCGACCCGCGCCGAGGCGATCGCTCTTCAGGCCGACGCGCTGGACGCCTTCTACATCGAGGGCATCCAGCACAACGTGCCGTTCCTCCAGGCGGTGATGGGCCACCAGCGCTTCAAGTCGGGCAACATCACCACCGGCTTCATCGCCGAGGAGTTCCCGGACGGCTTCGACGGCGTCGAACTGCCCCACGACGCCGCCGAGAAGCTCGCCGCCGTCGCCGTCTTCGCCCATGCCCGCGACAACGCGCGGGCCCGCGAGGTCACGGGCCGCATCCATCCCAACAGCGCCTATCCGCCCGAATGGGTGGTGAACCTTGCCGGTCAGGACCATGCCCTGTCGGTCTGGCTGAGCGCCGATCCGCGGGGGCCGATGACCTTCCGCTTCCACGACGGCGACCAGGACGGCTTCCGCGACACGATCGTCGCCGAAAGCGCCTGGGTGCCCGGCGAGAACGTCTTCTCGGGCCTTATCGACGGCGCGCCCTTCGTCGCCCAGATCGTCAAGACGATGGACGGCTACCGTCTGTGGCATCGCGGCGCGTCGGTGTCGGCCAAGGTGCTGACGCCGGTCGCCGCAGCGCTGTCGCGTCACATGATCGAGCGCGTCGCGCCCGACACCTCGAAGTTCCTGCTCTGCCCGATGCCGGGCCTCGTCGTCTCGATCAATGTCGAGGAAGGCCAGGAGGTGAAGGCGGGCGAGCCGCTGGCGGTCGTCGAGGCGATGAAGATGGAGAATGTCCTGCGCGCCGAGAAGGACGCGACGATCGCCAAGATCAACGCCAAGAAGGGCGACAG
>JAEUMK010000027.1 GCA_016792565.1 Alphaproteobacteria bacterium
AGACCATGTCCCAGTGATTGTTGCGGCTGAGATCGGAGAGGTAGTAGCCGATGCCGCCCGCGCCCACGATGCCGAGCACCGCCGCCGAGCGGACGTTCGATTCGAAGAAATAGAGCGCCTGGCTGAGCTGGACCGGCAAAACCTGCGGGATGAGGCCGAAGCGCAGCACCTGAAGCCGGGTCGCGCCGGTCGAGGTGATGCCGTCGACCGGCGTGCGGTCGGCGTTCTCGCTGGCCACGGCGCCCATTTTCGCGAGCGCGGCGAAGTCGCTCATCATCAGCGCCAGAACGCCGGCCATCGGCCCAAGGCCGAAGGAGGCGACGAAGACGAGCGCCCAGATGAGCGCCGGGATGCCGCGGAACATGTCGAAGATGCGCCGCACGATGAAGTGCACCACCGGGTTGCCGACGACGTTCGAGGCACCGGCATAGGCGAGCGGAAAGGCGATGATCGTCGCAAAGAGGGTTCCCAGGAACGCCATGCCGAGCGTCTCGCCGGTCGCCTTCAGGAAGTCCCAGGCATAGGGGCCGGGATCGGGCGGCAGCATGGCGACGACGAAGGCGCCGAGCCGGGTCGCGCCTTTCCAGAGCGCCTCGGGCGAGAGGCCGAACTTCACCCAAAGCCAGCCGAGATAGCCGATTACCAGCGCGCTCAGAAGCCAGGGCAAGGCGCGGCGCAGCAGAGCAGGCGAGACGATCCCCGCGTAGTCGCGGCGGGCGGCGGCGAGTTGTTCCCGCGTCAGGCCGGCGATGACGCGCGCGCTCACCGGACCCTCCCGATGAAGGCGTGGCGGATGCGCTCCGACGTGAGGTCGATGACGAAGATCAGCGCGATCACCATGACGATGATGGCCAGCGCATCGTCGAAGCGCAGGTTTTCGATGGCGATCACCAGTTCCTGGCCGATGCCGCCCGCGCCGACATAGCCGACCGCGGCGGCGGCGGCGATGTTCACCTCCAGCCGCAACAGTGCATAGGAGAAGAAGTTGGGCATGATCTGCGGCATCGCGCCGAAGCGCACGACATGGAACCAGTTGCCGCCGACCGCGCGCACGCCCTCCAGCGGCTTCATGTCGATGTTCTCGTGCACTTCCGACATCAGCTTGCCGAGCGCCCCGGTCGTGTGGAGCGCGATCGCCAGAACGCCGGCGAGCGCGCCCGGCCCGAAGGCCTGCACGAAGACGAGGGCGACGATGATGTCGGGCAGCGTGCGCAGGAACTCCAGCAGGCGGCGCACGACGACCGGAAGCCAGCGCCCGGGGCCGATGTTGCGCGCCGCCACGAAGGAGAGCGCGAACGCCGCGCCGCCGCCGAGGGCGGTCGCGAGGATCGCCATCTCGATGGATTCCCACAGCAGGCCCAGCCATTTCGGCCAGGCGTAGAACCAGAAGGCGAGCGAGCCTTCGACCGTCTTCGCCGCGCCAAGCTGCGCCCAGTCGAGATGCGGAAGAGCCCGCTCCAGGAATTCGGCCATCTGGGGCAGGCCCGAGACGAACCGGACCGGGTCGAAATCCGCGATGAAGGCCGCCCCCGCGAACGCCGCCAGGAACAATGCGCCGCCGAGGCCGAAGAACAGCCACCAGCGGCGCGCATAGGCGGTGCGTTCGGCTTCGAACGCGGCGATCGCGGCGGGGCCTTTCTGCGGTCCGGCGGCGGCGATGAGCTCGTTGAGCGCGGTCATGCCTTCAGGCGCCTCGCGGCTTCTTCCTCGCGCTTGATCTCGAAGATCACGTCGTAGAACCCCGGCGGCGCGGGCACGAAGCCCTGACCCTGGCCACCGGTCAGCGCCTCGAAGGCGGCGCGGTCGATGTCGCGCAGCTTGATATGCGCGTCGATGATTCTCGCAAAGAGATCGGCCGGCATGCGCTTGCGCATGACGAAGGGGCCGTTGGGGATCGGGCCGCTGGTCCAGATGATGCGGATGTCGTTCATGTCGAGCGAGCCGGCCTGGACCATCCGCCGCAGGATGCCGCGCGTGTAGCCTTCCGAGACCTCGCCCACCCCGGAGGCCCAGGTGACGCCGGCATCGGTCGTGCCGGTGAGGACCGAGGAAACCGCCTGCTCGTGCCCGCCGGCGAAGATGTAGCGGCTGAAGAAGGCGTCGGGGTCCTTGCCTTCCTTGCGCAGGTAGTAACGCGGAATGAGGTAGCCCGAGGCCGAGTTCACGTCGGCGAAGGCCATGGTCCGGCCGCGCAGATCGTCGAGCGAGCGGATGTCGCTGGAAGCCTTCACGAAGATGACCGCGACATAGGTGGTGCGGCCGTCGGATTCCTTCATCGTCAGCGGCGCATCGACGGCGTCGCCCATTTCCTTCTTGATGGTCGCGTAGTTGGCGGGGCCCATGATGCCGAAGTCGATCTGGTCGTTCATCATGGCGAGCGCCACGCCGGAATAGCCCGAGGCCCGGAACGAGCGCAGCGGAACGCCGAGTTCCTTGCCGATCACCGTCTCGTAATTCCTGAGCGAGCCTATGCGCGCCGGATTGGTTTCCAGCACCGAAAAGCCGCTGACGAGATATCTGGGCGTGCCATCCGCCTCGAAACGGCTGCCGCCGCAGCCCGCCAGCATGAGCGCGGCGCCGCCGGCCGCAAGCCCGCCAAAGGCCCGGCGCGTGAGCAGGGGACCGCTCATGCCGCCTTCAGGTCCTGGCCGTAGATGCGCTGCCTGGTTTCGCGGTCGAGCGCCGCGGGCGGGCCGTCGAAGACGATCTTGCCCTTCTCCATGCCGATGATGCGGCCGCAATACTCGGCGGCGATATCGAGGTCGTGCAGATTGCAGAGGATGGTGATGCCTTCGCGCTTGTTCACTTCGGCGAGGGCGTCCATCACCGCTTCGCTGTTCTTGGGGTCGAGCGAGGCGATGGGCTCGTCGGCGAGAATGAGCTTGGGCTCCTGCATCAGGGCGCGGGCGATGGCGACGCGCTGCTGCTGGCCGCCGGAGAGCGTCTCGGCGCGCTGGAGGGCGGCCTCGGCGAGGTCGAAGCGGGCGAGCGTCGCGACGGCGGCGGCGCGCTCCTCGGCCGAGAACAGCTTGAAGAGGGTCGGCAGGGTCGAGCGCTTCTGCAGCCGTCCGACCAGGACATTGGTCAGCACGTCCATGCGGCCGGCGAGGTTGAACTGCTGGAAGATCATGGCGCAGTCGGCACGCCACTGGCGCAGCGCCCTGCCCTTCAGCGCCATCACGTCGATGCCGTCGAACAGGATCTTGCCGGAGGTCGGCTCGTGGAGCCGGTTGATCGAGCGGATCAGCGTCGACTTGCCGGCCCCGGAGCGGCCGATGATGCCGACGAATTCTCCATCGGCAACCTCCAGCGTCACACCGTCGAGCGCGCGGCGCGTGCCGAAAACCTTGGTCAGTTCGATCAGTTTGAGCATGGTCCCCGCCGCTGACGACGGGACTAGGTTAGAGCCGAACTCGCCAATTCCGCCAAGCGCGGAATCGTGACAACGGCGCCCCGGCTCACAGCCGCCCGGCGATGGCGGCGGCCAGCCGCGCGGCGTCAGCACCGTCCCCGCTCACGACCCTCACGCCGACGAGTTCGGCGATTGTCGCCAGCACCGCGATGCGGCGCGGATCGGCGGCGGCGTCGTTGCCCGCCCAGAGTGCCGGGGCGGACCAGATCCAGGCCCTCGCCCCGCCTTCCAGCCAAGGCAGCTTGGGCCAGTCCGGCTCGACCGGGGCCGGGCGGACGGCGGCGAGGAAGGTGCGCGTGGGGCCGGCCTGGGGCGCGGCGGGGGGCGAGGCGGTGTCGGCGCTCTCGACGATGTGGAGGCTGTGCGGGCCGGGGCCGAAGCGCTTGAGGGCCTCGGCCCGCAAGCGCTCGACCCAGGGCTTCAGCGGGCTGGCGTCCCAGAGCGGGGGGGCGCCTCCCGCCTCGCCGCCGGTGCGCTGGTAGTACTCGGTGGCGGCGGCGGCGAGCGAGGCGAGGAAGGTCTCGTCCGGCAGGTCGAAGCGCTCCATCGTCTCGACCCGGAGGCGGAGGGTTTCGGCCATCGGCGCGAGGCTGTCGGCCAGCGCCAGCGTCAGGGCGCCGCCATGACGGCGATGGCGGTTCAGCACCTCCGGCGCATAGGCGATGCGGCCGGCGGCGGCGCAGGCGAGATAGAGCCGCCAGTCGCCGCATTGGCGGAAGGCCGACAGCGCCTCCAGCTCGGGGCCAAGCGCGGCGCGGCGCATCAGCACGGCGCTGCCGTTGGGGATGGTGTTGCGGTGGGCGAGCGCGGCCATGACCTCCGCCCTGCCCTCCGCGACACAGGGCGCCTGCCAGCGGTCGAGCGAGAGGTCGTCGGTGTAGTCGCGGTAGTCGCGCGCGAGGACGAGGCCGTCCGCCGCGACGGGCTGCGACTGGGCATAGGCGAGCATCACCGCAGGGTCGGCGAAGGCGGGTTTCAGCCGGGCGAGAAGGGCCGCGTCGCAGGCATCGTCGGACTCGGCCATCCAGACGAGGTCGCCGGTCGCCAGCGCAATGCCCCTCGCCCACTGGCCGAAGGGCGAGCCGCTATTCGCCGGCGATGGCACGATGCGGAAGGGGATCGGGGACGAGACCGCATAGGCTTCGGCGATGGCGAGGCTGTCGTCGGTCGAGGCGTCGTCCAGAAAGACGATCTCGTCGGGCGGCACGGTCTGGCCGAGGATGGTATCGAGGCGCTCGCGCAGGAAACGGGCGTGGTTGTAGTTCGGGACGATGGCGCTGACGGTCAGCGGCGGCGCGGCGGCGAGCGGCGGCGGCGCGGGGGCGGTTTCGACCGGTATCCCGGCACGCAGGGCGTGGACCAGCGGGTTGAGCGTCGAGGCGCGGGCCTCGGCGCTGCGGCGCAGATACCGGGCGGTGCAGAATTCCGGCGAGGGATCGCGGAGGTCGCGGACGCCGCCGAGGACGAAGTGCACCAGCGGATTGACGCCAGCGGCCGCGACATCGGGATAGCGCGCGAGATAGACGGCGGCGTTGAAAGCCGGGTGAGGATCGTCCGGGTTCGGACGATCGAGGAAGTGCGCGAGCGGGTTGCGGCCCTCAGCGCCGTTCTGCCGGGCGGCATACCAGTCAGTGTCGAACAGCGGATGCGGGTCGCGGCCCTCGCCTGCCCCGACGCCGACGTAGTGCGCAAGCGGCGACATCCGGGGCGGGAGATCGACCTGGGTGCGATAGAAGGCGTCGTCGAAGACCGGGTTGGGATCGCTGCCGCAGCCGAGCAGATAGTGGGTCAGCGGGCCGCCGCCGAAGCGCAGGCTTTCGGGAAAGCGCTCGGCGTACCAGGCGGTCCAGAACAGCGGCGAGGGATCGAAACCCCGCGCGGCCCCGCGCCGCAGATAGTGGCCGAGCGGATCACCCCCGATACGGTCCTTGTCGTCGTAGCGGGCGCGATACCAGGCGGCATCGAAGACCCCGCTCGCGCCGATCAACGCCCGGGCGCGGCGCGCCGAAAGGCCAGGACCGAATCCGGCGTCGCGCCAGAGGCGGCCGAGGCGGCGGCGGCCGGCCCCGGCGACGCGCCGCGCGAGGCCGGGCCGGGGCGTCATCCGGTTCCTTCCCGGCGGTGCCAGGCGACGGCGGTGCGCACGATGTCGTCGAGGCCGGAGAGGCGGGGCCGCCAGCCGAGCGCGGCCATGGCGCGGGCCGGGTCGGCGACCAGCGCAGGCGGGTCGCCGGGGCGGCGCGGCGCCGTTTGCAGCGGCACGTCGCGCCCCACGGCGCGGCCGATGGCGGCGAGGATCTGGCGCACCGAGGCCCCTTCGCCGGAGCCGAGGTTGAAGGCGGCGGGCGCGCCGCCCCCGGCCAGATAGTCCAGCGCCGCGACATGCGCGTCCGCGAGATCGGCGACGTGGACATAGTCGCGCACGCAGGTGCCGTCCGGCGTCGGATAGTCCTCGCCGAACAAGCGAAACGCGCCGCCATGGCCGAGGGCGGCGCGGATCGCCAGCGGCAGGACGTGGGTTTCGGGATCGTGGGCTTCGCCGATCTCGCCGTCCGGGTCGGCCCCGGCGGCGTTGAAATAGCGCAGCGCGCACCATTTGAGGCCGTAGGCGCGCTGGTAGTCGGCGAAGGCGCGCTCGATGACGAGCTTGGAGAAGCCGTAGGGGTTGATCGGGGCGAGCGGCGCGCTCTCCACGATCGGGCTGATCTCGGGCGTGCCGTAGACGGCGGCGGTCGAGGAGAAGACGATGGTATCGACCCCCGCCCGCCGCATGGCCGCCAGCAGGGCCAGCGTGCCGCCGATATTGGCGGCGTAGTAGAGCGCCGGGTCGGCGACGGAGTCCGCAACCACCGAGAGCGCCGCGAAATGCATGACCGCCTCGGGCGCATGGGCGCGGAAGACGTGGTCGAGACGGGCGGCGTCGGAGAGGTCGCCGATCTCCAGCTTCCCCCAGCGCACGGCCTCGGCATGGCCCTGGGTGAGGTTGTCGAAGACGATGGGGGTGTGGCCGGCCGCCGCCAGCGCCTTGCAGGCATGGGCGCCGACATAGCCCGCTCCGCCCGTCACCAAGACCCGCATGTCCGCTCCCGCCTGAAGCCGCGCCCGGTCCGGTTCGGCCGAGTCGCGCAAGCCCAGTGTCGGCGTTTTCGGA
>JAEUMK010000089.1 GCA_016792565.1 Alphaproteobacteria bacterium
CCGCCGTCCCGCCTTGCCGTTACGGCCACTTGCCGCCCCTGCCGGGGCGCGCGACGATGGCCGGACGACAAGAACCGGGAGAAGCGTCCATGAGCAGTTTCACGGCCGAGGACCGGGCCGCGATGGCGGACTCCGTCCGCCGCCTGCTGGCCGATCTCTGCACCGAGGCCGACATCCGCCGGGCGATGGAAAGCGAAGCGGGCTACGACGCGGCGCTGTGGACGGCGCTGGTCGAACTGGGCGTCGCCGGCCTCGTCATCGACCCCGCCCATGACGGCCTCGGCGGCGGCCCGGTCGAGCTCGAAGCGATCATGGAGGAAGTCGGCGCGGCGCTGCTGCCCGCACCGCTCTTCGCGGTGACGATGGCCGCCGCGCTCATCGCCGCGTGCGGCGACGCGGCGGCGTCGGACCGCCTCCTGCCCGGCCTCGCGCGCGGCCGCATCGCCACCGTCGCGCTGACCGGCGAGGCCGGCACCTGGACGCCGGAAGGCGTCGCGCTCGCCGCCCACGCCCACGGCGAGCGCTGGTTTCTCGACGGCACGGCCTCCTATGTGCTGCACGGCGCCGCCGCCGATCTCGTCCTCGCCGTGGCCCGCATCGAGGGCGGCTTTGCGATCTTCGAGGTCGCGCCGGACGCCCCCGGCCTCGCCGTCGAGCGCCTGCAGAGCTTCGACCGCACGCTGCGCCTCGCCAAGATGGATTTCCGCCACGTCCCCGCGACGCGGCTCGGCCAGGCGGGCTGGGAAGCGGTCGAGGCGATGCTGCGCCTCGCCCTCGTCGCCCTCGCCGGCGAGCAGGCGGGCGGCGCGCGCCGCGTGCTGGAGATGACCGTGCAGTACGCCAAGACGCGCATCCAGTTCGGCCGCGCCATCGGCTCCTTCCAGGCGATCAAGCACATGGCCGCCGATTTGCTGCTGGAGAGCGAGAGCGCGACCAGCGCCGCACGGGCCGCCGCCGAGGCGCTGGCCTCGGGCGCGCCGGACGCCGCCGAGGCGGTGCACCTCGCCGCCTTCGCCTGCGCCGACGCCTACGCGAAGACCGCGGCCGACGCGATCCAGATGCATGGCGGCATCGCCTTCACCTGGGCGCATCCTGCCCATCTCTATCTGCGCCGGGCCCGCGCCGATCTGCATCTGCTGGGCGCGCCCGCCTATCACCGCGAACGCTTCCTCCAGGCGATGGGGGCCTGAGCCATGACCGCACGATTCCTCAAGCCGGTGTCCGACGACGAGCTCCGCGCCGAGGTCCGCGCCTTCCTGAAGGAACACTGGAAGGGCCTGCCCCATCGCAGCGACCAGTGGACGGTCGGCCCCGAACAGCGTGCCTGGCAGGCGAAGGTGGTCGATGCCCGCTGGGCGGTGAACCGCTGGCCGGTCGAATGGTACGGGCGCGGCCTCGCCGACCGCCAGGCGAAGATCGTCGAGGCCGAGTTCGCCGCCGTGCGCGCGCCGGGCGCGGGTCAGGACCGCACCCACCTCTACGCCATCACGGCCTTCAACTTCGGCACCGAGACGATGAAGGCGGCGCTGCTGCGCTCCATGCTGACCGGCGACATCAACATGTGCCTGCTCTACAGCGAGCCGGGCGCCGGCTCCGATCTGGCGGGCGTGCGCACGAAGGCGGAGCCGGACGGCGGCGACTATGTCGTCACCGGCCAGAAGGTCTGGACCTCGGGCGCGATGACCGCCGATTACGGCATGCTCATCGCCCGCACCGACTGGGACGTGCCCAAGCACAACGGCATCTCGTTCTTCTTCCTGCCGATGAAGCAGCCCGGCGTCGAGGTCCGCCCGCTGCGCCAGGTGACCGACGAGGCCCATTTCAACGAGGTCTTCATCGACGGCGCGCGGGTCGCGGGCGACTTCATGCTCGGCGGCCTCAACAATGGCTGGCGCGTGCTGCAGACGGCGCTCGCCTATGAGCGTTCGGTGATGGGCGACGCGGCGCGCGGCCCCCGGCGCGGCGGCGACCGCGCCACCATGGTCGATCTGGCGCGCGAGGCCGGCCGCCTTGGCGATCCGGTGACGCGCCAGCATCTCGCCCAAGTCATCGCCTGGCGCCGCCTCAACGCGCTCAACAACGCCCGCGCCAAGGCGGACCTGAAGCTCGGCACCTCGTCCTCGGTGATGTCGCTCGGCAAGCTCGCGATGTCGCGCATCCTGCACGAGGAGGCCCGCTTCCGCACGATGCTGCTGGGGGCGCAGTCGCTGCTGGAGGGCGAGGCCAACCCCCGCGCCGACGACGCCAACTTCCTCAGCCTCAACGCCTATTTCACCTCGATCGGCGGCGGCACCGACCAGATCCAGCGCAACATCATCGGCGAGCGCGTGCTGGGCCTGCCCAAGGAGCCCGAGATCGACCGCACCGTCCCCTTCCGCGACGTGCGCGCGGGGTGAGGAGACTGTCATGAGCGCAGCCGTCACCCTCCTCACCGACGCCGCCTCGTTCGTCGGCCCGGCGCTCGCCGCCCGGCTGCGGGCCGGCGGCGGCCGGGTGATCGAGGTCGACGAGACCTATGCCGACGGCGGCGACCGGCTGCGCCACGACGCGCCCGAGGCGCTCGTCGAGGCGGCGATCGCCCTCGCCGGGCGGATCGACGCGCTGGTGGTCTCGGCCGCCTATCCCGCCCCCCGCACCCCGGTCGAAACGCTGAATGCCGAAACGACCCGGCCCTTCTTCGAGAAGCTGGCGATCGAGCCGCTGGCCCTCGCCGCCGCCGCCGTGCCGCACATGAAGCGGGCGGGCGGCGGGCGCATCGTCTTCATGACCTCGGCCGGCCCGCTCGGCGGGATACCGGCCTTCGGCGCCTACGCGGCGGCGCGTTCGGCGATCACCGGGGCGGTCAAGAGCCTGGCGCTGGAACTCGCCCCGGCCGGCATCCCGGTCAACGCGGTGGCGGTCAATTTCATCCAGACCGAGATGTACTACCCCAAGGCCTGGCTGGAGGATGCGAAGAAGGCGGCGAAGCTGCTCGCCCGCGTGCCGCTCGGCCGCCTCGGCGATCCGGCCGAGGTTGCAGAGCTCGTCGCTCTGCTCGCTGAAGGCCGCGCCGGCTTCATGACCGGGCAGGTCCTCAATATGTCGGGCGGCTCGTCGTGAGCGGAAACGCTTCACAGGGGCGGCCATTCGGATTACATCTCTCGCCGCGCGGCTGCCCGCATGGGGCGCCCGCGCGTCAGGCAGCACGGGAGCGGCGCTTCACGCATGGATCGATCCGGATCGGCGACAGGCGACATCTTCCGTGCCACGGCACGCGCCGCCTGACCGAAAACCAATGACGCCATGCGTTAAGGAGAACTGCCCTGCCGCCCCGTAGACCCAGCTTTGCCGGCCCCCCGCCCAAGAACGACGACGGCCCCCGCATCAACGGCGACATCACCGCGTTCGAGGTCCTCGTCATCGACGAGGCCGGCGAAAAGCGCGGCATTCTGAGCCGCCGCGACGCGCTGCGCATGGCCGAGGAGGAAGGCGTCGACCTGGTGGAAGTGTCCCCGATGGGCAAGCCGCCGGTCTGCCGCCTCATGGACTACGGCAAGTTCAAGTACGAGCAGCAGAAGAAGGCCAACGAAGCCCGCAAGAAGCAGAAGATCATCGAGATCAAGGAGATCAAGATGAGGCCGGGCATCGACGATCACGACTACGACGTGAAGATGCGCTCGGCCGTGAAGTTCTTCGGCGAGGGCGACAAGGTGAAGTTCACGCTGCGCTTCCGCGGCCGCGAGATGGTCCACCAGCACCTCGGCATGGAAGTGCTCGACCGCATCAAGAAGCAGGTCGCCGAGATCGCCAAGGTCGAGCAGGAACCGCGCCTGGAAGGCCGCCAGATGCAGATGGTGATGGCCCCGCGCTAGGTGGCCTTGCCGCCGGATTCGCAAGAGGCCGGGCATTGCCCGGCCTTTTTCACGTTCGCGCCCGCCGCTGCTCTGGATGGCCGCCTCAAGGGCGGCCATGAGGCAGGACGCTGCAATCGGTCATGAACGCAAGTCGCTCTAGTCGGCGATCGCCACGGCCTCGACGCCCCCGGCCGCGGCGAAGGCCGACTGCGCCGCGCTCAGCTGCGCCGTCGCATTGACCACCATCTCGCGCGCCTCGGCGATCGCTTCCGCCTTGTCGGTCTGGGTCAGCGGGGCGCATCCGGTCTGGGCGGACGGCTCGCCGCAGCGCAGCGTCTCGCCATCGACCGCGAAGATGCCCTCGAAATGCCCGGCCTCCAGCTCGGCCAGATAGGCCCGCGCATCCGCGAGGTCGGCCCGCGCGCCGCTCAGCGCGCTCGCCATGTCGGCGTCGCCTTCGGGGGCAAGGTCCGCCGTCGCGGCCGTCGCCGAACCCACCGTCAACGCCAGGGCGGCGGCGGCAAGAAGCGGGCGTAGGGCGGCGAGGGCGAACATGGCTCTGATCCGGTGCGGCAGGTGGCGTCCGGATAGCGCCGCGAACCGCAAACGGGATGCATCGGCCGTCACAGTCCGCCGCGAGAAAACCCGGCAAGGATCATCCTGCCGGGCCTGGATGGCGAAATCAGGGCGCCGCGTTCATCGCCTCGGCGGCCGCTTCAAGCCCCGCCTGCGCCGCTTCCATCGCTTGGCCGGCGGCCTCCATCGAGGCGGCGATCGTCTCCTTCAGCCGGGCCTTGTCGGCCTCGCTCAAGGGGGCGCAGCCGGGATGCCTGGCCGTGTCGCCGCACTTCATGGCGCCGTTCGAGACGATGACGATGTCCGAGAAGTCGCCCTCCGCGATGGCCGACAGGCGCGCCGCCTCGGCCATCAGGTCGAGGCGCGCGCCCGAGACATCGTCCAGCGCCGAGGCGATCTCGGCGTCGATCGCCGCGGTGACGCTGCGGGCATGGAGCGCCGCCTCGCGCACCGCCGCCCGCGCCTCGGCCGCCGCTGCGCGGGCCGCGGCGCGGGCTTCGCGGGCGATCTCCCGGGCATGGGTACGGGCCTCTTCGGCCGCTTCCTCGGCCGCCGCGCGGGCCTCGCGGGCCATCGCCCGGGCCTCTTCGGCCCCCATGCGGTAGGAGGTGCTGCTCAGGAAGACGCGCGCCCCGTCCTCGCCGTCGAAATGCTCGACGCCATAGGCGGTGATGTGCACCGGCCCCTTCACCTCCTCCGCCAGGGCGATCCCGGCGGCGAGCGCAAGCGCGGCGGCGCAGCCCAGAAGCGTCGTCTTGGTGGCGATCATGGCACTCCCCAGTCTGATGCGGGGGGCATCAGGCCACGAGACGGGCGCTCCGGCCTGCAACGCTGGTCACAAAGCGGTCCGGAAAACCCGGGCCGGGCGGGCTCAGGGGCCGCTGCGCGCGGCGGGCCGCGCGCCCGGCGGCGGCTGCGAGAAATCCAGCGATTTCAGGACGTTCTCCAGGCGGCGGACCTTCTGCAGCGGGACGTCGAAGAAGCGCCAGGGCACCAGGATGTCGGGCTCGATGCCGGCGACCTCGTTGCCGCCGCCGGCCCGGATCCACACGCAGTCGGGCATGTAGAGTTCGGCGCCGGTCCCCGACAGGATCGTCGACTGCTCGCCCGACGACATCCAGCCGCAGCCCGCCCCGAAGGTCGGCTCGCCGATCAGCGTCGCCGCGCCGTTGTCTTTCAGGATGGTCGCGAAGTGCTCGGCCGCGCTCGCCGAGCCTTCGTCCATGAGGACATAGAGCGGCCCCTGCCACAGGCCTTCCTGATAGGCGTAGAGCGCCGAGAAGAAGAGCGCCGGCGCCGCGGCGAGGCGGCTATAGGCGCCGGGCGGGGCATAGTCGAAGACCCCGGTGGCGAACAGCGTGTCGGGTCCCAGCAGCGCGCAGCCGCCGCCCTGGCCGAGCCACAGCCCCGAGCGGTCGCAGCTCCCGTTCGCTTCCTCCAGCGCCGCCTGCGTCACTGCCCGCGCCTGCTCCAGCGCCGCGCGGTCTTCGGCCCCCAGCGCCGGATTGGCGAGGTCGCCGTCGATCAGCGCCAGATGGTCGGTAAAGGTCCGCCGCCAGCCTTCGGTGCGGGTGAAGGCGAGACGCGGCGCCTTCAGCTTCACCGGGGTGAGCATCCGCGCCACCGGATCGAGCCACAGCGAGCCGCCGCCGTTCTGCGTGATGTCGACCGCGATCGCGCCGACGTTTTCCGCCTTCAGCCGCTCGATCTGGCGGGCCACCGCCATCGTCAGCAGTTCGGCCGCCTTCTGGCCGATGGCCGCGCCGCATTCCTCGTTGCACTCGCCGTCTTCGGGCAGCCCGACCTCGGCGACCGCCTGCGGGCAGAACTGGTAGTAGCCCCACTCGTAGAAGCTGGGGATGCGCAGGACGCCGAGCTTGCCGGCCGGCAGGTCGAGCACGTGGATCGGGAAGACGGCGCTGTCCGGCGTCGCGATCGCCAGGCCGCCGATCCGCTCGAACGGCAGCCCGGCGGGCCGCGCCTCGTCCTCGTAGCCGAGCCCCCGGCAGATCGAGGCGGTGCCCCAGGGCAGCGTCTCGTCACGGCGCTCGTCGGGGAAGACCAGCGAGATGTGGCCGTCGCCGAAACGGCCGACGAAGTCGCGCAGCACCTGGCGCGCGATGGCGTCGCTGCCGGCCTCGCGCAGCGCCTCCGCCGTCTCGTGGGCGAGGGCCGGCAGGTCGAGCCCGCGCTCGGCGACGCTCCAGTCCAGATTGGGGGCGCGCGCCGCGACGATCGCCTTGATCTCGTCGAGGTCGGCGAGCCAGCGCTCGGCGTCGTAGGATGCGGCCGCGGCCGGGGCGGCGAAGGCGATCAGGACGGCGAAGGCGGCGGCGAGGCGGGTCATGGGTGCGACACTAGCCTCCGTCCGCCGCCGCGTCAGCGCCCTCTGCGCTCAAGGCTTGGGAATCGCGCCGTCGATGGCGTCCTTCGCAGTGCCCGAAAGGTCCTGCGCCGGGCCGAGCGGATTGGTCTCCTTGGAGCGCTCCTCGACCCGCTGCGTGCCCGACCACAATTTGTAGACCACCATGTCGTCGACCAGCAGCAGCAGCATCGAGGCGGCCCAGCCGGTCTCCTCGGTCTCGCGCTGGAAGCCGAGCACGTCGAGCGAGATGTGGCCGGTGCGCTGCGTCGCGCTCGCCTCGGGGGCGAGGACATAGCCGACGCAGGCGGTCTTGGCGCCGATGCAGCCCTGCACGGCGGGATCGAGGTCCTTCAGCGTCACCGTGTCGGTCGGCATGAAGACGCGCATCACCTCGACATAGTTGATGACGCGCAGGTTGGGCGTGGTGCGCGGGTCGATGCCGAGTTCGCGCAGCTTGCGCCCATCGGTGACGCCAGGCTCGATCACCCGGTAGGCGATCTCGGCGATCTCGTAGCTCTCGAACGGACCTGCGGTCTCGCGCGAGGTGCTGGGCAGCACGTCGCTGGCGCAGGCTCCCAGCATCAGCGCGGCGGCGCAAAGGGCGATGGTCTTCGTCATGCCGCCTTCTAACAGGACGCCGATGGCGGAATGAAGGCGCAAAGCCCGCGCCTAGGCCTCGTTCGCCGGATAGGCCTGGAGCTGGAGGTAGTTGTCGAGGCCGATCGAGGCGAGGATCGAGAGCTGGGTCTCCAGAAAGTCGATATGCTCCTCGGTGTCGTCGAGGATCTCCTTGACGATCTCGCGGCTGATGTAGTCGCGCGCCTGCTCGCACATTTGGATCGTCTCGACCAGCGTCGCCCGGCCGCGGCGCTCGACGTCGAGGTCCGCCGCCAGGCCCTCCGGCACCGTCTCGGCGATCGCCAGCTTGCCCAGGTCCTGCAGATTGGGCAGGCCCTCCAGGAACAGGATGCGCTTGATCAGCTTGTCGGCGTGCTTCATCTCGCCGATCGATTCCTCGTAGATCTTCTTGCCCAGCTTGGCGAAGCCCCAGTTGTCGTACATCCGGGCGTGCAGGAAATACTGGTTCACCGCCGTCAGCTCGACGGTGAGAATGGCGTTCAGCTTGGCGATGATGGCGGGTTCGCCCTTCATGGCGGGAAGCCTTCCTGGCAAGGGGACGCGGGGAATCGTGGCGCTCATTGTGCGCCAGGCCGGCGCCCCGACGGAAGAGGCGCGGGGCACATTTCGGCGCGGGCGGATCTCAGCGCGCGGCGCCGCGGGCGAGGCGCCTCACTCGGCGGCGATCGCGCACGACGTCGACAGCGCGTCGTCCAGCATCCGGGCGATGTCGACCTTGCAGCGGCCGCATTTGGGCGTCACGCCGCAGGCCTCGTAGACCGCATCGACATCGGGCGCGCCGCTCTGCGCGACCGAGCCCACGGCGGCGGCCATGTCGCGCATCCGAACGCCGTTGCAGTTGCAGACATACATGCCCGGAACCCGCCGTTTGCTCTGGGTCGCCGATGCGACCGCGTCGCAATTCCATAATACACCCGGTCATGCGAGTCAATCGCATGCGCCCGGCGGCCGGTTGATCCTGCCGCGCCCTCGCCCCACTGTAGGGCGCGCCCGGGCGCGCGGGGGGAACAAGACCATGACTTCCAGCCGGATCGCGGCCGTCCTGGCCGTTGCCACTCTGGCCGCCGGCCTTTCCGGCTGCATCATAGTGGGCTCGGGCCCGGTCGAGACGGTGCGCGGCACGCGCGTCTATCCGCCGGGCGAGGCCCCGCCGGGAGCCCGCGAGGTCCCGGCCGCCATCCCCGACGACGGCCCGGTGCTGATCGATCCGCCCGCCGCGCCCGAGCCGGCGGTGACCGCGCAGCCCTTGCCGCCGGCCGCCATCGCCTATGACGAGGCGGTCGCCTGCGCCGCCGCCCGCACCGCGCTGCTCAACTCCCCGACCTACCGGCTTTCGCCAGCCGATGCCGAGCGGCTGGAGCGCGAGGCGCTGGCCTG
>JAEUMK010000102.1 GCA_016792565.1 Alphaproteobacteria bacterium
GGGGGCGGCTATTGCACCCGCACCAGCTGCGCCCAGCATTGCGGCGCCGTGCAGGCGGGCGAGCGGAAGCGCATCGTGTTCGCGTCGGGGGCCTCCACCACATACGTGTCGGTCCCCTGTTGCAGCGGCGGATAGGCCGGCTTGGGGATCACCGTGTATTCGGTCCAGCGCAGTTGCAGCGCCCCGTTGGCGCTCACCCAGGTGCCGGTGTCATAGACCATCCCGAAATAGGCCTGCGGGCGATAGCTGCGCTGATAATGCCCGTCCGCGCCCAGCAGCAGCTCGATGATCGCCGTGCCGCGCACCGGGTCCGGCACCTCGCCGCGCCAGGCGCCCACGAACCACGCCAGGTCGGGCGCCTGCACCTGCGTCGCCGGCTGGGCCGCCGCCCGGGGGGCCTCGGCGGCGGCGAGGGCCAGGAGGGCGGTCAGGCAGAGGCTCAGGCGGCGCGGCATGACGGGGCCTCGGTCGGAGAGGGGCGGGAACGCATGGCTTCACTCTGCCGCCCCGCCGCCATCTCCGCCTTGCGCGCCGTCAAGGCGCTCAGCCGACGAGGTCGCGATAGGCGCGCCAGCTGGCGAGCCCCAGCAGCGGGAACACGATCACCAGCAACGCGAAGGCGGTCGCCGCGCTCGCCAGCAGCAGAAGGACGATCAGCACCGCCCACAACGCCATCGGAAGGGGGTTGGCCGCCACCGCCGTGAAGCTCGTCACCGTCGCCGCGAACACGTTGGTCTGCCGGTCCATCAGCATCGGCGCCGCCACCACCACGATCATGTAGGTGAAGAAGGCGATCACCCCGCCGATCAGCGATCCGGTCATCAGCATCGTGTGCCCCTCGGTCGTGGTCAGGGCGAAGGTCACGAATTTCGAGACGCTGTCGTGCAGGTTCCAGGTCGAAAGCCCATAGACCAGCTGGGCGATCCGCCCCCACAGCAGATAGATCAGCAGAAGGAAAAGCCCCAGATACGCGACATCCTGCGAGAACGCCCGCTTCACGAACGCCATCCTGGGCAGCGTCGGCGTCTCGCCCTTCTCGATCAGCCGCCCGGCCTCGTAGAGCCCCATCCCCAGCATCGGGGCGATGAAGACGAAGCCGCAGGTCAGCACCAGCGCCAGGAACGAGGCGTCGGTCAGCACCAGCACCAGGCTCGTCAGGAAGCTGAGGCCGGCCAGCACGCCGCCATAGATCAGGCAGGGGATCCACGCCTTGCGCAGGTCGCTCCAGCCGCCCGCCAGCCAGCGGAAAGGGGCGCCCATGCCCACCGTCCGCACCGGCGGCAGCAATCCCGCCGCCCGCGCCGGCACCGCCTCGGCCGCCCTGGCCGCGCCCTGGGCCGCGACGTCCGCCGCTCCGCCCGCAACCGGGCCGCCGCCCGGGGTCTCGCCCGTCTCGCTCATCCTCGCCTCCGCCCCTGCGCCCGGTCTCTGCCGTCCGGGCCGGCGTCGGCCGCCCCTGGCGCTGCGTCAGCCTCCCCCCACGCAACCCCGCCCCGCCTTGACCAAGATCAACCGGCTCACGCCTCCGCGCGCCCGATCGTCGCCCGCGCCAGCTCGAAGCCGAAGCCCGCCCGCATCATCGCCGCGATGTCCTTGTCGCGCTTCTCCGCCCGCACGCCCGGCGGCCGGAACGGACCCAGCCGCCGCCGCTCGGTGAAGCGCCGGGCCGCCGCCGCGTCGTCGATCTCCGCCCCGGCCAGCGCCGCCTCCGCCGTCTCGCGGGCGACCCCCTTCTGGGCCAGCGCCGCCCTGATGCGCCGCTCCGGCCAGCCCCGCTGGGCCAGCGTCGCCGTCCGCCCCGCCGCGAAGGCCGCGTCGTCCACCAGCCCCGCCCCGACGCAGAACGCCACCGCCGCCTTCACCGTCTCGGCGTGGTCGGCCGGGTCCGCCCCGCCGATCCGGCAGCGCTTGGCGACCCGCCGCTCAAGGACGCGCTCAAGCTGCGCCGCCGACGCCGCATAGCGCGCCAGATAGGCCGCCGCCGCGCGCTTCAGATAGGCGAGGTCCACATCGCTCCGCATCCGCTCACCTTCGCGCGAGTCGGCCCCCCGGTGCGACCGCCGCGCTGGACTTGGGCTCCGCCCTCCGCGAGGCTCGGCCGATGGAGAATCTGCAATTCGGCCCGCGCTACTGCGAAACCCCCGATCCGATCGGCGGCGCCTTCCCGATCGAGCCCTGGAATGCGATCTCCAGCCTCGTCATCTGCGTCTTCGGCCTCGCCGGCCTGCTACTGGTCGCCCGCCGCGCGCCCCGCGCCTGGCCGCTCTACGTCCTCTGCGTCCTGCTGGTCGTCAACGGGGCGGGCAGCGTGCTCTGGCACGGCCTGCGGACCCGCTGGGCGCTGGCCCTCGACGTCCAGCCCGCCATCCTCTTCGTCCTCTTCGCCGCGCTCCTGTGGGCCCGCCGCGTCGCGCCGCTGTGGCAGGCGGCGGGGGTCGTCCTGGCGCTGGCCCTGCTGCCCGTCGCCGTCCGCTTTCTCCCCCTGGACATGCCGGCCGGCGGCCGCATGGCGCTCAGCGGCATCGTCATCGTTGCCGCCGCGCTCTGGCTGATCGTCCGCACGGTGCGCCTCTCGCCCGCCGCGGCGCTGTCGGGCGGCGCAGCGCTCGCATTGGCGCTGGGGGCGCTGACCTTCCGCTCGATCGACCACCTCGCCTGCGGTCACCTCGACCAGGGTTCGCACTTCCTCTGGCACATTCTGCTGTCGTCCGCCGCCTTCACCCTGGTGCTGACGCTCATCCGCCTGAACGACACCGGGGCGCCACTGGGGCGCCCCGGCTCGCGGCCTGTCAGGGTCTGAGGGCGGTCAGACCGCGACGGCCTCGATCACGCTCATCGGGCTGGCGGTCGGCGTCACTCTCGCGATGCGGAACCCTGCCGGGCGGAGCAGAGCGTCGTACTCCTTCACCGTGCGCTCGCGCCCCCCGGTCTGGGCGAGCATGTTGAGATCCATCAGGAACCCGGGATGCGGCTGCGACGTCTCGGGCAGCACCATCTCGCAGATCGCCACGCGCGCGTCCGTCTCGGCGGCGGCGCGGATGGTGCGCAGGATCTGCAGGCACTGGGCATCGGTCCAGTCATGGAGGATGAACTTCAGCAGGTAGAGATCGCCCGCCGGCACTTCCCGGAAGAAGTCGCCGCCGACCGCCTCGATACGGCGTCCCGGCTCGGTCCCCTGCCAATGCACGCGCCCCGCCTCCACGGTTGCCGGCAGGTCGAACACGATGCCCCGGCTGCCGGGATGCCTGGCGAGCAGTCCGGACAGAAGGCTCGCGTGACTGCCGCCGACATCGACCGCCAGAGCGAAGCGCCCGAAGTCGTGAGCCTCCAGGACGGCGCGGTCGACCATCCGCGTCGTCGCCGTCATCGCCTCGCCGAACAGCTTCTCGCTTTCGGGGTGCTTGCGGAAATAGTCGAACACCGGCTCGCCATAGTGGATGTCGAAGCCGGCCCGGCCGGTGCGCATGGTGGCCTCGAGTTCGCTCCATGCGGCGTAGTGCTCGTTGCCGAATACCGCTTCGACGAAACTGCGCTGGCTCTCGGGATGGTCGCTGCGCAGATGGCGCGAAACGTCGTTGTGGGAGAAGCGCCCTTCCGATGTCTGGACGAAAATGCCGAAGGCCGCCAGGGTCCTCAGGATTCGCGCGACGGAATCGGCGTTGGCGTCGCAGACGAAGGCGATGGCGCCCGGCGTCATCGGCGTGTCGCCGATCGCGTCCGCGAGCTTCAGGCGCGCCGCGCCCCAAAGCGCGCGGGACAGCCACATCCCGGTGCCGATCTGCATGATGAACTCAGCTGGCGTCGGCGAAGCGGGGGCGGCGGCATCCGGCGTCGCAACGCTCTGGTGAATGGTCATGTGTGTCTCTCCGCGAAGGTGATCGCGATGTAGAGACGGGAGGCTCGGCGGTCTGTGACGATCGCCAAGGCGCCGCGGTGACGATGGTCACGCCAGCTGCGGAAGGCATAGGCGCTGTGACCGCGATTGCCGGAAAAGGCGACGGCCGCCGAAGCACCCCCTCAAGTGCTCCAGCGGCCGCGCGGCTCCTGAGGAGCTGGCCCCCCGCTCGTCAGGAACAAACCAGATTGTGTACGGCCTCAGTTCAGGCCGAGATCCAACCTCATCATGATGGTCTGGTTGGAGGATGCATCGGCAGCGACCGGGGTCGCGGCTGCGTACCCCTGATAGCGATACTCCAGTCCGGCGCCGACGCCGGGCATCAATTCGTAGGCGATGCCGGCGACGCCCTGAAGCGCAAGGCTGTCGCCTTGATAGGGAAGCAGGGTGGTCGTGCCTTGGAACACCCGGCCTTCGTCCGATTCGGCGGTGACATTCACTCCGACATAGGGCGTCAGCCCCCAGAACATGTCGCCTGCCGTCAGCCGGGTCTTGATATCCATCGCATCGTTGCCGGCAAGCGGGAACGCGCCCAGTCCTTCCGCCAGCGTGCCCCCGCCGGCGGTGGTGACGAGCGCCATCTGACCAAGACCGTTCGCTTCAAAGCGATGATCGAAGCCGAACATGCCGCCCGCGACCAGCGTTTGAGGAACGATCAATCCTTCCCCGGAGAGGCCGGCGACGCCCGAGAACACGCTGTCATCGCCCGCGAATCCGCCACTTGCCAGCGTCACGCCCGGGAAGGCGAGCGCAGCCAGAGCGACAGCCAGAGCGCGGCGTTTGAACATGACAGGGAATTTAGGCGCCCCCCGCCCGCCAGCGCAATATCCACAGGCGGGCAAACCCAACATAAACCGGCGATGTTGCGGGGATGCCGCGCTGCACAGGGCGCGCTGGCCGCCCCTGGGCACTGATCCAGCGCTGCGGTCCTCGCAAGCCGTATCCCCCCGCGTCCGGCCGCTCGTCACACCCGCCTGCCAGAGGCTCCCAAGGGCCTTTTTGGGGTTTGCCTGCGACGGCGGCGCAATTTATAGCTTCCCCGCCGCTATCGTTGTCTGCGTGACGCCGGAATCCGTTCATTGACCGATATTTTTCACGAGGTCGAGGAAGACCTCAGGCGCGAGCGCCTGAACAAGCTCTGGACCCGCTACGGTTCCGCCTTCCTGACGGTTGCGGTCGTCGCCGTGCTGGCCACGGCCGGCATCATGTGGTGGCGCAGCTATCAGGCAGGTCAGACCGCGGCAGCGGCCGAGGCCTTCGCCGACGCCGGAAATGCGGTCGACATCGCCAATATCGACCAGTCGATCGCGGCTTTTGAGGCGATCGGCCAGAAGGGCGGGGAGGGCTACCCCATCCTTGCCAGGTTTCGTCAGGCGGGTTTGCTGATCGCCAAGAACGACCTTCAGGGCGCGCTGGCGGTTTACGACCAGATCGCGCTATCGACGGCCGATGAGAAGTTGAAGGCGCTCGCCCGTCTGCGCGCCGCCTATGCGGTGGCAGATATCGAGGCCCCCGATGTTCTCAAGAACCGCGTAGCGCCGCTGGCGAGCGACGACAGCCCCTGGCGATTCGAAGCGCGCGAAATCCAGGCGATCGCCGATCTGCGCGCGGGGAGTACGGCGGCGGCAGCCGAGGCCTTTGCTGCACTGGAGGCCGACCCCGCCGCGCCCGACTCCGTACGTGCACGGGCAGGAAAGATCGCAGCCTATCTCAAAGGCGGCGGTGCTGTGCCGTTGGAGGCGCCTCCCAACGCGGCCGCGGCGCCGCCAGCACAGCCAGTCGCCGCACCGTCGCCCTCTCCCGTCGATGCCCCCCAGCAGCCCTAATCAGAACCAGGTCCAGTCCATGAATTTGGCCGTCCGCTCCTTCCGTTCGACGATGCTGCGCTCGACGGTCTTGGCCCTCGCGCTCACGGCGGGCGGCTGCAGCACGCTTGAGTCGGTCGGTGACTCGTTGTTCGGCTCGTCCGAAGACGCCAAGCGGGTGCCCGGCCAGAGGGTGTCGCTGATGCCGCGCGGTCAGGATTTGCTGACCCAAGATCCGGCGTTCGCCGGGATGGCCGTCGGCATACCGCAGGCAGTGCATGTGCCATCATGGCCGCTGCCGGGTGGGACGTCCGAAAACCTAGTCGGCAACACGGATGCGCCCGTGACGTTCAATGTCGCATGGACCGCCGAGATCGGCGTCGGCACGTCGTCCGACTCCGCCATCACCGCGACGCCGATCGTTGCCGATGGCATGGTCTTCACGCTCGATGCCGCCGCCAATGTCCGGGCTTTCGACGCCGCCTCCGGCGGCGAGATCTGGGCGACGTCGGTCGCTGTCGAGGACATCACCTCGGACTTCTATTTCTTCAGCACCGGCGGCGACCGTGCGGAAGAAGGCTATGGCGGCGGCCTTGCCTATGCCGGCGGCCGACTGTTCGTGACGACGGGCTTCCGCGAGATCATCGCGCTCGATGCGCGCTCGGGCGGCCGTCTGTGGTCGAAGCAGGTCGAGACGCCGTTCCACACAGCGCCAACGGTCCGGGACGGCCGGGTCATCGCGATGAACCGCGACAACCGCTCATGGGCTCTGGACGCGGCGACCGGCGCCGATCTGTGGACGCACGAGGTCTTCTCGGAAACGGCCAGCGTCCTGGCCAGCGTGAGCCCTGCCGCCAATGCCGAGTATGTAGTCGTTCCCTATACCAACGGCGATCTTTACGCCCTTCGGTCCAACAACGGCCGTGCAGTCTGGAACGACTCGCTGACGCGGACCGGCCAGGCCGACACGCTTTCGTCGATCAATGATATCGCCGGGCGACCGGTCATCGACGGCAATCTGGTTTTTGCGATCAGCCATGCCGGCCGCCTCGTCGCCATAGATCTGCGGTCGGGCGAGCGCGTCTGGACGCGCGACGTCGCGGGCGTTCAGACCCCGTGGGTCGCCGGCGACTATGTGTATGTAATGGCGACCAACGGAAACCTGATCTGCTTCGAGAAAGTGTCTGGCCGCGTGGCCTGGACAACCTATCTCGGCCGCTGGCAGGACGAGGAGGATCGCAGCGATACCGTCGAGTGGAGCGGTCCCTTGATGGCGCAGGGTCATCTGATCCTGGTTTCCACCGATGGCCGGCTGGCAGTGGTGGCTGCGGCCACAGGCGCGGTCGAGCAGAGCTACGAACTCGATGCCGGGTCGATCATCGCGCCGATCGTTGCCAACGGCACGCTCTACATCCTCAACGACGACGGAGTGCTGACCGCCTATCGTTGAGGCGGCCCGCGACTGAATCATGACCTTCTCCCTAGCCATCGTCGGGCGGCCGAATGTCGGCAAGTCGACGCTGTTCAACCGGCTCGGGGGGCGTCGCGTTGCGCTTGTCGACGATTCTCCTGGCGTCACGCGGGACCGGCGCGAAGGCGAGGCCTCCCTCGGACCGCTGACATTCAAGATCGTCGATACGGCAGGCCTCGACGAGAAGCCGGACGGCGATCTTGAGCGGCGCATCCGGGCGCAGACGGAACGGGCCATCGAAGCGGCAGACGTTCTGCTGTTCATGATCGATGCCAGGGCCGGCGTGACGCCGGACGACAAGACCATAGCGAACCTTCTCAGACGGTCCGGCAAGCCGGTTATCCTGGCGGCCAACAAGGCCGAGGGAAACGCCGGCTTTGGCGGCATCGGCGAGGCCTACAGCCTGGGGCTGGGAGAGCCGATCGCACTGTCGGCCGAACACGGCGAGGGCATGGGCGAACTCTATGCCGCCCTGCAACCGTTCGGCGCCGAGCCGCAGGATGAGGACGAGTACGCGGCGCCTGAGGGCGAGGCTGCGGACGAGACGGTCGTGCGGCCGCTGCAGATCGCGGTGGTCGGCCGTCCCAACGCCGGCAAGTCGACCCTGATCAATCGGCTGATCGGCGAAGAGCGGCTGCTGACCAGTCCGATGGCCGGAACGACGCGCGATTCGATTTCGGTCGATTGGGAGTTTGAAGGCCGCGCCATCAAGATGTTCGATACCGCCGGGCTGCGCCGTCGGGCTCGGATCGTCGAGAAGCTTGAGAAATTGTCGGTTAGCGACGCGCTGCGTGCGATCCGCTTCGCCGAAGTCGTGATCCTGCTGATGGATGCCGCCGGACCGTTCGAGAAGCAGGATCTCACGATCGCCGATCTGGTGGAGCGCGAGGGCCGCGCGCTCGTGCTGGCGGTCAACAAGTGGGACATGGTCGAGGACAAACAGAAGCGCCTCGCAGAGCTCAAGCGGCAAGCCACGGAGTTGTTGCCGCAGGTCAAGGGCGTGCAGATCGTGATGCTGTCTGGCCTGACGGGGCAAGGCCTCGAGCGACTAATGCCGGCGGTGATCGCCGCAGAGGCCGTCTGGAACAAGCGCGTTCCCACGCCCGCCCTCAATCGCTGGCTCCAGCATGCCATGGAGCGTCACGCGCCGCCGGCGATATCGGGCCGGCGCATCAAGCTGCGCTACATCACGCAGGCGAAGTCGCGCCCGCCGACCTTCGCGATCTTCGGCAACCAGTTGAACGAGCTGCCGGACGAGTACTTGCGCTATCTCTCGAATGGAATCCGCGAGACGTTCGATCTGCCTGGAACGCCGATCCGCTTTCTGAAGCGGACGTCAAAGAACCCGTTCACGGACGAGTAGGGCGGCCAAGGTCCACAATCTCGCCCTGCAGGCTGCAGGACGGCAGGCAAAGCTTCACGATCTCCAGAGCCACGTCGTCCGGCGTGGGAAGCATGGCCGGGTCCTCGCCTGGCATGGCCTTGGCGCGCATGGCCGTTCGCACCGCGCCTGGATTGACGAGGTTCACGCGCACGGCCGTTTCGGCCAGCTCGGCGGCATAGGACTTGGCCAATGCTTCGAGCGCGGCCTTGGTCACGGCGTAGGGGCCCCAATAAGCGCGGATGCGGCGTGCGGCCCCGGATGTCAGAAAGACCGCGCGGCCCGCATCGGCGATGCGCAGCAACGGATCCATCGATCGGATCAGACGCCAGTTCGCCGTGAGATTGACGTCCAGCAGTTCGGCCCATGCATCGGGTTTGACGTGCCCAATCGGTCCAAGCTGTCCGAGCTGGCCGGCATTGCCCACGAGGATGTCCAGCCGCCCCCAGCGTTCAAAGATCGCCTGGCCGAGCTTGTCGATCGCCGGAAAGTCGCGGAGATTGAAGGGTACCAGCGTGGCGCTCTCCAGGCCCTCAGATCTCAGCGCGTCGTCGAGGCTTTCCAGCAGGCGAGTGGAGCGGCCGGTGGCGACGATGTGTGCTCCGAGACGTCCAAGGGCCAGTGCGGTGGCGAAGCCGATACCGCGCGACGCGCCGGTGACGAGCGCGACGCGCCCTGCGAGAGGCAGGTCGGACATGAGAGGCTAGACCTTTTCCATCAGCAGCGAGAGCTGTTCGAGCTGACGGCCCTGGGCGTTGTCGGTCAGGGGCGTGGGATACTCGCCGCTGAAGCAGGCATCGCAGTACTGCGGGCGCTGCGGATCGCGCGCGGGCTCGCCGACGGCGCGGTAGAGACCGTCGAGCGAGATGAAGGCGAGGCTGTCGGCCTTGATGAAGGTGCGCATCGCCTCGACGTCGAGGTTCATGCGCGCCGCCAGGAGCTTGTCCTTGTCGGGCGTGTCCACGCCGTAGAAGCAGGGATTGGTAGTCGGCGGGCTGGCGATACGCATGTGCACTTCGCTGGCGCCGCCGTCGCGGACCATCTGCACGATCTTGAGCGAGGTCGTGCCGCGGACGATCGAGTCATCGACCAGGATGACGCGGCGGCCTTCCAGAACGCGCCGGTTGGCGTTGTGCTTCATCAGGACGCCCAGATTCCTGATCCGGTCCGTCGGCTCGATGAAGGTGCGCCCGACATAGTGATTGCGGATGATGCCCATCTCGAACGGCAGGCCGCTTGCCTGTGCGTACCCGATGGCCGCCGGATTCCCCGAGTCAGGGACGGCGACGACTATGTCGGCACTGGCCGGCGCTTCCTGTGCGAGCTCGGCACCGATCCGCTTGCGGGCGTCATAGACGTTCATGCCTTCGACGACGCTGTCCGGCCGGGCGAAATAGACATACTCGAACACGCAGAACCGCTTGCGGCGCTGTGCGAACGGGAAGTGCGAGACGACGCCGTCTTCGGTAATCTCGACGAGTTCGCCCGGTTCGACATCGCGCACGAAGGTCGCGCCGATGATGTCGAAGGCGCAGGTCTCGGACGCCAGAACCCAGGTCTCGCCGAGTCTGCCGAGCGACAGCGGGCGAACGCCGAGCGGATCGCGTACGCCGATCATGCGCTTGCGGGTCAGGGCAACGAGCGAGTAGGCGCCTTCGACCTGATGCAGCGCGTCTATCAGACGGGCCACCATACCGCGCTGGCGGCTGGTGGCGACCAGGTGCACGATTACCTCGGTGTCGGATGTCGCGTAGAAGATCGCCCCGCGCGCCTGCAATTCCTGGCGCAGCGCCTTGGCGTTCGTGAGATTGCCATTGTGGGCGACGGCAATGCCGCCGCCGGCCACATCGGCGAAAAAGGGCTGGACGTTGCGCTTGAGCGAACCGCCGGTCGTCGAATAACGGACGTGGCCGATCGCGGCGCGGCCCTTCAGATTTGCGGTCGGTCCGGTCTCGCCGAACACGTCACCAACCTGGCCCATGTGGCGCTCGAGGTTGAAGCGGTTCTCGACGGCATCATAGGAGGCAATCCCGACACCTTCCTGTCCGCGATGCTGCAGGGCATGCAAACCGTAGACTGCAAACTTGGCGGCCTCGTCATGCGAGAAGACGCCAAAAACCCCGCATTCCTCCTTCAGCTTGTCGCCGTCGAAGGGGTGTGTCAGCGCACCGTCCATCAGCTGTCCCGTCGCCCTCAGGCGAGATCAGCGTCGTCCGCCAGCCTCGCCGTCCACCGCATCGCCCCCGGAGGGACTCGCGGTCGCCGTTCCGATGAGTTGATCTAATGCGTCGCGCTCCCGTTCGCCATAGCCATGCGTGCCGTCATCAGCGGCAGCGCTCGCCGGTCGGGTCTTTTCCGTGGCGCGTTGCGATTCTGGCGCAGCCGGCTTGGGCGGCTTGGGCTTGGGCGCCGCGGCCGGTTCCGCGGAGCGATCGTCCTCTTCGGGATCGTTCGCCGGCTTGCGGCCGCCGATAACGGCCTCGCCGCCGTCTTTGTCGCCTTCCTTGGCGGATCCGCGCGCCGGCAGGAGCGAGGCGATCACCTTGCCGGACCCCTCCATGAGCGGCCGGAGCCGTGCCTCCTTGTACCAGTCCGGAAGGCGCGATTCGCCGACCAGGCTGGTGAAAACCAGGAATCCGATGCCGACAACGACCAGCCCCCGGGCAGCACCGAACACCAGGCCGAGCAGGCGGTCCACCGGTCCGATCGCCGAGTCTCGCACTCCCTCGGAGATCCGGTAGCTAATATATGATAACGGAATCAAGGCGATAACGAAGACCGCCGCGTAGGCTGCGATCTGCGCAAGTGTAGGATTGTCGAGATAGACGGCAGCCAGCGGCACGGCATGAGGGCCGACGATGAACATCACGATGGCCGCCCCGGCCCAGGAGCCGATCGACAGGACTTCATGGGTAAAGCCCCGCCACGCCGCCAGGAGCGCAGAGACGATCAGGACGCCGAGAATGACGAGGTCTAAGACGTTGAACATGGTGAAGCCGAGATTAACACGATCAAATGTCGCTATTTCGTATACGTTCGACGAGATCGCCGAGGGTTTCGACAGTCACGACCGCCAGGCCGTCGATCTTCGCCCCGGGCGGCGCGACCACTCGCTTGAAGCCAAGCTTTGCAGCTTCCTTGAGGCGTGAGTCCGGCTGGCCGACCGGCCGGATCGCCCCTGAGAGGGCAACCTCTCCGAACAGGACGCAATCCGGCGGCAGCGGCCGCCCCAGGACCGACGAGATCAGGGCGCCGGCTGCCGCCAGGTCTGCCGCCGGTTCGCTGATCTTCAACCCTCCCGCGACATTCAGGTAAATGTCGTGCCCGCCAATGCCCAGACCGCATCTCGTTTCGAGGACCGCCAGAACCATGTTGAG
>JAEUMK010000004.1 GCA_016792565.1 Alphaproteobacteria bacterium
TCGGCATGGCCGAGCGGACTCCAGTGCGCGGTTTCGCCGCGGCGGTGGACGATCGTGAAGGCGCCCGGCAGGCGGCCCGGCTCGAGGTAGCGTTCCTTCAGGAACCGGTCGATCTTGGCGAGGCGGGCCGGGTTGAGGCCGGAAGCGGCGGCAGACGTCATGGCGGGTTCCTTGAAGAGTGCCGCAGTTTCCCCACAGCTTGGGCGTTGCGGCAAGGGGGATCGCCTCCGGCCTGCATGGACCTTTCGCAGCGGACATGCCTACACTAATTCTTTACCACGACGCGCCGAGTCTGGGTCTGCTGGTCCCGGCGCCTCGTCAGCGCGCCAATTCGACACGAGCGGGTTCACATGAAGGTCAAGCTTGTCGCAGCGACGATAGCCCCGCTGCTGGTTGCCGCGTGCGGCAGTCTTCCGTCATCGGGGCCGACCGTCTCGGAGGTCCGCGGCGGCGCGCAGCACGATGATGTGTCGCAGTATCTCGTCGTCGATATCGACGGCCGGGCGCTGGATCAGTTGTCGACGCGCCGCGATGCCGGCCTCTACGACAGTTTCGGAACCGATTCGGGCGCGCCGTCGCTTCACATCGGCGTCGGCGATGTCGTCGCGGTGACGATCTGGGAGGTGGGCCCGGGCGGCCTCTTCTCCGGCGCATCGCCATCCTCGGCGGTCGCTGCGGCCGCGGGCGCCGAACAGAGCGGCTCGCAGACCTCGACGATTCCGGCGCAGGTCGTGGGCAGCGACGGCGCAATCTCCATCCCGTTCGTCGGCCGGGTCCGGGTAGCCGGCATGACGCCGCAGGGCGCCGAAGCCGCCATCCGCTCGGGCCTCCAGGGCAAGGCGATGGAGCCGCAGGTCCTGGTCTCGGTCACCAACAATGTCAGCGGCACCGTCTCGGTCATGGGCGAGGTGACGGGCGGCGCCCGCATCCCCCTCAGCCTCCGCGGCGACCGCATCCTCGACGTGATCGCCGCCGCCGGCGGCATCAAGACGCCGGTTCACGACACGACGATCCAGCTGACCCGCAACGGCCGGACCGCGGCGGTGCCGCTCAAGGCCCTGCTCGACGATCCGCGCGAGAATGTCTACGCCCTGCCGGGCGACCTCATCACCGTCTCGCGCGAGACCCGGAAATTCGTGATGCTGGGCGCCGCGGGCGACAACAATGAGGTGCCGTTCGAAGCCGCCTCGCTGTCCCTCATCCAGGCGATCGGCAAGTCGCGCGGCCTCGTCGACAGCCGGTCGGACGCGGAAGGCGTCTTCGTATTCCGCTACGAGCCCGCCGAGATCGCCCGGGCCCTCGACCCGCGCAGTCCGCTGTCGGAGCTCGGCGGCATGGTGCCGGTGGTCTATCGCCTCGATCTGTCCGACGCGCGCGGCTATTTCAGCGCGCAGCGCTTCGCGGTGATGAACGGCGACGTCATCTACGTCTCGAACGCGCCGCTGAACGAACTCCAGAAGGTCTTCAGCCTGTTCGGAACGCTGACCTCTCCGATCCTCAGCGGCGCCGCCGTCTACAACGCCACGAAGGACTGAAGGCCGGCGCGCGTGACCGCCGTGCGGCGTTCGCGCGAGCCCGTCTGGCTGGAAGTCGAGGCGGAAGGGGCGCGCGGTCCGGGCTGGGTCGAGCTGCGCTATGCGGCGAGCTTTCTCGTGCCGGCGGTGCGTCCCGTGCTGCGGCTCGTCCTGCCGGACGGCGGCGAGGACACCATCATTCTTCCGGCCCCGGTCTGCGGACGCGGCGTCTGGCGAGGCTGGCGGCCGAGGGGCGCACGGCTCGCCATCGATCCCGGGCCGGGCGTTCCGCCCGACCGTTTTCGCATCGAGCAGATATCGCGCCTGGCGCCGGTTGCGCTGGTGCTCCGGCTGCTGCGGGCGCCGCGCTCAAGCCTGCTGGGGCTGCTGCACCATGTGGCGGGCAGACGGGACTCGGCCCGCCGCCGCCTGGCGGCGGCGCTGAACGACGAACCGCTCTCAAGCTATGACCGCTGGCGCGCCGCGCGGCGGCGCCCCCCGGAGCCCGAGGGTCTCGACCGCCCGCGGCCGGAGGCGCTGGCCGGCCCGCCGATCGTCTTCGCCGGAAGCGACCCCGCCCATCCCGGCTGGGGGGCGACACGCATCAGCCTGGAGCGCCAGTCCTGCCCGGCCTGGCGGCTGACTCTGGACGGCACGGCCGGCGATGACGCGCTTGCCCATGTCGCTCTGGCGGCGGGAGACCGGCTGGCCCCGGAGGCCGTCGCCACACTGGTCGAGGCGTTCGCCGCCGAACCCGGACTACGGACGGTCGCCTTCGACGCCGACGAACCCGGACCGGGCGGTACGCGCAGGCCGCTCTTCGCCTGGCCGGGCGAAGCGGACGAGGCGCCGTGGCGCGCCACGCGGCCGCCCGGCGGCCCCTCGACCGGCTTCATCCATCTCGGCCGCGTCCTGCTGCATCGCGCCGCACCATCGGTCCCCCCCGTCGCGCCTCGGCTCGCCCGGAAAGCCGCCAGTCCCTGCCCCCCGGTCGACATCGTCATCCCGACCCGCAATCGCGCCGACCTGCTCGGCCGCTGCCTCGCCAGCCTCCTGGAGCGGACGGCCTATGAGCGGCTGAGAATCATCGTCGCCGACAACGACAGCGACGAGGTCGCCGCGCGGCGCCTTCTGGACTGGGTTGCGGCCGACCCGCGCGTCCGGGTCGTACCGGCGCCCGGCGCGTTCAACTATGCCGCCATCTGCAACGCCGCGGCCGGGCAGGGCGAGGGCGAGATCGTCGTCTTCCTCAACAACGACGTCGAAGCGCTCGACCCGGGCTGGCTGACGGCGCTTGTCGACCTCGCCGTCCGGCCCGGGGTCGGCGCCGTGGGGGCGAAGCTGCTCTATCCGGACGGAACGATCCAGCATGCCGGAATCGTGCTCGGCCTCAACGACGCCGCCGGACACCTCTATCGCAGGGCCCCCGGCGGCGCGTCCGGCTATGGCGGCGCGCTTGGCCGCTGCCGCCGCGTCTCCGCGGTCACCGGCGCCTGCCTGGCGGTCCGCCGCGATCTGTTCGAGGCGGTTGGCGGCTTCGACGCATCCGCCTTTCCGGTCGAGTACAACGACATCGACCTCTGCCTTCGTCTCGGCGAGCGCGGTTTCGCGACGATGTGGACCCCGCAGGCGGTCCTCTGCCATCTGGAATCCGCCAGCCGCGGCCGGCCCGGCCCTACGGGCGTGCAGCGGCACGCCGAGCAGCGGGCCGCCTTCGTCGCGCGCTGGCGCGATCGGATCGTCAACGACCCCTTCTACCATCCGGCGTTCTCGCTGGCCTGCGAAACGCCACGCCTGTCGTGACCCTCAGAACGTCCGCCGGTAGTGCTCGATCGCCGTATCGACGTCGTCGAACAGCGTCAGCTTGCCGTCCTTCAGGATCGCACCGCGATCGCAGAGCGACTTGATTGCGCCGATGCCGTGCGAGACCAGCATCAGCCCGCTGCGCTGGCGCCGTTCCAGGAGCGCCTGCGTGCACCTGGCGGTGAAACGCTCGTCGCCGACCGCCGTCACCTCGTCGATCAGGTAGAAGTCGAACTCGATCGCCATCGACATGCCGAAGGCCAGGCGCGACTGCATGCCGGACGAATAGGTCGAGACGGGGGCGTCGATATAGGCGCCCAGCTCGGCGAAATCGATGACGAACTCGGTCACGTAGCGCGGGCTGACGCCGTAGATGTTGGCGACGAAGGTCAGGTTCTCGCGTCCGGTCATGCCCGGGTGGAAGCCCTGGTTGAAGGCGAGCGGCCAGGACATGGACGCGCCGCGATAGATGCGGCCGCGATCGGGCTGCTCCGTTCCCGCGATGATCCGCATCAGCGTCGACTTGCCCGCGCCGTTGAGGCCGAGGATGCCGTAGGCGTGCCGCGTGTCGAAGACGGCCGAAACGTCGTCGAGCACCACCTTGCGCACGCGGTTCGCGCGATAGGTCTTGCGGACATTGGTCATGCGGATCATGACGGGCCGGCTACACGAACCTGTTGCGCGCGAAGGCGACGAGCCCGGTCAGCGCCGCCCAGGCGAGGAAGGGCGCGACGATGCCGGCCAGCCCATACCAGAAGCGCGGCGGCGCGGTCGCTTCCTGCGGCAGAGAGGCTTCCACGAAGGTGTTGATGTAGACGCGCCGCCGGTCGGCGGACAGCCGGGCGCTTTCGAGCGCGGCGACCGCGGCGGCATAGCGCCGCTCTGCCACCTGGTTGTCGAGTTCGAGCGCGTCGAACCGCGTCAGCGCCGCGGAGAGGTCGTCCGCGCCCTCGGAACCCGCCATTTCGGCGGTGATCTGTGCGATCTGGGCGTCCAGCGCCTCGATCCTCGCCCGCACGGGGCGGAGCTGCGGCGCGCTGGCCGCGAGGCCCGCGCTCATGCTTCTCAGCTGGCTTTCGGCCTGCGCCCGCTCGCTGCGCAGAACGGTCAGCACCTCGTTCAGCCCTTCGGCCGAGGCGCTAGGATCGAGCGTGCCTTCGACGTTGCGCAGCGCCTGCAGCTTGCCGCGCGTCTCCTTGAGGCGCGTCTCGGCCCGCGCCAGTTCGGCTTCCGTGTCGGTCAGCAGATCGCCGGAGGCGCGCGACGACATCGCATTGACCATTTCCTCGCTGTGACGGGTGATCGCCTGGGCGATCGCCAGCGCATCCTCCGGCGTGAAGGCATGCACCGTCACCGTGACGAGGCCGGATCCCGATTCCATGCCGATCTTCACGTGACGCCGCCAGTAGCGGACCAGCTCCTCGATCGGTGCGCCGGCGTCGAAGGCCGACAGGAAGTCGACGCCGTCGCGGGAGAACATCTGGCGCAGGTTGAGCTCGCGGTCGATGGCCTCCACCAGCGTGCGGCTCTTCACGAAATTGGTGACGACCATCGTGTCCTGCGCCTGCGACAGCTGCGCCAGGCTGGCGACCGAGCCGAGCGAGGCCATCTGTTCCAGCGACGAACGCTCGCCGCTGCGCACCGCAAAGCGCACTTCGGTTGCGTACTGGCCGGCGGCGACGAGGCCGAAATAGACGACCGAGAGGACCGCCGGCACGAGGAAGACCAGGAGGAAGCTGACGCGGACGAATACGCTCATCCAGCCGCCGCCGCTGGCGATCGTGCCGCGTGGCCGCAGGATGGCGGGAAGCGAGGAGACGGGCAGCGATTCGTCGCGCGCCAGCCGGGCGGCACGCCGCATCAGCGCAGAAGCCGCCGTTCCCCGGCGCAGCACGACATCGCGGGACTGTGGCCGCTCGCCGGTGTCGCCTTCGATGCTTGCCATGGGCGAAATCGACCTTCCTCAGCGCCCGGCAACGAAGCACCGGCCGACGCAGACGAACAAGGATACCTTATCGGGGCGCCGGCAGCCAAGCGCGCCACCGTCCCGTTGCGGGACGCTAGGCGCCGAATGCGGCGGCTTTCCGGCGGCGGCCACGGCGTTCAGCGGGAGAGATGCGAGCCGTACATGGCGACCACGTCCGCCGCCATGTCGCGCACGCGGCGCGCATAGTGGGTCGCCCGCGACATCGCGTGCACGCCGTCCGGCGCAGCGGCCAGACGTCCGAGCAGACCCGCCAGCGCCGCCGCATCGCCGCGTTTGACGGCGTAGCCCGTGCGTCCCTCGTCGATGAATTCCGTGAGGCCCGCGACATCGGAGACGACGACCGGCGTGTGCGTCGCCAGCGCCTGCAGCAGGATCAGCGGGCTGTTCTCGTACCAGGTCGAGGGAATGACCAGCAGATCGATGTCTGCCATCAGATCGGCCAGCCGGTCCGGCGCGAATGTCCCTTCGAAGGCGACGGCCTGGCCGGCGGCGAGCGCCCTCAGCCGGCGCGCATGGGCAGGGTCCTGCGCCTCGTCGCCCCAGATCCGCAGCGAGAGACTGGGCGCGGCGGCGCGGGCCAGCGCGTCGAGCAGGATGTCGACGCCCTTGTGCGGCGCGAGCTGGCCGATATAGCCGAGCCGCAAGGCCGTCCGGTCGGCCGGCGGCGGCTTGGCGCGGCGATCGATGTCGATGCCGAAATGGCTGAGTCGCAGCGGCGCGGGAAAGCCGTTCGCGGCATAGGCGTCGCGCAGGAAGGTGCTGGGCGCGATCGCTTCGCGATAGAGCCCGAGCGCGGCGCGCAGGACATCGGGGCGCGCGATGATGTCCGCCGGGCGCAGCGATCCGGCTCTGAATCCCGGCCGGATCGATCCCGCCAGAGCGAGCGCCCGCGCCGCGAGCGGACGCACGCCGGCGCCTGCGAGGAAGCGCGACATTCCTCCCGCGCCCGGCTGGCCGCCGGCGGCCTTCAGGTGGCAGGCAATGCAATTGGCGCGCGACGGGCTCGGTCCGCCGCACAACGCGCCGCGATCGGTCTCCAGCTTGTTGGTCAGGCAGAAGCCGAAGAAGTCGGTCAGGGTCGCGAAGACGGGAATCTCCAGCGCCCTGGCGGCGTCCAGAAGCGCCGCCGTGTGATTGATCAGGTGGCAGACATGAATCGCATCGGGCCGGAGCTGGCGCAGGATGCGCTCGTGAACCCAGCGCATGATCGGCTGGTCGTAGGTCTCGGCGATGTCGCGGTGCGGAACGGCGTTCTTGTCGATGCTGAGGACGTCGATGCCCTCCCACGCATACGAGTCGACCAGCCGTTTCTGCCGCGGCTCGCCCTGGAAGGTCGCGCTGACCACGGTCACCTCATGGCCCAGGGCGACAAGTTCCCGCGCCAGCGACAAGGTATAGGCCTCGGTGCCGAAATAGTGCGCTGGGAAGAAGCAGTGGACGAACAGCGCGATCCTCACGGCGCACCTCGCCGCGCGGCATCGCCGAGCAGCCGCTCGATGTCATCGACATAGGCATCGAAGTCTGGGCGGCGGGCCGGCGTCTTGCGCGCGGCCTGCACCGGGCCGCTGGCGCCGGCGAGGCGCGCGAGGATCGCGGCGAGACCGGCGGCATCGCCCGGAGGGAAGACCTCGCCGCCTTGTCCGCCGGCGATCTCGGCTGCGAGGCCCGGCATGTCGGACGCGACGACATAGCGGCCGCTCTCCAGCGCGGCGAGCAGCGTCAGCGGACGGTTCTCGTCCCACAGCGAGGGCAGGACGACGATGTCCGCCTCGCCGAGCAGCGCGCCGAATGCCGCGTTGGCGACCGCAGGGCGCAGCGAGACCCGCGCGTTCCCGGCGGCCCGCGCCACGATCGCCTTCGCATAGGCCGCGTCCGGACCCGCCGGTCCGGCGACGATCGCGCGCAGCTTCAAGGTCACGGGCAGGGCCTCAAGCGCATCCAGGAAGACGTGGGCGCCCTTGTGCGGCGCCAGCGTCCCGAAGAATCCGGCCGTCAGGACCGGGCCGACGGCGCGCGGCGGCACGTCCAGGCCCGGCGCGCCGTGGCCCTTCACGACCACCCGGACCGGGTCGGCGCCGGCCAGCACAAGCATGTCGCGAATGCGGGCCGATCCGGCGAGGATCGCGGTCGCGGCGCGCAAGCCGTCCGCCGCCGCCGTCCGGCGGGCCTGCGCCGCACGTGCCCGGGCCGCGGCGCTGTCGAGGCCGGGTACGAGCCGCGCCAGTGCGGCGCGCGCGGCGAGGATCGGGCGGGCCCGGCCCCGCGCGGCGTCGATTCTCTCGGCATGAACCAGGCAGTTGCCGCCATCCGCATCCGGCCCGGGACAGGGCCCGCCATCCTCGAACGCGCCGATCGCAACCGGACAGGCGAGGTGGAAGTCGGTCGCCGTCACGACCAGCGGCGCGACGCGGGCCAGCCGCGGCAGAGCGCGAAGGCCGAACTGGCGCATGTGAAAGACATGGATGACGTCCGGCCGGAACGGCGCCATGACCGCATCGAGCTGCGCTTGCGCCTCGGGGCAGACAAACTCGTCGCGCAGGCGCGACGCCAGCCCCAGGCGTCTGGGACGGCGCGTCGCGATGCGCGTGACGGCGACGCCCTCGACCCGATCCTCGCGGACCGCCCGCCCGGCCGCCTGCAGCGGATCGGCGGCGAAGACCCGGACCTCATGTCCCTTCCCGGCCAGTGCCTGCATCGTCCGTAGGCAGAGGATTTCCGTGCCGGTCTGAAAGTCCGGCGGAAACTGATGGACGAGGGCGGCGATGCGCATCGGCGTTCACGCTGCGAAGACGAGCGCCGGCGGAAAGCCCGCCATCGGGTCGGCCGCCTCGCCCAGGATGTCCCGATAGAGGGCGTCATAGGCCGCGGTCATCGTCTGGACGCCGTATGCGGCATGCGCGATCGCCGCATTGCGCGCGCCGAGCGATGCGGTGCGCGCCGGATCGTCCAGCAAAGCGATGATCGCCGCGGCGCTCGCCTGCGGCGTTTCCCCCAGCGTTTCGTCCGATTGCAGGATCTCGGGCAGCGCGCCGATCCGGTTGCCGGCGACCGCCAGCCCCATGCTCATGGCGAACGGCGTCACCTGGCCGAAGCTCTCCTTCCAGACCGGCGCGACGAAGATGGCGAACCGCCGGTAGATGCCGGGCAGGCTGGCATAGGGCACCGGACCGGTGAAGTGGAACTGCCCCCGGACGCCGGCCGCGCGGACGCGCTGTGCGAACGGCGCGAACAGCGAGCCGCCGCCGACGATCACGGCGCGGGTGCGCGGGCGCGCCTTGCAGACGTCGATCAGGATGTCGATCGCTTCCGGGCGCAGCTTGTCGGGCTCCAGGCGATAGACCATGCCGATCGACCGCGCCGCATCGGGGTCTGCTCCGGCGGGCGCGAAGCGGTCGAGTTCGATGCCGGGATGTATGACCCGCGACGGCGCGACTCCCGCGCCGAAGGTCCGGCGCACATAGTCGGAGACGAAGACTGTCTCCGCGATGGCGCCGCTCGCGATGGGGGCGACCGGCGTGTTCACGTTGAGGACGACCCGCGCCCCGATCGCGGCGGCCGCCGCAAGAACGCTCTCGTACCAGGGCTGATCGACGTCGCCCCAGTAGTGGATATGGACGATCTGCGGTGCAAAGCCGGCGATCGCCGCGGTCGCGGTCGCGACGGAGGCGTTGTGCGGGATGACCGAGATCGCGGCGCCGGCGTGCCGGCCGGAGGGCGGCAGCGCCGAAGTGAGAACGCGCATGTCGTAGCGCTCGCCGAGCGCCGTCAGGATGTCGAAGATCAGCTGCGTCGAGCCGCCGACGAAGAGATTGGGGATGGCGTGAAGGACTCGCGGCCGGGGACGCCGGCCCTCGGCGGCCGGCACTGGCGTACTGTAGAGAACCGGCTTGGCGACGGCGAGGGCGCTGATCCCCCGCCACAGCGCGGCGGCCAGCGCGCCCGGCGAGAATCGCGCCGTCCAGAGGCCGCGGGCCTCGCTCCAGCGCGGAATGAGGCTCGTTTCCCAGGCCATGCGCAGAAAGCCCGGCAGCGCGCGCGCCCGTCTCAGCGCCCGCCACGCCAGACGCATCGCGGTCAGTGCCTTGCGGGGCAGCGCCCGCCAGCCGGTGGCCGGAGTCGCGGCCGTCATCGAACGACCGTCATCGCCCGGCCGTCATTGCCGGTGATCCATCGTCCCTGCGGCGAGCAGCGCCAGGATCGCCCACAGCACGGCCAGCGTCGCGAACAGCTTGCCGGACGTCCAGAAGGGGCGCGGCTCGACCTCCTCCGCCGCCAGCGTGGGTGGATCGAACACGGTGAGGTAGAGATGCCAGCGCTCGACCTCGGCCTGCGTGCGCAGCAGCGTCAGTTCCGCGCGGCCGAAGGACTTCTCGGCGAAGGCGCGCTTCAGTTCCAGCGCGTCGAACCGCGAGATCAGCACCGGCAGCCCCTCCGTGCCGCCCGTCGGCACCAGTTCGGCTTCCAGCGCGGCGATCTGGTCGTCGAGCGCCGACAGCCGGGTGCGCAAAGCCCTGACCTGGGGTGCCGAGGGCGACAGCGACGTCAGCGCCGCCTCGAGCTGCGCCGACAGGGCTGCGCGCTGGCCCCGCAATTCGTAGATCAGATCCACCGCCTGCGCGCCGGCGTCGTTGGGATCCAGCAGCCCGGCCTCGCGCCGGAAGGCCTCCAGCTCGCGGCGGGCATCCTCCAGCGCCTCGGCCGCGCGCTCGCGGTCCTGCTCCGCGACGCGCAGCGCATCGCGCCGGGAATCGTCGAGCAGCAGGTTGAGCATCGTCTCGCTCTCGAGCATCGCCGCCTGGTTCAGCGTCAGCGCGTCCTCGGGCGAATAGGCCCGGACCTTCAGCGTCACCACGCCCGACACCGGATCGACGCTCGCCGACACCTTGTCCGCCCAGTAGGCCGCCACCGCGTCGGCGTCGGCGTCCTCGGCCAGGCGCGACAGGCTGTCGATATCGGGGCTGCTGTAGAGCGCGGCGACGTCCAGCGTGCCGCGCAGCCGCTCGACCAGCGCCCGGCTGGGCAGGAAGCGCACCAGGATGCTGCTTTCCTGATTGACGTTTAGCGCGGCCACCGCGCCGACGGCGCCGCCGAGCGAGCCTCCGCCCGGACGGTTGACGTCGCCGCGCACCACGAACTGCGACTGCGCCTCGTAGAGCGGCGAGGCGAAGGCGAGGAGATAGACAAGAACCGCCAGCGCCGGCGCGACCACCAGCGCGCCGAAACTCGCCCACAGGCCGCGCACGAAAGGCCGCCACAGATCCGGCGGCTCCGGCATCTGCACATGATCCGGCCGCCGCGGCTGCAGCGCCCCGCCGTCCGCCGGCCGCATCAGGTCCCGGACGTGGTTCATGGCGTCGCGCCCGGCATAAGGCGGCGGTGAGGCTCAGAGTGCGGCAAGCAAGCCCTCGATCCGGTCGATATGCCCGGCCCAGGTCATCGCATGGGCCGCGGCCGGGTTCAATTGCGCGGCCTCTGCCGCCGCCCGCCCGCCGGCGATCGCGGCGGTCCAGCCATCGACGTCATGCGGCGAGACCAGCCGCACGCGGCCGCCCCACAGCTCGCGATAGATGGGGGTGTCGGCGGCGATCACCGGCGTGCCGCAGGCCAGCGCCTCGGCGACCGGCAGGCCGAAACCCTCGGCGAACGAGGGCGACAGCACCGCCTCGGCCCCCCGCATCAGCAGCGCCAGGGCGGCGGTCGTCAGACCGGGCGCCTCGAGCACCAGCCGGGCAAGCGGGCCGGGCGCATCGAGCGCCGCGAACACCGCCTCGTTGCGCCATCCGCGCCGTCCGGCGATGACGAGGCGCGGCGCGGCGTCACCCAGTTCCGCCGCCAGCCTGCGCCAGACTGCGAGCAGCAGCGCGTGGTTCTTGCGCGGCTCGATCGTCCCGCAGCACAGGAAATAAGGCCGGGCGCCCGGCGGGCGCGGCGCCGCCCCGGGACGGAACGCGTCCTCGGTCGGCAGCCGGGCGGTGAGGATCGGCGGCGGCGCCGTGCCGGATTTTTCGAGAAAGTCGCGCAGCGCCGCTCCGACCGTCCCGGCGGGCACCAGAAGCGCCCGCCCATGCCGCGCCGCGGTGATCAGCCGCCGCCGGTGCAAGGCGTCCTCGCCGGCCCGGAAGAAGTCGGGATGCTCGATCGGCAGCAGGTCGTAGATCATGAAGGCCGCCGCGACGTCGCGCCGCCGCGACAGCCAGTCGAACCGATCCGGGCGTTCCAGCCGGAACAGGCCCGCATGCAGATAGCGCGCGCCCTGCGGCAGCGCGCGCTCGGGCGTGCGCCAGGCGCCGCCCAGGAGGCCCGGTGCAAGTCCGGCCAGCCGCCGCAGCGGCCATCCCGGCCGGGCGGTCCGCCGCGCCGGCTTGGCGCCGGTATCCACGAACGCGAAGACGGCAGCCGCCTCGGCCGCCGTGTCGCCGCCGCTCGCCGCCTCGCGCCAGTGCTGCGCTGCGGCTCCGGCGATCGCCCGTCGCGCGGCGGCCGAGACCAGACGCGGTCCGGCCGGCGTCACCACCACGCCGCCCGCCCGGTCGTCGAGCCGCGTCGCATAGCCCAGCTCCATGCGCTCGATGCCGGTCGGGCGCTCGAACCGCAATCCGGTGATGAGGCGCGAGACGTCGACGGCGGTGAGGCCTGCGCCCGCCACCCGACCTAGCTCCCCTCGACCGCGGCGAGCGCATCGGCCACGGCGTCATAGATGTCGAGGTCCCGCCCGATGAGGTCGCGCACCGCCGCTTCGCGCCGCAGGGCCGGGGCGAGCGGGTTCGGCGGCCGCGAGCCGGTCCGCCCGAACAGGCGCGGTTCGCACTCGCAGACCGCGGCGACGAGGGCGACGAACGGCTCCATGGCGCTTTCGATGCCGACGGCGTCGAAATACGACAACGTATCCAGCGCCTGCGCGATCGCATCGCGCTCCAGCGTCTCGTCGCGATGCAGGAGCGTCAGCCGCTTGGTCAGCGGATCGCTCAGCGCCTCACGCTCGCGGGCGCCCAGGCTGTCCAGCGCGGCCGCCAGACGGCGGGGCGCATCCGGATCGCCGGCCGACTGCGGCGGCATCACCATCGCGAAAAGCTGATCGGCGGGATCGGCCAGGACCGCCGTCAGCCGGAAGCCCTTGTTGCGCAGAAACGGCTCGACGGTTCTGAAGTGGACCGGCCCGCCGATGAAGAGCGATGTCGTGAACCGCAGATCGATGCAGGCCTTGCGCGTCTCGTGGGGAATCTGCTGGGCGTCGGGATAGGACATGTGGAAGGCGGACGCGAACGGCGCGGCGGAGATCGACTGCGCGGCGTCGTGGCAGTCGAAAGTGAAGAGCTTCGCCTCGACATAGGCGCGCGGGCCGCGCCGGACATAGAGCAGCAGCCCGGTGTCCTCGTCATAGAGTCGCACGTCGCGGGCCGACGACAGGCCCGGCAGGGCGCTCTCGAACAGTTCGAAGCCGCAGAGCCCGGTGTCGTGCAGCCCGGCATCGACCATGTTGCTGTGGACGAGCGAGGGCGCCACGACCGCGCGCTTCTTGTCGGCGATCGCCAGCACGCGGGGTTCGCGCGAGGGATTGTCGGGCAGCAGCCAGCCGGAGATGTAGTCGCCCCGGTCTTCGTCGATGTTGAACTGCATCGCCCTAGCTCAGCTGCTGGCGTGCGGTCGCCACCGACAGGGTGAACAGACCCCACAACAGAAGCGCCGCCGCGAAGACCGTCAGCGCATTGGCCAGGGTATCCGGCCCCGACGTCTCTTCCGGCAGGAAGGGCGGCGCGAACACCGCCAGGTAGCTGGCCTGGCGTTCGGCCTCCAGCCGGGCGCGCTCAAGTCCGTCCAGCGCGGTGCTGTAGAGCACGGACGACAGCCGCCGCTCGGTCTCGGCCGCTTCGAAGGCCGCCAGGTAGTTCGCCGCCGCGTCGGCGCTGCCCGTGGCGTCGGTCAGCGCTGCCTTGGCCTTTGCGATTTCGGCGTCGATCGCCGCGATGCGCTTGCGCAGGCTGCGGATCTGCGGCGCATCGTCGGCGAGGTCCGGCGCTGACATCCGCAACTGGACGTCGAGCGCGACCCGGGCCGAGATCAGCTGAAGCAGCAGTTCCAGCGCGCTCTTCGCCTCTGCGACCGGGTCGATGAGGCCGCTCTCGGCGCGCATCGCCCGCATCGCGGCTTCGGCCGCGAGATAGCGATGCTCGGCCCGGCCGACCTGGTCCTCGGCGGACGACAGGCGGTCGCGCCGGCCGCGTTCCGCCATGCGGTTGACCAGTGCCTCGCTCTGCCGGATCGCCCGCTCGGCGATCGCCAGCGCATCCTCGGGCGTGAAGGCGGAGACCTGCAGGACGATCAGCCCGGTATTGATGTCGATCGCCGCCGTCACCGACGAGCGCCAGTAGCGGGTCAGAACCTCGATCGAGGCGTTGGCCGGCAGGCGCTGCAGCCAGTCGGGTCCGCCGCTGCGGAAGCGGTCGCGCAGCCAGCTGTCCTCGTCGAGCGCCGCCACGATGTCGCGGCTCTTCAGGAAGTTGGCGACGACGAAGGCATCGTTCGACCGTGTGCCGGTGATCGCGCCGAGCGCCAGGGAGGCGATCTGCGACGCCCGCGCTCCGGTCGCCAGACCTTCCGGGTTCGAGGACCGTCCGCGCCCGTCCTTCGCCGATTCGCGGCGGCGATCGGCGCTCGGCGAGGGCAGGGCGTCCATGACGCCGGTCGCCAGGTAGGCTTCGACCAGCGGCCGGTCGAAGGCCCCGCGGACGGCGAATCGCGCCTCGGCCGTATAGGTCGGTGCTGCGGCGAGCAGGCCGTAGAGCGCGGCGGCCGCAGCCGGCGCCACGACGCAGAGCAGGAAACTGCCCCGCATGAAGCGGTCCCAGTCGAAACCGAGGAACCGCTCCCGGACGGTCGGGCGCGGCGCCTGCTGTTCCAGGGCACGACGCGTGAGCGATCCCGCGCGCGCCGGTTGCCGGGGCCGCGCCGTGAAGAGGCTGAGTCCGCCGGGCTTGCCGTCGGTCATGCGATGTCGGAACTCCGGCAGGCGGGGGACGGCGTCCGGCTCATGGTGTCCAGATGCCGTGCGCCGTCGCCGGGGTCAACTGCCGTGCCGCTCGCCCGGCCCGAGCCTGAGCCAAAAGGTCCCACACCGGCGGCGCTCGTTGTGTTGGCTACGCCGATGGGCTTGGCGTAGTGTCGCGTGGTTTCGGCAGGGCCGGGTTGGGGACGGACAGGCACCTATGACGTCATCGCGGCGAGTCGCATGGTCGGAGGGGATGTTCCTCAGGCCGCAGCATTTCCAGCAGCAGGAACGGTTTCTGGAAAGCGTGCTCGAGCGCCGGACCATGCCGCTGCGTCCGCACGCCTGGGGCATCACCCAGATATCGGTGAACGAGGATCTTCTGGCGGTCGGCAAGTTCGGCCTGCTCAACCTGACGGCGGTCATGCCCGACGGCACGGTCGTCAACGCCCCGGCCGACGCCGAACTGCCGCCCCCCATCGACATCCCGCCCGATACGCGCGGCGCCGTCGTCTATCTCACGCTGCCGCCGCGCCAGCCCGGCGCCCAGGAATTCATGCGCGCCGCGTCGGCGACCGGCGCCGTGCGCTATGCGGTCGCCGAGCAGGAGGCGATCGACAGCTTCTCGGCCAGCCGCAATGCCGAGGCGATCGACACCGCGCAGCCGAATCTGAGGCTCGGGATATCCACCGAACAGACCGACGGCCGGGTTCTTCTCAGCCTCGCCCGCATCCTGGAGCGGCGCGATCAGCTGGTCGTCCTCGACCGCACCTATATTCCCTCCTCGTTGGTTCTGGAGGCGCATCCGGCGCTGGCCGGAATCGTGGAGGACATCGGCGGCCGTGCGGCGGCGCGCGCCGACGAGCTGGCCAAGCGGGCCGTCGCCAAGATCGAGGCGGGAACCGAGACGCTGACCAGCTTCTTCATGCTGCAAGCGCTCAACCGCTGGACGCCGCTGTTCAAGCATCTGCGGACCTGCTCGGGACACCATCCCGAGACGCTCTATGCGACGCTCCTGCAGGTGGCGGGCGAGATGGCGACGTTCAGCACGGCGGCGCGGCGCCCCCCCGTCTTCCCGGATTACGACCATCTCGATCTGCGCCGCTGCTTCGCGCCGGTCATCGATTTTCTGATCAATGCGTTCTCGATCCAGTTCTCGCAGGCCGCCGTGCAGCTCGACATCGAGATGCCTCAGCCGGGGGCCTATATCTGTCCGATCCGCGACCGAAATCTCTTCCGCACCGCGACGATCTTCATCGCCGTGTCGGCCCGCCGCCCGCCCCAGGAAATCGCCGAGCGCTTCCCGGCGCAGATCAAGATCGGCTCGGTGACGCAGATGCGCGAACTGGTGCGGGCCGCGGTCGGCGGCATCGCGATCCGGCACGTGACCACGCTGCCGCCGCAGATGCCGGCCTTCCACGAGCTGACCTATTTCCAGCTCGATCAGAGCGGACCGGAATGGCGCGATATCGCCTCGACCGCCCCGGCCATGGGCTTTGCGGTCGCCGGCGACTGGCCTGAACTCAAGCTGGAGGCCTGGGCGGTGAAGAGGGCAGGCGGGTGAGCGGCGAGGGCGGCGACAAGGGCCGCGAGCGCACGATCGTCGTGCGGCAGTCGCCGCTGTCCCAGATCAGGCGCGCGCAATCCCTGCCGCAGCAGCCGCCGGCCGGCGAAGCCGCGGCGCCGCCGTCGCCCGACGTCACGGCGTTCGGCCCGGCTCCGGCCGCCGCCGCCGACGCGCCGCCGCCGCTCCAGGCCGCCGCCGCGCCGGTGGATCTGACCCCCGACTTCGAGCCGGACATCAGCCTGCCGCCGCTCAGCGTGCGCAATCCGCTGGTCTGGCTTGCCTCGCGGGTGCTCGTCCGTCTGGCCGGCATGCGGACCGGCCAGATGCCGGTCACCACGCCCCAGTTCCACGCCGAGATGGTCGAAGCGATCGCCGCCTACAAGGACGCCATCGTCGATATCGGATACGACGCGGAAACGGTCGACCATGCGACCTATGCGGTCGCCGCGACCGTCGACGACGTGATGCAGAACATACCCCAGGTCCAGGGTTTCGAGTGGGCGCGCCGCTCGATGGTCGTGCAGACCTTCAACGAGAATATCGGCGGCGACCGCTTCTGGGCGACGGTGGACGAACTGCTCCGCCGCCCGTCCGGCCGCGACGAGTTGATCGAACTCTATCATGCCTGCGTCGCCGCCGGTTTCCTCGGCAAGTACCGTCTGACCGGCCGTCAGGATCGCGGCCTGGCCGATCGCATGGCGGCGATGCACGCCGAACTCGCGCGCACCATCCCGAAGACCGGCGAGCCGCTGGTGCCGCACTGGAAGGGTGTGTCGGCGCCGGTCAAGCGGATCGGCCTGGTCGGCCCGCTGCTCGCTTTCGCGGCGCTCTGCGCCTGCCTCCTGCTGGGGGCGTATGCCTTCTTCCTGTTCACCCTTTCGGACCGGACGAGCGATCTCGGCACGCGCCTCGCCGGCCTGCACGACCCCGCCGCAGTGCTCGTCATCGAGCGCAATACGCCGCCGCCGGTCGCCGAACCGCCGGTCGTGACCTCCTCGCGCCTCGACCGCATCCGCACCGCGCTCGCCGACCAGATCACCGCCGGCACGGTGGCCGTCGAACCGATCGGGCCGCGCATCCGCATCACGACGCGCATCGGCGGCCTCTTCAAGCCCGGCTCGGACCAGCTCAACCCCGACCATGTTCCCTTCATCGCGGCGATCGCGAAGTCGCTGGATCCCGAACAGTGCCGCATTCTCATCGTCGGCCACACCGATGCCGACAAGCTCTCGAGCACGCTGAAGTTCCCCGACAACCAGGCGCTCTCCGAGGCGCGCGCCAGGTCCGCGGCCGGCGAACTCGGCAAGGGTCTGAAGGACGCTGCCCGGATCGACACCGAGGGGCGCGGCGCGAACGAGCCCCTGGTCAAGGAGACCGACGCCACGGCCAAGGCGCAGAACCGTCGGATCGAGATGTTCGTGCCGTTGCGCGAAGGCGAGTAGGGCGGCCATGACCTATCTGATCGAAAGCCTTCTGGGCAGGTTCGCCATCGGCTCGGCCGCCGTGATCCTGATCGGCGTGCTGATCTGGTATGCCGGCCCGCTGCTCGAACTCGGCGGCTATGCGCCGCTGGAGTCCGAGTGGATCCGCTTCGCGCTGATCGGCGCCGTCGTCCTCGTCTTTGCGCTGGTCATGCTGGTCTCGTGGCTCCGCGCCCGCCGCCGCAGCGCCGCCCTTCAGCAGGGCCTCACCTCGGCCGAGGAAGGCGCCAAGGAGGCGCAGATCCTGTCGAAGCGCCTCACCGAGGCGCTCGCGACCCTGCGCCGGATGGGCGCCAAGTCCAGCAAGTCCGATTATCTCTACGCCCGCCCCTGGTACATGATCATCGGCCCGCCGGGCTCGGGCAAGACGACCGCGCTCGTCAATTCCGGCCTCAAGTTCCTGATCTCCGACGACGGCGCCGCGCAGTCGCTGCAGGGCGTCGGCGGCACCCGCAATTGCGACTGGTGGTTCACCGACGACGCCATCCTGGTCGATACCGCCGGCCGCTACACCACCCAGGACTCGGACGCCGAACGCGACCGCAAGGCGTGGTTGTCCTTCCTCGCGCTGCTCCGCCGCAACCGCCCGGCGCAGCCGCTGAACGGCGTGATGATCGCCTTCGGCTTCGACACGCTGATGAACGCCACCGGCGAGGAGCTCAAGCGCCACGCCGGCATCATCCGCCGCCGCCTGAACGAGCTCTACAAGGAGCTCGGCGTCCGCCTGCCGGTATATGTCTGGCTGACCAAGGCCGACCAGGTGCCCGGCTTCGTCGAGTTCTTCGACGACCTCTCCGCCGACGGCCGCCGCGAGGTGCTGGGCGCGACCTGGAAATGGGACGGCGCCAAGCCGCTGCCGGTCGAGGCGCTGCTGGAGGAGTTCGATCTCGCGGTGAAGGCGCTCAGCGAGCGCACCCCGGGCCGCCTCCAGGGCGAGGCCGACGCGCAGCGCCGCAGCAAGGTGCTCGGCTTCCCCGTCCAGATGGCCGAGGCGCGTATGCGCCTGGCGACTTTCTTCGGCACCATGTTCGAGGCCAATCCGCTCGAACCGACCCCGGCCTTCCGCGGCTTCTACCTCACCAGCGGCACCCAGACCGGCGCGGCGATCGACCGCCTGCTCGGCATCATGTCGCCGGCCCGCGTCGCCGCGCCGCGCCGCGGCCGCGCCAATGTCGGACGGGCCTACTTCCTTCAGCGCCTGCTGCAGGACGTGATGTTTCCGGAGGCCGGGCTCGTCACCGCCGATCCCAAGGTGCGGGCCCGGCGGCGTACGGCCCTCGTCGCCGGCCTCGCCCTCTTCGGCGCGCTCACCGTGGGCATGCTGGTCCTCTGGTTCCTCGCCTATCAGCGCAACAGCGCCCTGCAGGACGGGCTGGCCGCCGCGGTCGATCCCTATGTCGAGGCGCGCGGCAAGACCGGCATCGACCTCGCCCGCGTGAAGGTCGACGACCAGGCGCTCGAGGCCATCGTCGCCCCCCTCGACCTGTTGCGGGCCTTGCCCGGCGGCTACGGCGAGGGCGCGGGCGAGGGCAACGCGTTCGGCGATCTCGGCCTCGGCCAGACCCATGCGCTCAACGCCTCGGCCGTCGCCGCCTACCGCCAGGGCCTCTACCGCTTGCTGCTGCCGCGCCTCATCCTCCAGGCCGAGGCGGCCGTCGTCGCCGAGCAGGAAGGCGATTGGCGCAAGCTCTACGAGGCGCTGCGCATCTATCTTCAGATCGGCGCGACGCCGGACGGCGTCACCGCCTCGGGCCTGCGCGACGCGGCCGGGGTTCGCTCGTGGTATTTGCGCCGCTGGACCGAGAAGGACTTCCCCGGCGACGAAAACAAGGAGTTGCGCGATCGTCTTGCTGCGCATCTCGACGCCATGCTGAGCGATCCCAACGGCCTGCTCGACGCCGTCGCGCGGATCGAGTCGCGCACGCCGGGATCGGACAAGAAGGGCCCGGCGGTCGACTGGGATCTCATCAAGTCGGCGCAGGATACGCTGGCGGGCGAATCGCTCGAGGACCGCGCCCTTACCGCCATGGAGGCCGCCGCCGCCGGCAATGCCGAGTGGGTGCTGCGCGACCAGATGCTCGCCGTCCAGCAGAAGGCCTTCACGACCGACCTCGCCTCGGTGACCGTGCCGTTCCTCTACACCCGCGCGGGCTACGAGACGATCTACGTCAAGTTCAGCAACGACATCCTCGCGCGCATCCAGGACGAGCAATGGGTTCTGGGCGAGGCCGGCCGCCAGGCGGCGGTCGCGGTGCAGGCCCCGGTCCTCAAGCGCGAACTCGCCGAGGCCTATTCCAAGGCCTATATCGACCGCTGGATCCAGGTCCTGCGCGGCGTTGCGCCGCTGCCGCTCAAGGGCGTCGGCGACGCGGTGGAACTGACGCGCAAGCCGCAGCCCATCTCCACCTTCCTCGCCGCCGTGGTGAAGGAAACCAATCTCGTGCCGGACGACCAGCAGGCGGGCGCCGAGGGCCAGGCCGGTGTTGTCATCACCAAGCGCTTCGGCGAGTTGACGCTCTACATGAATGGCGTCGGCGATGCGCCGGGCGAGGTCAAGCGCCTTGAAGGCGCCCTCGAAAACGTCCGCAACGCCATGCAGGGCGGCGGAGGCGGCGGCGGAGGAGGCGGAGGCGGCGGCGGAGGCGGTGGCGGCGACGCGCTCGCCCAGGCTGTCGCCGAACTGGCGGCCGCCGTGCAGTCGATGCCGGGCGATGCCGGAGCGATCGGTGCGGGCCTCACGGATTCGGCGGGCGACACCGCCGCCGATCAGGCGCGCAACGCTCTTTCCAGCGCCTACAAGGACGAGATCCTGCCGGTCTGCCGCGCCGCCACCAAGTTCTATCCGTTCGCCTCGGGCGGGGGCGACATCCCGGTGACCGAGTTCCAGCGCATCTTCGGTCCCGGCGGCGTGCTGACCGCCTTCATCGACAATCGCCTCGCGCCCTATGTCGATACCAGCGGCAAGACCTGGAAACCCAAGGCCGGCGACCCGGTCGCCCGGACGCTCTCGTCCAGCGCCGTCGCCTCGCTCCAGCTCGCCAAGAACATCTCCGGCGCGATGTTCCTCTCGCCCTATGGCGTCGGCGGGCTCGGCTTCCGCATGCAGGTGGAGGTCGTCTCGATCGGTCCCGACGTCGCATCGGCGAAGCTTTCGCTCGGCGGCCTGCAGAGCGCCGACCTTGCGGCCAAGGGGGCGGTCGCCACCCTTGAGTGGATACCGGGACCGGGCATGGACACGACCTCGCTGGTCATCGCCCCACGCGACCCTGCGCTCGCGCCGCTTTCCTTCCAGCCGCCCAACGGCATCTGGTCGATCTTCCGCCTCCTGGACAGCGGCAAGTGCCAGCCCTGCACCTCGAAGACCCGCAACTATACGTTCGGCCAGGGCGGGCTCTCGATCACGCTGAACTTCACCGTGCCGGGCAGCCCGCCGTCGGGCGAAGCCTTCGACAAGACCAAGCTCTGGAAGTTCAAGTGTCCGGCGGCTTTGTAGGCGGCGACGCCCCCGTTGCCGCTTTCGTCTTCGGCAAGATGCCCGCCCACGGCGACTTCGTCAGCCGCGGCCTCGATGACGAGACGATCGAGGCGGGCGACGCGGCGGTGGCGGCGGCGGTCGATCTCGCCGCGCTGCGCTGGGACTTCGAGTGGGACGACATCTATGTCGAAACGCCGGTCTGGCGCTTTCTCGCCTCGCCGGGTGCGCTGGGCCGCGATTGGCTGGCGGGCGTCTTCATGGCCTCGGTCGACGCCGTCGGCCGCCAGTTTCCCATGCTCGCCGGCTTTTGCGCGCCGACGCTGGCCATGCTGGCGCGGCCCGACGCCACCTCGGCGGCCCTGGACGAGGCCGAGGCCATCGCCCGCGCGGCCCTCATCGACGCTCTGCCCGTCGATGAGGTGCAGCGCCGTCTGGCGGATGCGGCCGAGCGGGCGTTCGGCGATGCGGCCGCGGCGGCCGGCGATCCGGTCGCCGTCTTCGCCGGCCGGATGCTGCGCCATCTTGAATCGCCGCCCTGGGCCGCTCAGTCGCTCTGGTGGGTCGCCGGCGGCGGCGAGGACCAGACGCTGCGGCTCGAGGGTGCGCTGACCGGCGAGGGCCTGTCGCCACTGTTCCGCCGGGCGCCCGCCCCGGACGATGGCGGCTCCGATGCCGGCGCCCCTGCGACGCTTGTGCCCGGCGACGGCGGCGGCGATGCTGATACATTGTGCGGCGACGCGGACCTGCCGGAGGGATCGGCGGCGGACTCCGGATCTGGTGAGTGAGGCGGCGATGAGAAACCTGAAGTTCCGCACCACGCACGAAACCCATCCCGGGTTGCGGCGGCGCGAGAACGAGGATGCCGTGGCGATCCACGAAAGCGGTCATTTCTGGGCCGTCGCGGACGGCATGGGCGGACATCTCCATGGCCGCTTCGCCAGCGACACGGTGACGCGCCGCCTGTCGGAGATCGTCACGACCGGGGTCTTCGCCGAAGACGTCTCCGAGGTCCAGCGCGCCGTCAACGCCGCCAATCGCATCGTCTACGACCGGGCCCGGATGCAAGGGGTCACGATCGGCACGACGCTCGCCGCCCTCTACACCGACGGTGCGCAGGCCGTGTGCTTCTGGGTCGGCGACAGCCGCGTCTATCGCTTCCGCGACGGCGTGCTCGAGCAACTGACCCGCGACCACACGCAGGTGCGGCATCTCCTCGACACGCGGCAGATCTCCGGCGAGGAAGCCAAGAACCACCCGATGGGTCACGTTCTGACCCGCGCCATCGGCGTCGACGAGGTCGTGCGCCTCGACATGCGGGCGGTCGATGTCGAGCCCGACGACATCTTCCTGATCTGCAGCGACGGCCTGACGGCCTGCGCCGAGGAATTCGATATCGTCGCCGCCTTGCGCGAGGCCGGCGGCCTGCGCGCCTGCACCCGCCTGCTCGATCTGTGCCTCGAACGGGGCGCACCCGACAATGTCAGCATCATCTCGGTCATCTGCGACGAGGTCACGGCCGTCGAGGATGTCCCGGCGGTGGCCTGGGGGTAGAGCGTGAGCGGCGAGCCCGACGATCCCAAGGACGGAACTCCGGACGAGACGACGGTCGTTCTCCCGCTGGACGGCCGCGCCGCGGCGGCCGGCCCGTCCGGCGGCGACGACGAGGACGAACGCACGCGCATCATGCCGGTCGGGCCGGCGGCGCCGTCGCCGCGTGCGCCGGCGCCGGGCGTCGGCGTCTGGGATCAGGTCGCCGCCGCCGTCGACGGCGATCTGGCGGCCGGCACCGTGCTCGGCAACTACCGGGTCGAGCGGCTGATGGCCCGCGGCGGCATGGGCGCCATCTACACCGGCGTCAACGTCCACAACGCGGCCGAGCGCGTCGCCATCAAGACGATCCTGCCGGGCGCCTCGGCCGGCGACCGCTTCGAGAAGATGCTGCTCGACGAAGCCAACGCGCTCATGCGCGTGCGCCACGATGCCGTCGTGCCGTACCGCACCTATGGCCGGGTCGGCGAGCACGGCGCCTACTATCTCGTTCTGGAGTTCATCGACGGCGAGCCGCTTGACGATTTCTACGGCCGCCGTCCCCTGTCGGAAAAGGAACTGTTCGCCCTCGGCAGGCGTCTCGCCGCCGGGCTTCAGGCGGCGCACGAAGAAGGTCTCGTGCATCGCGACGTCGCGCCCGACAATGTCCTCCTGCCCCAGAGCCAGCTCGACAAGGCGACGCTGATCGATTTCGGCATCGCCAAGATCGGCGAGGTGGACGGGCAGTCCGACATGCAGTTCGCCGGCAAGCTCAGCTACGCGGCGCCCGAGCAATTCGTGCCCGGTGCCCGCATCGGTCCGCACACCGATGTCTACAGCCTGGCGCTCGTGCTCGCTGCTGCGGCGCGCGGCAAGCCGGTCCCGATGGGAACGTCCGTCGCCGCCGCGCAGGACGCAAGGCGCGCCGTGCCGGATCTGGCCGGCGTGCCGCCGCGCATCGCCGGCGCGCTGGAGAGGATGCTCGAGCCGCATCCCTCCGATCGCCCGCAGTCGATGCGCGAGGTTCTCGGCCTTCTCGACGCGGCCGAGCGCGCGCCGGCCAGCGCGCCGGTCCCGCCGCCGGCGGCGCCTGAGGCGTCCAGGGCCGCACCGCGGGCGGCCGGCAAGGTTGCCGGCAAGGCGGCCGGCATCCGCCGTGTGGAACGGCCGAAGGACGAGCACCCAAAGCGCCGGCGGAGCGGCAGTCTGACGTCGGTCCTCGTCGCCGTCGTCCTCGGCGGCGGCGTCACCGCCGCCCTGATGTATTTCGAGGAGGAGATTTTCGGCCGTCCGGCAGGCAATGGCGGTACGACCCAGACGGCCGCGGCGACTCCGGCGCCGTCGCCCGCCCCCACGCCGTCGCCCCAGCCGACGCCCGTGCCGACGCCCCAGCCAACGCCCCAGCCCACGCCCGAACCCACCGCGGTGCCCTCGCCGACGCCGCTACCGACGCCGGCGCCGCTACCGACGCCGCTGCCGATACCAGTGCCGTCGCCCATGCCGACACCGGACCCGACGCCGCTTCCGACGCCGCTACCAACGCCGCTACCAACCCCGGCGCCGACGCCGCTGCCGACGATCGCGCCGACGCCCCAGCCCACGCCCGAACCCACCCCGTCGCCGACGCCGGCACCGACGCCGTTACCGACGATTGCGCCGACGCCCCTGCCGACTCCCGAACCATCGCCGGTTCCCTCGCCGTCGCCCACCCCGGCCAATGCCGGCTCCGCGATCAGCCCGGCGATCGCCGAACGCTTCGCGGCGCTCGACTGCGCATGGATCCGTCTGGAAGGCCCCACCGGCGGGCCGCCGGCCGTTTCGGTCCTTGGTCTGTGGGGCGATGCCGCCAAGGTCCAGGCGGCGGCCGACGCCTCCGCCGCCGAGGCCGGCGCCGCCTTCGTTCTGAAGGGCGATGCCGTCGCGGCGCGCCATTGCGGCCTGCTGACCGGCCTGAAGCCCTATTTCTCCGGGGCGGCGGCTCCGGTCGTTGCCAGGCCGGCGGCGACCGGGCGGCCGGACCGGACCTCGGAAGCCGCGTTCACGCTCGATCCGGCGTTCCCGCACTTCTATGTCCTGCTGGTCGATGGCGGCGGCGTCGTGCGTCCGGTGATCGAACTGACCGATGCCGCAAAGCTCGCGCAGCGCGTCGCGCAGGGGGTCGTTTTCGACGATGGCGGCGGGCGCTATCGCCTCACCTTGCCGCCGTATTCGGCCTCCGCCTCGGCGGCCTCGCACATGATCGTCGCCGTGATGTCGAGCGAGCCTCTGCCGGAAAAGGCATTCGGCGGCGCCGGCGGGTCAGGCGTCAAGGCTTGGTCGGCGGCGCTCGCTGAGGCGTCCGGCACGGTGAAGCTGCGGGTCGATGCGGCCCAATACGTCCAGGCGCCCCCCTAGGGGGCAGGCTGCTCAGCCGCCGATCATGACGGTCGGCCAGCCCATCACGATCGCGCCGCCGTGACCGGCGATGTCGGTGATCCGCGCCGCCGGCAGCATGCTGATCATCACCGTCCCCGAGCCCTTGGCGATCGGCCCCCCAGGCGGAATGCACATGCAGATGTCGGTCGCCCGCGCCGCCGGCAGGCTGCCGATCAGCGTCTGGACCTGCTTGACGACCGAGATGACGCCGGCCGCGCAGACCGGGCAGGCGATCGGGTCGGTGAGGCGGGCGGCGAACAGCATGGCGTCGTCCTCGTTCCTAGAGATGCCGCGTGAAGGCTTCGCGCAGTTCGTCCTCGATCAGCTCGTCCAGCTTGGCGCCGTCCGACTCCAGCAGCCGCGCGTGTTCGCGCTCCAGCTCGTCCCACCAGGCGGCCTTGCTTGAGCCCGGGATGATTTTCATCATGCCGCCGCCGGTTTCGCGCTGCTTGATCTTCTGCGGCGACAGCCGCTCCACGATGCTGCGCACCGCCTCGTTCATCGCCGTCAGCAGGCGTTCCTCGTGCCGTCTGACGTCGTCGAACGAACGCAACGCGGCCGACGGGCCGGGCAGGTCGCCCTCGCGCGGCGCAATCAGGCGCTGCATCGCCTCGTCGGCCGAAGCCGCGAATTTCAGCGGATTGTTGTCGGCGAGGCGGATGACGGTCCGTTCCAGCCCCAGCACGGATTTCATCTCGCCCTGCCGCTTGAGCAGGTCGTACAGTCCGTGGACCAGCACGCGCAGGCTGCGGCCCGCTTCTTCAAACCCCTTTGAATCCTCGGCCTTCAGAAATCCCGCCGGCAAAGCCGCCCCCCGCCCGAACCCCGCCACGGCCTCATCCTCGGACGAATACGCCGTGTTCGGACGAACGGACGGTACGTCCCGCACAGGCGCCTGAGGCGCTGCGGCTGCTGCAGCCGTCATCGCAGGCGCTGGTTCTGCCGGTGCTGCATCGTCCTGCCACGCGCCCCACGAGAAAGCCGACGTCGATGGGCTGGCGGTTGCTGCCGGCTGGAACGCGCTGTCTAACGGACTGGTCTCCTGACGAAGCGGCGTGCGCACGACATCTTCAGCGATGGGTTCAGGCTTGGATCCGACGCTGGCCCAGTCGCTTGCTCCCCAGACGTCGGCGTCTACGGCAGGAGCTTCGTCCTGCTCGATGGCCGCCAGATGCGCCCCAGCGCCGTCGATCCGGACCGAAAGTTCATAGTGTCCGATGGCAATGCGGTCGCCGTCCGAAAGGGGGGCTTCGCGATTCGCGCTGTCGATGCGCGCGCCATTCAGGAACGTCCCGTTTCGACTCTTGTCGCGCAGGAAGAAGGCGCCGTCGCGAAACCGGATTTCTGCGTGGACTGACGAAATCAGCTTCTGAGGATCGGGGAATTGCCAGTCGACATCGGCGGCGCGACCGATCTGAATCCCTTTTCGGTCCAACACCTGGATGAGGGGGTGGCCGTTGGGGAGGGCGTCCTGGTTTTCTATCTTCAGAGTCAAGCGCATAGGAACAACATCGAACGCGGGCGCGCGGCGATCAAGCGTCATGCAGACGGGAGTCCGCTGCAGGCAAGCTGATTTCCGCGCTCCAGGAAGGCGGACTTGGTGTCGGCGATCAGCGCCGGCTGGACCCGGACGGCGGCGAGGGCCACAGCCGCCGCGACCATGCGGCCGCACAGTTCGGGGGCCGGCGGCACCTGCTGCGGACAGCCCGGCGCGGCGAGCGAGCCGCCCGACAGGAAGACGGCGAGCGCCAGCAGGGCCTCGGGGCTGGCGTACTCGGCGGCGCCGGCCGCCTCGAAGGCGACCCGCCGGCGTTCGTCGACCGGATCGTCCAGCCAGGCCGCGACGGCCGAGGACGCGGCGGTGTCGGCCGGGCGCAGGCGGACGGCGCGCGCCGTCCGGCCGAGGCAGTCCCTGCCCCAGGCGACCGCCACGCGGCGGGGCAGGGCGGCCGCCAGGAAGGCCAGCGCGTCATCCAGCGCCCCCTCGGCGCGCAGCCGCGCGAAATAGATCTCGGGCGGCTCGTCCTCGATCAGCGCGGCCGCTCCCCGCTCGCTCAGCTTGACGAAATCGGCCACCTGACCGGCCAGCGACCATTGCACGGCATCCCACATCATCGCTGCCTCCGTCAGTTGATCATCACGGTGCCGCCCTTGGCGACCAGCATGCCCGTGCCGTCGATGATCGTGGTCGGCCCGGTCACCTTGGCCATGCTCATGCCCTCCACCGTCACCATGGGCGCCTTGATCGTGATGCCCGACTGGTTGATCACGATCGAACTGGCGCCGACCTTGAGTTCGATGCTCTGCATCGCCTCGGTCGTCTGCGAGCCGGCATCGATCTTGATCGCGTGGTTGCCCATCGTGATCTTGAGCGTGTCGTTGCCCTTGTCGAACGTCGTCGTCCGGTCGCCCTTCTGGATCGTGCGGGTCTCGTTGTTGGTGATCGTCGTCTTGAGGTCGTTGAGGATCTCGACGGTCTGGTCCTTCTGGGCGTGGATGTAGATCTCCTCGCTGCCCGCCTTGTCCTCGAATCGCAGTTCGTTGAAGCCGCCGCCGCCCTTGGAGGAGTCGGTCTTGATCGTCGACTTCGTCTTCTCGCCCGGCAGGCTGTAGGGCAGATCGTTGCGGCCGTTATAGACGCACCCGGTGACCAGCGGGCGGTCGGGATTGCCGTCGATGAACTCGACGATCACCTCCTGCCCGACGCGCGGCGTGAAGAGCGCGCCCCATCTGGCGCCGGCCAGGCCCTGGGCGACGCGGATCCAGCACGAGCTCTTCTCGTCCCTGGAGCCGTAGGTATCCCAGTGGAAGGCGACCTTGATGCGGCCGTATTTGTCGGTCTCGATTTCCTCGCCGCCCTTGCCCGTGACGATCGCGGTCTGCGCCCCGATGATGCGCGGCCGCGCGGTATCCAGCGGCATCCTGAACGGCGTGTCTGCGGGGATCGCCAGGATATCGACCCGCGGCGGGCCGCCGCCCATGGCGCCCGAGTGATAGCTGTCGCCCTGGATCCGGTGGCGCGCTTCGAGCACGACATAGTCGGCGTTCTCGCGGTCGATCTGGTGCTCGGTAAGCGAGAACTTCGATCCGGCGATCAGGCCGACCGCATCGCCCGACGCGCTCACCACATGGCGCAGCGCCCGGTCGGCCTCCAGGCGGACCTTGGCGTAGCGCGCGCCGGTCGTGCGGTCCGCGAAGCCGCCGGGGTGGTCGAGCTTCTCGACATCGTCGCGATCGTGCTTGGAGGGAGCGGCTTCCTCCACCTTCATCGGCTCGGGCGTCTCGAAGTTGAAATCGGTGAATTTCCGCTTGGCCGTGCCGAGGCCGACATGGGGCGACCATTCGTCGAGATGGTCGCGCTCGCGGAACGCCTCGCCGGCCGGTCCCGACGGGACGTAGGGCAGCGCGTCGTAGCCGGTCGCCGTCTGGTGGATGGACTTGCGGTCGGCGATCACCAGGCGGTGGCCGTTCGTGTCCATCCTGAAGAAGTAGAAGATGCCTTCCTCTTCCATCAGCCGCGAGAGAAAGTCGAAATCGCTCTCGCGGTACTGCACGCAGAAGACCCGCTTGGGGTAGGAGCCTTCGAGCGTGATGTCGCGGCGATTGAGGCCGCGCCGGTTGAGAACGTCCGAGATGATTTCCGGGACCGACATGTCCTGGAAGATCCGGGTGTCGGTATTGCGCGACAGGAACCAGAACTCCGGTCTCAGCGTGAGGTGGTAGACGAACCCGCCGCGATCGGTGCCGCCATAGGTCAGCCCGGCGCAGAGGCCGTGGAAGGAGCGCACCACGCCCGCGTCATTGTGGTAGGACGCCGAACACGGCTTGCCCAGCAGGTCCTTCGGGTCGATGTCGGGCGACTCGGACAGCGCCGCCACCCGGTACTCGAACGGCGCCCCGATGCGCTCGAAGGCGTTGAGCGACATGAACAGCAGCCGGTCTTCGCCCAGCGGTGTCGTCAGCCTGGCGGTTCTGGTGTCCTGGGTCGGGGGCATGCGGCGGGTCTCCGGCGCGCAGTCGGCGCGCCGACTATGGAAACATAAAGGCGACCGCCATGCACCATGCCACGGGCCGGGGCCTTGAAGGCGGCGGCCCCGCATGATCGAATCCTGACGCGCCTTTTCGGGAGGCGGCGGGGGAGGGTGTGTCGATGAGCCTTGACGTCGAAGCGTTGCTGGCGCCGGTGTCGGACGAGGAGCCGGCCGGACCCGACCTCAGCTATGACCCTGATTTCAGGCGCATTTCCCGCGAACTCGATGCCGCGCTCGAAAAGGAGCGGCCGGGCGATGATCCCACCGTCGGCCCGGCCGTCGACACGGCCGTCGCGCTGCTCGGGCGCTCCAGGGACCTGTGGATCGCCTCGCACGGCTTCTGCTTCTCGCTCTACAGCGGCGATCTGACGCGATGCGTCGGCCTGCTCGAAGCGATGGCCGGGATCGCGGAACGGTTCTGGGACACCTGCCATCCGGCCCTCGACGAAGGCTCCGACCCGGCCGGCGGCCGCCGCGAGGCCTGCAACCAGATCGCCAGCATCGGGCGCGCGGTGAAGCACCTCGACCGGCTCTACCTGCCGCCTTTGCGGTCGAAGGGCCGGATCTCGTTCAAGGACATTGTCGGCGGCGCCGATCCGAGCCATCGCGCCGCCCAGCTGATGGGCCAGATGCCCGAGCCGCTGCGCCGGGCGATCGACGAATCGACGCTCGAGGACTGGCAGGCGCTCGCCGACACGCTGACGGCGATGGCCGCCGCCTCGACCCGCCTGGCGGCCGCCTTTGCCGATCATGTCCCGGGCCAGGGCCCGGACCTGTCGGCGTTCGACCAGCAGGTCGCGCGCATGAACGAGTTCGCGCAAGCCGTGGTTGCCAGGAAGTCGCCGGTTGCCGAAGCCGAAGCGGGCGATGAAGGCGCCTCGTCCGGCGGCGGCGACGCGGAGGGCTATGCCGGCCCGTCGCTGTCCGGCCCGATCCGCAGCCGCAGCCAGGCGCTCGCCCAGCTCGAGGCGGTCAAGGCGTTCTTCGCGGCGACCGAACCCTCCAGCCCGCTGCCGCTGCTGATCGATCGCGCCGTGCGTCTGGCCGGGATGGATTTCATCCAGATCCTGCAAAGCCTGGCGCCGACCGGCGTCGAGGAGGCCTCGCGGGTGCTGGAACCGTCGCCGGGATCGGCCGACGCGTCGGGCGGCCAGGACTCGTCGGAGACCTACTGAGCCAAAGACCCTGACGGCGCCGCGGTGGCGCATGTGTCGCAGGCGAAGCGCTTGCAGGAATGGCCCGGGCGAGCAATCCTCCCGGCGCATTCCCGACAGGGCGGCGCTCCCTTGCCGCCCGTGGAACCCTGCCAGGGAGAGATGACATGGCCAAGAGCGGCGCCCGCTTCATCAAGGGCAATCGGCCCCCGCGAGTACACATCGAGTACGAAGTCGAGACCTACGGGTCGCGCGAGAAGATCGAATTGCCCTTCATCACGGGCGTCCTCTCCGATCTGTCGGGCAAGTCCGAGGTCGCCAAGAAGGAACTTTCGGAGCGCGATTTCGTCGAGTTCGACGTCGACAATTTCGAGGATCGCATGAAGGCGATCGCCCCGCGCGCCGCCTTCGTGGTCGACAACACGCTGAGCGGCGAAGGCAAGCTGGGGATCGACCTGACCTTCAACTCGATGAAGGACTTCACCCCCGGCCGGATCGCCGAGATGGTGCCGGCGCTGAAGAAGCTGCTCGACGCCCGTCAGGAGCTGTCCGACCTGATGACCTACATGGACGGCAAGGACGGGGCGCAGGGCCTTCTGGAGAAGGTCCTCAACGATCCTGAACTGCTCAAATCGCTCACGTCGGCGCCCAAGCCCGACGCCGAGCCCAAAGCCTGACCACCGGGAGCGCATCGATGTCGGAAGCGAAACGCGAAGAAGGCAAAGAAGCCGGGTTGGCAACGGGCGGCGACGACTTTGCGGCGCTGCTGCAGAAGGAGTTCAAGCCCAAGACCGACCGCGCCAAGGAGCGGGTCGAGGCGGCGGTGCGCACGCTGGCCCAGCAGGCGCTCGACAACGCCAAGGTCGTGGGCAGCGACGTGTTCGCCACGATCGACGCCCTCAAGGCGGAACTCGATCGCAAGCTGAGCGAGCAGATCAATCACATCCTGCACAACCCCGAGTTCCAGCAGCTGGAATCCTCGTGGCGCGGCCTGTCGTATCTCGTCGACAATTCCGAGACGGGCAAGGACGTGAAGATCAAGGTGATGAACATCACCAAGTCCGAACTCGGCAAGATGTTCAAGCAGTACAAGGGCCAGTCCTGGGACCAGAGCCCGCTGTTCAAGAAGGTCTACGAGGCCGAGTACGGCCAGCTCGGCGGCCAGCCCTACGGCACGCTGATCGGCGACTATTACTTCGATCACACGCCGCCGGACGTCGACATTCTCGCCGGTCTCGCCAAGATCGGCTCGGCTGCGCACGCACCGTTCATCTCGGCGGCCGGTCCCTCGCTGATGGGCATGGACAACTGGCAGCAGATCGTCAATCCGCGCGATCTGGGCAAGCTGTTCGACACGATCGACTACGCCGAGTGGCGCGCCTTCCGCGAATCGGAAGATTCCAAATACGTCGCGCTGGCGATGCCGCGCTTCCTCTCGCGCCGCCCCTACGGCGCCAAGAGCGAGCCGGTGGACGAGTTCGCCTTCGAGGAGGATTCGGGCGGCGGCGACGCGTCGAAATACGCCTGGAACAACGCCGCCTACGCGATGGCGGTGAACATCAACCGTTCGTTCAAGGACTATGGCTGGTGCTCGCGCATCCGCGGCGTCCAGTCCGGCGGCCTGGTGGAGGACCTGCCCTTCGCCACCTTCCCGACCGACGATGGCGCGGTCGACATGAAGTGTCCGACCGAAGTCGCGATCAGCGACCGCCGCGAGGCCGAATTGTCGGCGGCCGGCCTGCTGCCGCTGATCCATCGCAAGAACACCAACGCCGCCGCCTTCCTCGGCGCGCAGTCGGCCCAGAAGCCCAAGCGCTACGAGGATCCGGCCGCGACCTCGAACGCCAATCTGGCCGCGCGTCTGCCCTATCTCTTCGCCAGCTGCCGCTTCGCGCACTACCTCAAGTGCATGGTGCGCGACTGGGTGGGCAAGTTCGCGGACGCCGCTTCGCTGGAGCGCGACCTGAATTCCTGGGTTCAGCAATATGTCGATCAGCAGCCCGACAGCTCGACCGAGGAAACCAAGTCGCGCCAGCCGCTGCGCGACGCATCGATCGTGGTGACGGCCGACGAGGAAAACCCCGGTTACTACAAGGGGGCGTTCCGCTTCGTACCGCACTATCAGCTGGAAGGCATGGACATCGGCATCTCGATGGTCTCCCGCCTTCCCAAGGGCAAGAATTAGCCGCAAAGGCCGTTCACACTGAGTGCCGGCCGCGAGGTTCGCGGATCAAATTGGAGGATTTAGGCAATGGCTTCGGACTATCTGCTTGAGATCGAAGGTATCAAGGGTGAGTCAGGGGACAGCAAGCACAAGGAGACGATCGAAGTCTCCTCGTTCTCGTGGGGGCTTTCCAACGCGGGTTCGTTCCAGTCGGGCGGCGGCGGCGGCGCCGGCAAGGCGAGCTTCCAGGACGTCCACTTCACGACGACGGTGAGCAAGGCCTCGCCCATGCTGGCGACGTTCTGCGCCACCGGCAAGCACGTGAAGAAGGCGACGCTGTTCGTCCGCAAGGCCGGCGGCAAGCAGGAAGACTTCTACACGATCGTGCTCGAAGACCTGCTCGTCTCGTCCTACCAGAGCGGCGGCCACGAAGGCAGCGCCAGCCTGCCGACCGACCAGTTCTCGCTCAACTACGCGAAGATCGACTTCGGCTACAAGATGCAGGATTCGAAGGGCGGCGTGACCGGCCCGACGAACTTCAAGTACGACATCAAGGCCAACAAAACGCTCTGATCGGATTTGGGTTCGGGTAGATCGGGCACAACATGGCGGGTAGCGACTATCTGCTGGTGATCGACAAGGTGCGGGGCGAATCCAAGGATCAGGATTTCCCCGACTCCATCGAGGTGAAGGGCTGGTCGTACGGTGCGATCAGCCCCACCGACCCGGTCAACAAATTGGCGACCGGCCAGCCGCAGTTCTCCGATCTGACGATCGTCAAGGGCGTGGACAAGACCTCGCCGCATCTGCTCGAGCGGCTGGGCCGGAACATGGTCGCCGACACCGCGGCGCTGATCTGCCGCAAGTCGGGCGGCGACGCGCACGGCTATCTGCGCATCGAGATGAAGAAGGTGCGCGTGCGCTCGGTGAGCGTGAAGGCGGCCGAAGCGGCGGGCATCATGCCGGTCGAGACGCTCGTCCTGAGCTACCAGAAGATCAAGTGGATCTACAAGGAACAGGCCGCGCAGGGCTCGATGAAGGGCGATGTCGAGTACGAGTACGACGCCGCAGCGAACAAATGAGGCGGTCCGGCCGCCCGAGGGAGGCGTCATGCCGTCGCCAGATGAACTGATCCGCCAGGGCGACGTCGCCGGCGCCCGCGCGGCACTGATCGACGAGGTGCGGGCCCGCCCGGACGACCGCCGGGCCCGCATGTTCCTCAGCCAGGTGCTGATGGTGCTGGGCGAGTGGGATAAGGCGCTCACCCACATGAAGGCGATCGCCAATCTGTCGCCCGAGGCGATGACGCTGTTCACCGCCTACGACCGCGCGATCGCTGCCGAGAAGCAGCGCGAGGCGGTGTTCGCCGGCAAGGCCGCGCCGCAGCCGCTGGTCGAGGCCGCGCCGTGGTTCGCCGATCTGCTCGGCGCCATCGCCGCCGAGGCCAGGGGCGACGCCGCCACCGCCGCGTCGCTGCGCACCAGCGCCTTCGACGGCGCGCCCGATACGCCGGGCGAGGCCGACGGGACGGCCTTCACCTTTCTCGCCGACGCCGACGCCCGCTTCGGGCCGTCGCTGGAGGTCATCCTCGACGGCCGCTACGGGCTGGTGCCGTTCGAGTCGGTGACCGAACTCACCTGCGATGGCGTCACGGATCTGCGCGACCTCGTCTTCCTGCCCGCGCGGCTTACGCTGAGGACCGGGCAGGCCGGCAACGTCTTTCTGCCGGCCCGCTATCCGGGCGCCGCGGTCGACGAAGACCCGCTCGTCAAGCTGGCGCGCAAGACCGAGTGGGTCGACCACGGCGATCTCGGCAATGCCGGGCGCGGTCAGCACCTTCTGGACGCCGACGGCGCCGAGATCTCGTTGCTCGCGCTGCGCCGCCTGACCTTCGCCGCCTGACGCCATGGCGAAGTTCCGGCCGAGCCTGCTCGATACCCTGCTGGCGGGATCGCGCGCCTCGGCCGAGGATCCGGAGGTGCAGTCGGAGACGCTGTTTCCCGGTCTCAGGCTCTACAGCCTCGACCGGATGTCGGAAACCTCCTTCCTCGACACGCTGCGGCGCGACCTCTCCTGGCTGCTGAACACCGTCAGGCTCGAGGAGACCGACGATCTCTCCGCCGCGCCGGAGGTCGCCCGCTCGGTGGTCAATTTCGGGATTCCCGACTTTGCGGTGCGGACCTACGCGCAGGTCAACGTCTTCGAGGCCGCCGCGACGCTCGCCGGCACCATCCGGACGTTCGAGCCGCGCATCGATCCGCGCTCGCTGTCGGTCAGGGGCGAGAAGACCATGCGCGACGACGTCGTGCAGGCGCTGGTCTTCCATATCGCGTGCAATGTCGGGCAGGATCAGGATCCGCTGCGCGCCGGGTTCAAGACGGAGATCGACGTCGAAACCGGGGACGCGCGCCTCGAGCAAAGAAGGTAGGCCCCGCGTGGATCCGCGTCTCGTCGAGTTCTACGATCAGGAACTCAAGCATCTGCGCGAGACGGCGCGCGAGTTCGGGGCGGCCTATCCGACGCTTGCCGCGCGCCTCGGCGTCAATGCGCCCGGCGAGGCCGACCCCTATGTCGAGCGGCTGCTCGAAGGCGTCGCCTTTCTCGCCGCGCGCGTGCAGCTGAAGCTCTCGGACGAGTTCCCGAAATTCACCCAGCACCTGATCGACGCGATCTACCCCCATTATCTGGCCCCGACGCCCTCGATCGCCGTGCTTTCGTTCGAGCCCAAGGCCGGCGATCCGGCGCTCGACGAGGGCCTCGTCATCGCCCGCGGCACCGCCTGCCGGATCCCGGCGCCCGAGACCAAGCGCGCCGACTGCGTCTTCACCACCGGGCACGACGTCCGCCTCTGGCCGCTGAAGGTGACGCGGGTCGAGTACCTGGCCAACCGCGCCGCCGTGGCGGTGGCGGCCGGGGAGTCGGGCCTGACCGGCGAGGGCGGCATCCTCGTGCGCATCGAGGCGACCGGCGCCATGCCGCTGTCGGCGCTGGCGATCGACGATCTGACCTTCTACCTCGGCGGCGCCGAATCCCTCGCCGGCCGCATCTACGAGCAGCTGGCCGGAAACGCCACCGGCGTCGCCGTCGCCTCGATCGACGGCCGCCGTCACGTCGTCCGGGCCGGCGGCGCGGAACGGGTATCGACCCCCGCCTTCGCGGACGACGCCGCGCTGCTGCCGCTCGACGGACGCTCGTTCCGCGGCTACCGCATCCTGCAGGAGTATTTCGCCTGCCCCGAGCGCTTCCAGTTCGTTCGCCTGTCGGGCCTGCGGGCCGCGCTGTCGCAGGTGAAAGGCAAGACGGCCGAGATCCTCGTCTCCACCTCCAGCGTCGACAAGCGCCTCGCCGGCGCGCTGAACGAGGGCGCGATGCGCCTTTTCTGCGCGCCGGCGATCAACCTCTTCGAGAAGCGCTGCGATCCCGTGCTGCTGGACAGCGGCGAGCACGAGTTCCGCATCGTGCCCGAGCGGATGCGGCCGCTCGACCACGAAATCTACCGCCTGCTGGAGGTTTACGCCGAGGCCGGCGCCGGCCGGCCGCGCCGCACCTATCATCCGATCTATCGCGCCGAGCCGCGCCTGCGCGAGGGCCAGGAGAGCAGCTTCTACACGGCGCGGCGCGTGCCGACGCGCCTCTCCGCGCTGCATCCCGCGCAGCGCGCCTCCGACTATGCCGGCACCGATCTGTGGCTGGCGCTCGCCGATCCGCCGTCGCCGCGCGGGCAGCCCGACCAGCTGAGCGTCCGGGCGCTCTGCACCAATCGCGACATCGCCGACACGCTGCGCGGCAGCGGCGCCCAGCTCGAATTCCAGCTGGCCGACGCCTCCTATCTCAACGCCATCAAGGCGGTGCTGCGGCCGACCCGGCCGCGCCTGCCGGTCGGCTTCGAGGATGCGCGCCTGCTGGACGGCGGCCGTTCGGGCGGCGACCGCTTGTGGCGGCTGATCAGCCATTTGAGGCCCAACTACGAATCGCTGTTCGCCGACGACGCGGCGGCGGCGCGCTTGCGCGAGCACCTCACGCTCTACGCCCGGCTGGACAACCCGACCGACAAGCAGCAGATCGACGGCCTGACCGGCGTGCGCGAGGGCCCGGTCTTCCGCCGCGTGTCGTCCGCCGATCCGCTCGCCTTCGCGCGGGGCCGCCGTCTCGAGCTGACGCTCGACGAGCGCAGCTTCCCCGATGGCGGCGCTTTCCTGTTCGGCCAGGCGATCGACCTGTTCCTGTCGGAGTTCGTGTCGGTCAATTCCTTCGTCGCGACCGAGCTCGTCACCCCGCAGCGGGGCCGCATCGCGGCGTGGGGTCCGCGCCGCGGCGAACGGCCGGTCATATGAGCGGCGAGGGGCGCCCATCGGCCGATGTCTTCGGCCTGCTGCGGGACCTCGAGCGCGAGTCGCCGGGCAAGCCGCGCATCGGCAAGTCGCTGCGCGCCGAGGACGACATCGTCCGCTTCTCCCAGGCGCCGCATCTGTCCTTCGCCCCCGCCAGCCTCGACCGGCTGGATGCGGCGGGCGGGCCGGTGCCGCTGCGCATCTTCTTCATGGGGCTGCTGGGACCGATGGGTCCGATGCCCCTGCAGATGTCGGAGATCGCGATCTACGAGCGCGGCTACGCCAAGGAGCGGCCCTATGGCGCGTTCCTGGACGTCCTCTCCAACCGGATGGTCCAGCTCTTTTTCCGCGCCTGGGCCGATTCCGAACCGATGGCGCACCAGGACCGGCCGGGCAGCGACGTGTTCCAGCACTTCGTCGGGGCGCTGGGCGGCCTGGTCGATGCCGCGCCGCACGACGAGCCCGACCGGGTGCAGCTTGCCCTCATGGGGTTCGCTGGCCAGACGGCCGCCCGGCGCAATCCCGGCGCGATCTGCGATACGGCGCGCGCGCTGCTCGGCGTCGAGGTCGACATCGACGAGTTCGTCGGCGTCTGGCGCGACCTCGATCCCTCCGACGCGACGCGGCTGGGCGGTGCCAATTGCGGCCTCGGCCGCGGCGCGACCTCGGGGACGGCGATCTACACCGTCCAGGACACCTGCCTCGTCCGGCTGAAGTTCCGGCGCTTCGCCGATTTCGAGGCGCATCTGCCGGACGCCGCCGGTTTCGACCTGGCGGCGCGGGTGCTCGCCGCCCTGATGCCGGCGCATCTGGACTGGCGGCTCGAATACGAACTCGACCGTTCCGAAACGCAGCCCGCCCGCCTCGGCGGCGCGACGCGGCTCGGCTGGACGGGATGGATGGGAAAGCAGGACGAGGGGCCGCCGCGGCGCGACCTTCGCCTCTCTCCCCCTGGGGCAATGCGCGCATTCTAACCGGGATGCGGCGGACTTAGACTGCCTGGGCAGTCGCGAGGGAAGGACGACAGGATATGGCGGACATCAGCCGGGGCGCGCTCTTCGGACGCCTCAATCCCACGGCTCTCAAGAGCCTGGAGAACGCGACGACGTTCTGCAAGATGCGGGGCAATCCCTATGTCGAGCTGGTGCACTGGCTGCACCAGATGCTGCAGGACCAGCGCAACGACCTCGCCGCCATCCGCTCGAAGTTCGGCATCGACGATGCCCGCCTCGCCCAGGACGTGGTCGAGGCGCTGAACGCGCTGCCGCGCGGCGCCACCGCGATCTCGGACTTCTCGCCCCTGATCGAGGAACTGGCCGAGCGCGCCTGGATCTATGCCTCGCTCGCCTTCTCGGCCGCCAAGGTGCGCACCGGCCATCTGGTCGTGGCGGCGCTGAAGACGCCGTCGCTGCGCAATGCGCTGCAGTCGATCTCGCTGGAGTTCCGCAAGATCAACGCCGAGACGCTGAGCGCCGAGTTCGCGCAGATCGTCGCGCCGTCCTCCGAGGCCGACGTCGCGGCGTCGAGCGCCCCGGCGGGCGACAGCGGCGACGGCGCGGGCACGCTCGGCGGCGGCGGGGACGGCAAGGCGCTCGCCCAGTATTCGATCGACCTGACCGAGAAGGCCCGCAAGGGCGAGATCGAGACGATCATCGGCCGCGACGCCGAGATCCGCCAGATGATCGACATCCTGCTGCGCCGCCGCCAGAACAACCCGATCCTCACCGGCGAGGCCGGCGTCGGCAAGACGGCGGTCGTGGAAGGCTTCGCCAAGCGCATCGTCGACGGCGACGTGCCGCCTTCGATGAAGGACGTCTCGCTGAAGGTGCTCGATATCGGCCTGCTTCAGGCCGGCGCTTCGATGAAGGGCGAGTTCGAGAAGCGTCTGCGCGCCGTCATCGACGAGGTCGAGGCGAGCGAGAAGCCGATCATCCTCTTCATCGACGAGATCCACACGCTGGTGGGGGCCGGCGGCACGGCCGGCACCGGCGATGCCGCCAATCTGCTGAAGCCCGCGCTGGCGCGCGGCAATCTGCGCACCATCGGCGCCACCACCTGGGCCGAGTATCGCAAGTACATCGAGAAGGACCCGGCGCTGACCCGCCGCTTCCAGGTGGTCAACGTCAAGGAGCCCGAGACCGCCGTCGCGGTGGCGATGATCCGCAACGTCGCCAAGGGCATCGCCAAGCATCACGACGTCATCGTCCTCGACGAGGCGATCGCCGCCGCCGTCGTGCTCTCGCAGCGCTATGTTCCCGCCCGCCAGCTGCCCGACAAGGCGGTGAGCCTGCTCGACACCGCCTGCGCCCGCGTGGCGGTGAGCCAGCATGCGACGCCGGCCGCGCTCGAAGACGCCAAGCGCCGCATCGAGATCCTCGACATGGAAATCGAGATGGCGACGCGCGAGCGCCAGTCCGGCTTCACGACCGGCGAGAAGCTCGATGCTCTCGCCAAGGACAGGGACGAGGCGAGCGCCCGGGTCGCCGAACTCGAGGCCCGCCTCGCCAGCGAGAAGGCCGCCATCGCCAAGATCGCGACCGCCCGCGACGCGCTGGTCAAGAAGCGCGAGGCCGGCGAGGACGACACCGCCGAACAGGCGGCGCTCGACGCGGCGCTGGAGGAATCGCGGACCGCCCAGGGCGACAGCCCCATGGTGTTCGCCGCCGTCGACCGCGACGCCGTCGCGGCGATCGTCGCCGAATGGACCGGCGTTCCGATCGGCCGCATGGTCAAGGACGACTTGAAGGCCATCCTCACCATCGCCGATCGCCTCAAGGAGCGGGTCATCGGCCAGGACCACGCGATGGACGCCATCGCCAAGCGGCTGCAGACCAGCCGCGCCAAGCTGGACAATCCCGACAAGCCGATCGGCGTCTTCATGCTGTGCGGCCCCTCCGGCGTCGGCAAGACCGAGACGGCGCATGCCCTCGCCGACCTCATGTATGGCGGCCAGAACAGCCTGATCGTCATCAACATGAGCGAGTTCCAGGAGGCGCACACCGTCTCGACCCTCAAGGGCGCGCCGCCCGGCTATATCGGCTACGGCGAGGGCGGCGTCCTCACCGAGGCGGTGCGGCGGCGGCCCTATTCGGTCGTCCTGCTCGACGAGATCGAGAAGGCGCACAGCGACGTCCACGAGATGTTCTTCCAGGTCTTCGACAAGGGCCACATGGAGGACGGCGAGGGCCGGATGATCGACTTCCGGAACACGCTGATCCTGCTGACCTCCAATGTCGGCACCGAGGTGATCGCGACCGCCTGCGAGGACGAGGAGACGAAGCCGGATTCCGAGGCGCTGGCCAAGGCGCTCAGGCCCAAGCAGCTGGAGAAGTTCCCGCCGGCCCTGCTGGGACGCCTCGTCACGATCCCCTACTTCCCGCTCAGCAACCAGATGCTGGGCTCGATCGTGCGCCTCCAGCTCGACCGTATCGTGAAGCGGGTCGCCGCCAACCAGGGCATCGAGCTGAAATACGGTCAGGACGTCATCGACCTGATCGTCAGCCGCTGCACCGAGGTGGAGAGCGGCGGGCGCATGATCGACACGATCCTGACCAATACGCTGCTGCCGCAGATCAGCGTCGAGCTGCTGACCCGGCAGATGTCGGGCACGCCGGTGAAGTCGATCACGGTCAGGGCCGAGAACGGCTCGTTCGCCTACGACTACGCCTAGCTCCGGCCGGGCGGCGGGGCGGGCCGGCGCTCTCGCCAAGGGGGCGGCGGTGGACTACGATTTGCCGGGGACGGAACGCGCATTGGGGGAAACCGTGATCGGTCGCATCGTGTTGGCGGGGGTGCTGGTTGTGGCGGCGTCGGCCGGCGTCGCCGAGGCCAAGAAGAAGCCTAAGCCGCCCGAACAGACCTGGCGCCTGGTGCTCTACAAGAGCGGCGGCTATGGCGGCGACGCGCTGGACGTCATCGCCGACGTGCCCGAACTCGACGATTACGGCTTCGACGACAACGTCTCCTCGTTCCAGGTGATCGACGGCTACTGGCAGCTCTGCGAGGGCGAGAACTACACCTCGACCTGCGTCACGGTCGGGCCCGGCGCCTATCCCGACCTCGGCGCCATCGGGTTGCGCAACAATGCGCTCGAGTCGGTGCGCCGCATGCAGCCGCCGGGCCCGCCGCCGCCGCCGCCGCGCCCCGATCTCACGCGCAAGGCCGAGGCCCGCGCCAGCTACGACGCCACCATCGAGGGCGAAGGCGAGGCGCGCATCGTCAACGAGGTCGCCTTCCGCGGCATCACCGTGCGGGTCACCGTGAAGAACGAAGGCAGCGTCGCCGCCGAGGCCTCGACCCTCAAGATCGAGCCCGGCAAGAAGATGGCCGACGTCGCCAGCTACATCACGGTCGGCGAGCACGAATGCGGCGAGGGCCAGGTGCCCTGGCCGGCCAAGGAGGGCCGCCAGACGACCTGCGCGCCGCTGCAGAAGGGCGAGATCGTCGCCAAGGCCGAGGGCGGCGCCGCCAATTGCGCCATCCCCAGGCTGGAGCCGGGCGGCAGCGCCCGCTGCGTGGCGGTGTTCAGCGTGCTCTACAATTATCTCGTGCCCCAGTTCGGCGACTGGCATGTCGTGGCCACCGCCGATGCCGGCAACCGGGTCAAGGAAGAGAACGAGAAGAACAACGGCGCGGGCGAGCAGATCCGCGTCAAGGGCGACGACCTGCCGCCGCCGTGACGGCGGCAGGAGCGGCAGGCAGGAGGGCGGAATGGCGGCCTTGCGTTCGGCGTTCGATTTCGCGCGCTTCTTTCTGGATGTCGGCTGGGCGAGCGGGGAGTACGCCTCGAAGATCGCCTTCGATCCCATGTTGCGACGGCTCGCGCCGCGCGCGCCTTCCGCACGGCCGGTGCTGACGCTCCCCGGATTCGGCGGCCCCGAGATCTCGCTCCAGCCGCTCAACGCCTTCCTCAACCGCCAGGGCTTCGCCGCCGAAAGCTGGGGCCTCGGCACCAATCGCGGCCCACGCCACGCCGCCGCCCTGCCCGAGATGATCGAGCGCCTCGCCCCCAAGCTGAAGCGCATGGCCGACAAGGGCGGCGCCAGGGTGTCTCTGGTGGGCCAGAGCCTCGGGGGCATCTATGCCCGCGAGATCGCGCGCGAGATGCCCGACCTCATCGATCGGGTCATCACGCTGGGCAGTCCGGCCTATCTGCGCCGCGACGGGCTGGAGCACCTCAACGCCATGCTGCCCGTCGCGATGCGCCTGATGACCGGCAAGCGGACCGAGGATCACCTCGAAGACCATCCGGCCGAGCGGCTGCACGCGCCGCCGCCGGTGCCGCTGGTCGCCATCTACAGTGCGTTCGACGGCGTCGCCGCCGAGGCGGCGACCGCCATTCCCGCCGGCGAACTGACCATCGAGGGCGGCTTGCCGCGCGAGAATATCGAGATCGTCGGCTCGCATTGCGGGATGGCGGTCAACCCGGTCGTTCTGCTGGCCGTCTGCGACCGGCTGCTCGCCGATCCGGCCGCCTGGACGGCCTATGACGCGCGCGCCTATCTCAGTCCGGTGGGCAGGGCCCTGGCGCCGGTCTTTCATCCAGGCCTGCGCCACGCCGCCTGGCAGCGCTTTCCGCGGCGGCCGAAATAGGCGGAAATCCGCCAGCATTGCTGCACCGCGATATTTTTGTTGCATTGCAACATAAACCTCCCTATCTGTCTCTCACGGCGCGCGCGGGACTTCCCGGTTCGGCGCCCAAGAAACGCAAGAGACGATGGAGAGTGCTATGGCCCCCCGTACTGTGAAGACGACTGCCAAGAAGACCGCCGCGAAGGTCAAGACCGCCGCCAAGGCCGCCCCCAAGGCCGCCGAGAAGGCGATGGACGCGTCGTTCGTCGCCAAGGCGCGCGAGGCGATCGAGGATCGCGTCGAGACGCTGACCGAGGGCGCGAAGGCCGCCTGGGAAAACGTCCAGGACCGCGTGAAGGCGGTTCGCGAGAACGCCGGCGACGCGCTCGGCGTCGTGCGCTCGTCGCTGGAAGTCGCCGGCGCGGGCCTGCGCGACGTCAACCTGAAGGTGATCGAGTTCGTCCAGGCCGACGCCAACACCTATTTCGACACCTTCAAGAAGGTCGCGGCCGCGAAGTCGGTCAAGGAAGCCTTCGAGATCCAGTCGGCCTATGTCCGCTCGCAGTTCCAGACCAGCGTCAAGAACGCCCGCACGGTCGGCGAACTGGCCGCGGAAGCCGCCAAGGGCGCCTTCAAGCCGGTCCAGAAGGGCTTCGCGAGCCTGCGCAAGGCCGCCTGA
>JAEUMK010000013.1 GCA_016792565.1 Alphaproteobacteria bacterium
GCGCCGGTCAGGGCATCGCCGGCCAGTGCGGGCGGTGGGCGGCGACCATCTCGCGCAGCGCATCCGGAGCGAGCACCTCGACCCGGTCGCCCCACATATAGAGGTGCCAGGCCATTTCGAGATGGCCGGCGGCGGCGAAGCGCACGGTCAGTGCGCCGTCCGGCTCGTCGGTCAGCACCTGGTCGGGGTGGAAGACGAAGTCGCGCGCCGTGTCGGCGGCCTCCGGCGTGAAGCGCCAGACGACCTCGCCGTACTCCTGCGGGCTCTGGAACGCCCCGAAGGCGCGCCGGGCGAAGGCGGCGAGATCGAAGCTCTCGTCGCGGGCGAAGCCTTCCTCGGTCAGCCGCGCCTCGATGATGCGGTCGATGGCCCTGAGCGAAGGCGCGTCGTGCGGCCGGTTGACCGAGCGCACCACGAGATAGCGGCGGATGCCGGCGAGCAGGCCGTAGGGCATGACGCGCGACACGGTGGGCGGTCCCCGGCGCGGGCGATAGACGATCTCGACGATGCGGCAGGCCTTGATCGCCTCCGACAGGGTCCCGGCGATGGCCGGCGCCGCCTTCGGGCGCGGCCCGGGGCGGGCGACGAAGCCCTGCGCCTCCAGCAGCGCCTCGTGATCGGTCTCCAGCCGCCGCGCCCGGTCGCGCGGCACCAGCGCCATGATCTTGTCCTTGAGGCGCGTCAGCGCCGCCGCCTCGACCCCCTGGCCGCCCTGGGTCAGCGCTTCGGCCGCCAGATCGAGGGCCGCCAGCTCGTCCGGGGTCAGCGTCATCAGGTCGCGCAGCGCCGCCGTCGCCAGCACCCAGCGCTTGCGGCCCTCGGGGTCGATGCGGGTCAGGGTGTCGGGGAAGACCTCCTCCAGGCGGTGAAGCATGCGCTGCGCCGTGCGGTGCGAGCCGCCGAAGCGCGCCGTCACGTCGTCAAGCGTGATGCCGCCCCGCCGCGAGGCGCAGAGCGTCGCCAGCTCGATCATTTCGGCGGCCTTGGCGAAGGACATGGGGCGCGCGGGGTGCGATGTTGCCGGAACGGTGCGGACCGTGCCATTTTCCCCGCCATGACGCACGCCGCAATCCTCGCCGCCGCCTTCGCCGTCCTGACGGCCGGGACGGCCTCCGCCGCCAAGCCGACGCCCGCGCCGACGCCCGCGCCCACCGCCGCACCGGTCGCGGCCGATGCGGGCTGGCGCGAGGAAACCGCGATGGCCGGCGTCCAGTATGTCGGGCGGGTGCCCGAGAACGGCGAGCTGATGGTCGCGGACTGGCGCAACGACGGCGGCATGTATGTGAGCGACGAGCTCAAGTCGTTCGCCTACTACACGCGCGCCGACCGCATCGCGATCGCCACCGAGACCTTCCGCCACCGCGAGCCGGACGGCGTCGCGGCCTGGACGATCCACGCCTTCATGAGCTTCCCCGGCGACCGCGAGACGACCGGCCTCGCCTATTCCTGCGGCCTCGGCGCGGATTTCGAGTCCCGGCTCTCGGAGACCGAGCTGGTGATCGGCGTCGTCGATTTCGCCGCCGTGCCGCGGGACAAGGAGCTCTATTCGGAGGGCCTCATCGCCGCCGCCAAGGTGAGCCTTGCGACCGGCGCGATCGAGCCGATCGGGACCGAAGGCATCTTCTGCATCCAGATGCTGGGCGATTGAGCATGCGCCGGGCCCTGCCGCTCGCCGCGCTGCTGCTTTCCGCCTGCGCGACGCCGCACGACGTCACCAAGACGTCGCGGCACGACAACCATCCCACCACCCGCTTCACCCACTGCAACGGCTTCGGCTGCGGCTCGATGTACGGCATGGTCTTCAGCGAGGCCGAGTGGGCCGAGATCGGCGCCTTCTTCGAGGGGACCGCGGACGCCGCCGACGAGCGCGCGCGCATCGCCAAGGCGATGTCGCGCTTCGAGCAGATCGCCGGGCCCAAGGACGGCTCGCATATCGACGTCGGCGGCTCGGGCCTGCTGGACCCGGGGCTCGGCCAGCTCGACTGCTATGCCGAGGCCGCCAACACGACGGTCGCCCTGCAGATGATGCAGGCGGCGGGGTTCCTGAAGTTCCACACGGTCGGCCCGGCCGAGATGCGCGGCCTGCCGTTCGGCACGCTCGGCATCGAGCACGCGACGGCGACGATCACCGACAACGCCACCGGCCGGCGCTACGCCGTCGATACCTGGTTCTTCGACAATGGCGGCCCGACCTTCGTGATCGCCTTCGAAGAGTGGCGCGGCGGCTGGACGCCCGAGGGCGGGGCCAGCATCTAGGGCGTTTCAAGCCGTGGATGGTCCGCCGGCCCGGACCATGACAGGAGGCGCAAGCGGGCCGGTCAGTCGGCCGCCGCGGCGAGCGCCCTGGCGATCTCGGCGCGGACGGAAGCGCTGTCCCACTCGGCCTCGCCCTCGTGGCGGCCGATCTCGGCGCCGTCGGCGCCGATCAGGATGGTGGTCGGCAGCCCGTTGATGCGGAAGCCGCGCATCAGCGCCTTGGCCGGATCGGTGTAGGGCTCCAGAGTCGCCGCCCCGACCTCGGTGAGGAAGTCCGGAATCGAGGCGGCGCCCGCGCGGTCGAGGTTGAGGATGACGACCAGCGGATCGCCCGGCGCGGGGTTCGCCGCCAGGCGGGCGAGCGAGGGCAGTTCGTTGACGCAGGGCGCGCACCAGGTCGCCCAGAAGTTCAGCAGCACCGGGCGGCCCTTGAAGTCGGCGAGGCGGACCGCATTGCCGCTGCCGTCGCGGAAGGCGTCGCGCGGCGGCTCGCGCGCGCCGTCGGCGGCGGCGAAGAACGGCCTGTCGCCGCGCTGCGGGGCCTGGCCGGCGGGAGATTCAGATTGTCCGCCGCCGCCCTCCATGGTGAATACCAGAAGCGCGACGCAGAGGCCGAGCAGAACCCCTGCCAGCGCGGCTATTTTCCAGGGCACGGGAGCCTCGCGGCCGTGAGCGCGAACGATATGTGGGGCGGCCGTTTCGCCGCCGGTCCGGACGAAGTGATGGCGGCGATCAACGTCTCCATCGGTTTCGATCGCCGTCTGGCCAAACAGGACATCGAAGGTTCGCTCGCCCATGTGCGCATGCTGGAAGCGACTGGCCTGATTTCGGCCGCCGATTCAAGCGCCATCCAGGGCGGGCTGGACACGATCGCGACAGAAATCCGCGAGGGCCGCTTCCCGTTCCGCGAGGCCTATGAAGACATCCACATGAACGTCGAGGCGCGGCTCGCCGAGCTGATCGGCCAGGCGGCCGGGCGGCTGCACACCGCGCGTTCGCGCAACGACCAGGTGGCGACCGATTTCCGCCTCTGGGTGCGCGACGCCATCGACGCGATCGCCGGCCAGGTCGGCGAACTGATGGCGGCGCTCGCCGACAAGGCGCTCGCCCATGCCGGGGCGGTGATGCCGGGCTTCACCCACATGCAGAGCGCCCAGCCGGTGACCTTCGGCCATCACTGCCTCGCCTTCGTCGAGATGTTCGAGCGCGACCGCGGCCGTCTCGCCGACGCGCGGGCGCGGCTGAACGAAAGCCCGCTGGGCGCCGCCGCCCTCGCCGGCACCTCGTTCCCGATCGACCGGGCGATGACCGCCGCGGCGCTCGGCTTCGCGCGGCCGATGCGCAATTCGCTCGACGCGGTCTCGTCGCGCGACTTCGCGATGGAGTTCCTCGCCGCCGGATCGATCCTCGCGGTCCACATGTCGCGGCTCGCCGAGGAGATCGTCGTCTGGTCGACGGCGCAGTTCGGCTTCGTGCGCCTGTCCGACCGCTTCTCGACCGGCTCCTCGATCATGCCGCAGAAGCGCAATCCCGACGCCGCCGAACTGGTGCGCGGCAAGACCGGGCGGGTGATCGGCGCGATGATCGGCCTGATGACCGTGATGAAGGCGCTGCCGCTCGCCTACGCCAAGGACATGCAGGAGGACAAGGAGGCGGTGTTCGCCGCCGCCGACACGCTGAGCCTGTGTCTGGCGGCGCTGACCGGCATGGTCACCGACATGAGCGTCAACCCGGAGCGGATGAAGGCGGCGGCCTCGGCCGGCTTCGCCACCGCCACCGATCTCGCCGACTGGCTGGTCGTGCAGCTGCAGATGCCGTTCCGCGAGGCCCATCACGTCACCGGGCGGCTGGTGAAGGCGGCCGAGCAGAAGGGCGTCGATCTCTCCGCCCTCAGCCTCGCCGAGATGCAGGCGGTGGAGCCGCGCATCGGGGCGGCCGTCTTCGACGTGCTGAGCGTGGAGGCCTCGGTCGCCAGCCGCGCCAGCCTCGGCGGCACATCGCCCGACAACGTCAGACGGGAGGCGCAGTCATGGCGCGACAAGCTCGGCTTGCAGTGATCCTGGCGCTCGGCGCGGCGCTGGCGCTGGGCGGGTGCGGGCGCAAGGGTCCGCTGGAGCGGCCGGGCGCGCCGCCGGAGGCCGCGACGGCGCCCCAGCCCGAACCCAAGCCGGCCGACGCCGCCGTCCCCGGCGGCGCGCCGCAGCCGACGCCAAAGCCCGGCGCGGCAGGCGGGCGATGAACCATTTCGACTATCGCGGCGGCGTCCTCCATGCCGAGGAGGTGGCGATCCCCGAGATCGCGGCGGCCGTGGGGACGCCGGTCTATGTCTATTCGACCGCGACGCTGCTGCGCCATTTCCAGGTCTTCGCCGGGGCGGTGCCGGAGGGCTCGCTGGTCGCCTATGCGGTGAAGGCGAACGGCAATCTCGCCGTCATCCGCACGCTGGCCGGGGCCGGGGCGGGAGCGGACGTGGTGAGCGAGGGCGAACTGCGCCGGGCGCTCGCGGGCGGCGTCGCGCCGGAGAAGATCGTCTTTTCGGGCGTCGGCAAGACGGAGGCGGAACTCGCCTTCGCGGTGGAGACGGGGATCTACCAGATCAACGTCGAGAGCGAGCCGGAGCTGGAGGCGCTGAGCCGCGTCGCGGCGGCCAAGGGCGCCGTCGCGGCGATCGCCATCCGGGTCAATCCCGACGTCGATGCGCGCACCCACGCCAAGATCTCGACCGGCAAGGGCGAGAACAAGTTCGGCGTGCCGATCGACCGCATGCCGGAGCTGGCGGCGCGCTGCGCCGAGCTGCCGGGGGTCGCGCTGAAAGGCATCGCGGTGCATATCGGCAGCCAGATCACCGACCTGGCGCCGCTGGAGGCGGCCTATCTCCGCGTCCTCGGGATGATCGAGACGCTGCGCGCCGGGGGGCATGCGATCGAGCGGGCCGATCTCGGCGGCGGCCTCGGCGTGCCCTATGTGATGAACGATCCGCACCCGCCGCTGCCGGACGACTACGGCGCGATGGTGCGCCGCATTTCCGCCGGAAAGAACCTTAGACTGGCGTTCGAGCCCGGACGGCTGATCGTCGCCAATGCCGGTATCCTCGTCGCGCGCGCCGTCTATGTGAAACGGGGGGCGTCGCGCGACTTTCTGGTACTGGACGCGGGCATGAACGATCTGATCCGGCCGGCCATGTACGAGGCGCATCACGACATCGTGCCCGTCGTGCGGCACGGGCGGCCCGAACAGGCCTATGACGTGGTCGGTCCGGTCTGCGAGACCGGGGACACGTTCGCGCGAGGCCGCGTGCTGGACGGTTTTAAGGCCGGCGAGCTCGCGGCTATCCTGACGGCCGGCGCCTACGGCGCGGCGCAGGCGAGCGAATACAATGCCCGGCCGCTGGTGCCGGAGGTGCTGGTGAACGGCGCGGACTGGAGCGTGATCCGGGCGCGCCCGAGCTATGAGGAGATGCTGGCGCGTGACCGCCTTCCAGCCTGGCTCGGCTGACCGGATGACGCGCGACGCGGCGCGGGCCCGGCGGCTGATCGCCGCCAGCCGGGCGGCGCTGTGGTGGGAGCGCGCCTGGGCGGCGAGCTGGCGCGGCCTCACGGTGCTGGGGGCGGGCCTCGGGCTGGCGCTGTTCGACGTGTGGACCGAATTGCCGCCGGGGCCGCGCATCCTGGCCTTGAGCGCGCTGCTCGTGACGGCGGCCGCATTCTCCTGGATCGACTGGCAGGGCGTCTTCTGGCCGAGCCGGGCGGCGGGCCTGCGCCGCCTGGAAGACGGCAACGCGCTGCCCCATCGCCCGCTTTCGGCGGCCGAGGACAGCCTTGCGGCCGGCCATGGCGATCCGCTCACCGATGCGCTGTGGCGGCGCCATGTCGCGGCTCAGCTCGCGGCCTATGGACAGCTCGAACCGGTGTGGCCAAGCCCCGGTGTGGCGCGGCGCGACCCCTACGCGCTGCGCGGCGCGGTGTTCGTGGCGCTGGCGGCGGGCCTGGCGGTGGCGGGAGCCGACGCGCCGCGCCGCCTCGCCGCCTCGTTCGCGGTGGAAGGCGAGCAGGCGATGGCGGCCCCCGGCGTCGCGCTCGACGCCTGGATCACGCCGCCCGACTATACCGGCCTTGCGCCGATCATCCTGTCGCAGGCCAAGAACTCGATCCCGCTCGACCCCAGCCGGGCGATCGCCGTGCCGGCCGGCTCGAAACTGACGCTGCGGCTCGACGGCGCCAATGCGCCGTCGGTCGAGCGCATTCCGCTGGACGGCGGCCCGGCGACGGAACTGGGCCCGGACGGCGAAAGCCAGGGGACCGCCTTTGCGGCCGAGTTCGAGATCACCGCCTCGGAGCGGCTGAGGGTCTTTGCCGGCGGGCGCAAGGCGGGCGACTGGGAGATCACCGTGCTGCCCGACGCGCCGCCCTCGATCGCCTTCGACGGCGAGGTGACGGCGACCGCCCGCCAGGCGACGAAAATTCCCTTCGCGGCCGGCGACGACTACGGCGTCGCGGCGGCGGAAGCCGAAATCCGCCTCGCCCCGGAGACGGTCGACGGCGACGATCCGACGGCCGAGGAGGGCGCGGGTCTGCTGACCATGGCGCTGCCGGTGCGCGGCGGCGACGGCAAGTCGGTCAAGGCCTCGGCGTTCGACGACCTGACGGCCCATCCCTGGGCGGGGCTCGAGGTCGTGATGGTGCTGACCGCGACCGACGCGATGGGCCAGACCGGGGCGAGCGAGGAGCGCCGCTTCACGCTGCCCGAACGCGTCTTCCGCGATCCGCTCGCCAGGGCCGTCGTCGAGCAGCGCCGCGAGCTGTCGCGCGGCCCCGGCGCGATCCCGCGCGTCGCCATGGCGCTCGAGGCGCTGACCCTCGCGCCCGAACTCTTCGGCATGAAGGGCGACATCTATCTGGGCCTGCGCGCCGCCTATTGGCGGCTGATCCAGAGCCGGGTGCATACCGACATCGAGGGCGTGCAGGCGCTGCTCTGGGACATCGCGCTGTCGATCGAGGACGGCGGCGTGACGCTGGCCGCCGACCGGGTGCGCGAACTGCAGAAGGAACTGCAGGCGGCGCTGGACCAGGGAGCGAGCGAGGAGGAGATCGCGCGCCTCACCGAGGAATTGCGCCAGGCGATGCGCGAGATGATGGCGGCGATGGCCGAGGCGGCGCCCGAAGACATGGTGCCGCTGATCGACGGCGAAACCGTGGATGCGCAGAGCCTGGAGGAGATGCTCGACCGCATCGAGGAACTGAACCGGCTGGGCGCGACCGAAGCGGCGAAGGAATTGCTGTCGCAGCTTCAGGACATGATGGAGGGCATGAGCGGCCCGCCCGCCCAGCCCTCGGAGCGCGAAAAGCAGCTCGCCGAGGGCCTGTCGGAACTCAACCGCATCATCCGCGAGCAGGAAAGGCTGCGCGACCGCACGCTGCGCCAGGACCAGCTGGCGCCCGGCGAGGCGCCGCGGCCCGAAGACCAGGAGGAGGGCGACCTGGCCGGCGATCAGGGCGAGCTCGGCGAGAAACTGGGCGGCGTCACCGAAAAGATGGGCGAAGAGGGCGGCGAGGCCCCGACCCAGATGGGCGAGGCCGAAGAGGCCATGGAAAGCGCCGAAGGGGCGCTGCGCCGATCCGATACCGGCGAGGCGCTGGCCCAGCAGGACGAGGCGCTCGCCAAGCTGAAGGAATCGCGCGACGGCATGCGCCAGCAGCTCGCCGAGGAGCAGAAGAAGAACGGCGGCGTGCGCATCGGGCGCGGCATGGGCCGCAAGGGCGGGCGCGATCCGGCAGGCCGCCCGGCCGCCGACGGCTCGATCGAGGACGGCTCGGTCAAGGTGCCGACCGAGCGCGAGACCCAGCGCGCCCGCGACATCCTCAACGAACTGCGCAAGCGCTCCGGCGAGAGCGAGCGACCGCAGGAGGAACTGGATTATCTGGAGCGGCTGCTCCGGCGGTTCTGAACGGCGGCGGGCCGGGGGCGCGGCCGCGCCGGCGCGGTCTTTAGCGAACCACGCCGATATAGGGCAGGTGGCGCAGCGCTCCGGCGGCGTCCATGCCGTAGCCGACGACGAAGAGATCCTCGATGCCGAAGCCCGCATGATCGGGCGCCACGGCGGCGGCGCGCCGGACCGGCTTGTCGATCATCACCGCGGAGGCGACGCGCGCCGCGCCCTCGGCGCGCACATGGGCGATGGCCGCCGCCAGCGTGTGGCCGACATCGCAGACGCCGTCGATCAGCAGAACGCTGCGGCCATCGACGCGGGCGTCGAGTCCCATGACGAGATGCGGCGGGCTGGCGGCGGCGCGGGCGTCGCCGTAGCTGCGCAGCCGGACCGGCATGACGGCGAGGCCTGCGCCCTGGCGCCACAGCGCGCGCACCAGGTCGGCGGCGAAGACGAAAGCGCCGGTGAGGATCGGCACGGCGACGATGTCGGTGCCCAGGTCGGCGACGATCGCCTCGGCCATCGCTTCGACGCGGGCGGCGATCTCGGACGCGCTGAAGAGGACTTCAGGCGCAGCCGCCGTGCTCACTGCGCGCCGTCCGCGAAATGGGCGTAGACCTGATAGGTTTCGGCCGGCGGCTGGGCCAGCACCTGCTGGAAGTCGCGCGTCTCGCCGGGCTTCAGCGTGGCGATGCCGGAATCGAAGGTCCACGAATGGAGTTCGCGGCGGTCCTTGTCGAGCAGCGTGGCGCGGATCAGCGGAACGGGCCGTTCCTCCGACGTCACGTTGGCGACCGAGCCGGTCACGACCAGCGTCGTCGCGCCGTTGGCGCCGCTGTCGTTCATGGCATGCGCCTCGATGGTGATGTCGAGGCCGACCGTGTCGACGTCGAGGCCGACGGCCCGGTAGGCGGAGGCGAGCGCGGGCACCGCGCCGACGACGCTCTGGCGGAACTGGATGAGGCCGAAGGCGGTGACGGTGAGCGCCGCGGCGGCGATGCCGGCCCAGGCGACGCCGGCCGGCTTGCGGCGCGGCAGGTCGCTGCCCGCCCAGATCATTTCGGCCGGAACGTCGCCCTGCGGCGCGCGCGGCGTCTGGGGACGGGCGACGGCGGGCGGCGGCGGCACGTCGGCGGCCGGCGGCGCGGCGGCTCGCGCCGGGGCGGCTTCGGTCTCGGCTTCGGGCAGCGCGTGCCAGACATGGGCGCAGCGCGCGCATTTCACCTTTCGCCCGGCGGCCGGAAACGCAGCGGCATTCACCGCGAAGCGGGTCGAACAGGATGGGCAGGCGATGATCATTCGGGCGGGCGCTCGCGTGTCGCTTCGTAGTGACATAGGCTCCGATTCGTGACAAGGCGCGGCCGTCTCACGGCCCTTATCGGGCGCATTCCGGGCATTCATGATCCGCTTCGAAAATGTCGCGATGCGCTATGACGGCGGGCCCGAAATCCTGCGCGACGTCAGTTTCGAGCTGGAGCCGGGGAGCCTCACCTTCCTGACCGGCCCCTCGGGCGCGGGCAAGACGACGCTGCTCAAGCTCGTCTTCCTCTCCGAGCGGCCGGTGCGCGGCGCGATCTCGATGTTCGGCAAGGACGTCGCGCGGCTGCGGCGCGGCGAGCTGCCCGCGCTGCGGCGGCAGATCGGCGTGGTCTTCCAGGACTTCCGCCTGCTCGACCATCTCACCGCCTTTGAGAACGTCGCGCTGCCGTTGCGCATCCAGGGCATGCCCGAACGGGCCTATCGCGAGGACGTGGAGGAAATCCTCAACTGGGTTGGCCTCGGCGAGCGCATGCATGCGCGCCCGGCAACGCTGTCGGGCGGCGAGAAGCAGCGCATCGCCATCGCCCGCGCGGTGGTGGCGCGGCCGCCGGTGCTGGTCGCCGACGAGCCGACGGGAAGCATCGATCCGGAAATGGGCGCGCGGCTGATGCGGCTGTTCGTCGAACTGAACAAGCTGGGCACGACCGTGCTGATCGCCACCCACGACCGCTCGCTGGTCGACAACGCCAAGGCCCGCGAGCTGCGCCTCTTCGCGGGCCGCATCAGCCAGGCGGGAGGCTCCAGATGGAGCTGAACGAGGCCGCCCGCCCGGCGCGGCCGACGCCGCTCTTCCCGCGCCGCGGCGGCGGCGAAGGGGCGCTGTTCGGGGTGATGGCGATCATGAGCTTCCTGGCCTGCCTGACGCTGGCGCTCGCGCTGGGCGCGGCGCGGCTGGCCGAAACCTGGGAGCGGGGCCTCACCGGCCAGGCGACGGTGCAGATCCTCGAGACGCCCGGCATCGCCCTGGAGGTGCAGGTGACGGCCGCGCTGGAGGTGCTGAACGCGACGCCGGGCATCGCCTCGGCGCGGGTGATGAGCGCTGCCGAAAGCGCCGAACTGCTGAAGCCCTGGCTGGGCGACGCCGACCTCTCCGCCGTGCCGGTGCCGGCGCTCATCGCGGTGACGCTCGATCCCGCGCGCCCGCTCGACGCCGACGCGCTGCGGGCGCGGCTGAGCGCGGCCGCGCCGGGCGCCAGCTTCGACGATCACAGCCGCTGGAACGCCGGGCTCACCGCCGCTTCGTCGGCGATCGGCTGGGGCGCCTACGCGATCCTCGCGCTGATCGCGCTGGCGGCCTCCGCCTCCGTCGTCTTCGCCGCCCGCGCCGCGCTGCAGGCCCATCGCGACGTCGTCGACGTGCTGCACATGACGGGCGCGCGCGCCGCGTTCATCGCGCGCGAGGTGCAGTGGCGGTTCTTCATGCTGGGCGGCTGGGCCGGTCTTGCGGGCCTTGCCGGCGCGGCGGCGCTGGCGGGCGCCGCGCTGCTGGCGGCGGACGGGCCCGAGGCCGCCTTCCTGCCGATGCTGGCGCCGCCCTGGCGCGACCTCGTCTGGCTCGCGGCGGTACCGGCGGCGGCGGCGGCGATCGCGATGACCACCGCGCGGCTCGCGGTGAGCGGCTTCCTCGCGCGCACCGCTTAGGCGATACTGCCGCCATGCGCCGTCCGTCCGACCATCCCGAAGCCGAGAGACGCCGCGCCTCGCTGCCGCGCCGCGCGGTGCGCCGGCTCGGCCGCGGCGCGCTCAAGCTGGGTCTGCTGACGGCCGCCGCCTTCGCCGGCGGTTTCGCCGCCTTCATGGCGACGCTGCCGGCGCCGCCGGCCGCCGATCCGGTGGCCGAGGGGATCGTCGTGCTCACCGGCGGCGACGACCGGATCGACGCGGCGCTGCGCCTGCTCGGCGAACGCAATGCCGACCGGCTGCTGATCTCGGGCCTGCACGCGGCGACCAGCCGCGCCGCGCTGCGCCGCCAGCACCCGGCCAACGACAGCGCCTTCGACTGCTGCATCGATCTCGGCTGGGAGGCGCGCGACACGCCCGGCAACGCGACCGAGATCGCGCGCTGGGCGCGGGCCAACCACTACCGCTCGCTGATCGTCGTAACCGCCGCCTACCACATGCCGAGGGCGCTGCTGGAGCTCGACGCCCAGCTCGGCGACGTGACGCTGATCCCCTATCCGGTGACGCCCGACGCGCTCGCCCGCGACGGCGCCTGGCGCGATCCGGAGAATGTCCGCCTGCTGGCCGGCGAATACGTCAAATACGTCGCCGCCCAGGCGCGCATCGGCGGCGACAAGCTGCTGCGCATGGCCGGGCTCTGAGCCGCCCGATGGTTCTCGTCCGTTCGCTCCTCTTCCAGATCTACTTCGCGCTGATGTCGGCGGCGGTGAACATAATCTGGCTGCCGTCGCTGCTGGGGCCGCCGCGCTGGGCGCTCGCCGGCATCGAGGTGTGGGGCCGCCTGACGCTGTGGGGCCTCAGGGTCATCTGCGGCCTCTCCTACGAGGTGCGCGGCCGCGAGCATCTGGAAGCCGCGCCCGCGCTCTATGCCGGCAAGCACCTGGCGATGTGGGACACCGTCGCGCTGCCGCTGGTGCTGAAGCACCCGGCGCTGGTGCTGAAGCGGCAATTGCTCTCGATCCCGTTCTACGGCTGGTATGCGCGCAAGGCGGGGATGATCGCGATCGACCGCGACGGCCATGCCCATGCCCTGCGCCGCATGGTGGCGGACGGCAAGGCGCGGCTCGCCGAGGGGCGGCCGATCGCCATCTTCCCGGAAGGCACGCGCAAGAAGCCGGGCGCGCCGGCGGACTACAAGCCGGGCGCCGCGGCGCTCTACAGCCTGCTCGACGTCGCCTGCGTGCCGTTCGCGCTGAATTCGGGCGTCTACTGGACCGGGGCGCTGCGCAAGCCGGGGCGCATCGTCATCGAGTTCCTGCCGGCGATCGCGCCCGGTCTCAAGCGGCGGGACTTCATGGCGGAGCTGGAGCGGCGCATCGAGGCGGCGACGGCGCGGCTGATCGCCGAAGCGGGCGAGAGATGAGCCGGGCGGCGCTGGCGCTGCGCAACGCCGACGCGCGGCGCATCTTCCTTCATGCCCACGGCCTGAGCCATGCGCCGCACGCGCATGACGGCGACGTGCTGCGCACGATCCGCGCGCTCGGCTTCGTGCAGGTCGATTCGATCCAGACCGTGGCGCGCGCCCATCACCACATCCTGCACAGCCGGATCGGCGGCTATGTGCCGGCCCATCTGGCGCGGCTGCACGCCGAGGAGCGCGCCGTCTTCGAGCACTGGACGCACGACGCCTCGGTGATCCCGACCGAGTTCTATCCGCACTGGAAGATGCGCTTCGCGCGGGCGAAGGCGAAGGCGCGCGACGGCGCCTGGTGGACCGAGCGGCTCGGCTCGCGGCGCATCCTGAAGCGCGTGCTGGATCGCATCGCGGCCGAGGGGCCGCTGCCGGCGCGGGCCTTCGAGGATCCCGGCACGAGCGGCGAGATGTGGGGCTGGAGCCGCTCGAAGACCGCGCTGGAGATGCTGTGGCACACCGGCGCCCTCGCCATCGCGCGCCGCGACGGCTTCGAGAAGATCTACGATCTCGCCGAGCGGGTGATCCCGGCCGAGAGCTTCGCGGCGCGGCCCTCGAAGGCGGCGACGGTGGAGTGGGCCTGCCGCAGCGCGCTGGAACGGCTCGGCTTCGCGAGCCTGCGCGAGATCGCGAATTTCTGGGCACTGGTGCCGTTCGAGGAGGTCGCAGCCTGGGCGGCGCGCAACGCCAGGCGGCTGGTTCCGGTGCGGGTCGAGGGTGCGGACGGCGCGCACACGGCGGCGCTGGCGCTGCCCGGCATCGAGGCCGAACGCGATACGGCGCCCGAGCCGCCCGCCATCATGCGGGCGATCAGCCCGTTCGATCCGGCGATCCGCGACCGCAGGCGGCTGAAGCGGCTGTTCGGCTTCGACTACACGATCGAGATCTTCGTGCCCGAGGCGAAGCGCAAGTTCGGCTACTACGTCTATCCGCTGCTCGACGGCGCGCGCCTCGTCGGGCGGGTGGACGCGAAGGCGGACCGCGCCGCGAACGCGCTGGCGGTGCGCAAGGTCTGGACCGAGGCGGGGATCGTGCAGGACGCCGCCTTCAAGGCGCGGCGCGGCGCGGCGCTCGCCGATCTCGCGCGCATCGGCGCCGTCGCCAGGGTAGAGCAGGGATCATGAGCAGGACCAGCCGGCGTTTCCTCATCCTCTTCGCGGTTATCGCCCTGGCGATCGCGGGCTACATCGCGTTCTGGTTCTCGGCGATCGGCGCGGCCCGCGAGGGTTTCGAGCGGATGGTCGCGGCCGAACGGGCGGCCGGCCATCGCTTCGACTACGTTTCGGTCGAGTGGGGCGGTTTTCCGATCCGCCTCGCCGCCGACATCAAGGGCCTCGCCTATTCGGCCCCCGGCATCGAGTTCGAGGCCGACGCGTTCCGCGCCGAGGTCCTGCCGTGGAAGCCGACGCATGCGCTGGTGCGGGCGGACGGCCATGTGCGGCTCGCGCTGCGACGGGCGAGCCGCACCGAATGGGTGGAGTTCCGTCCCGAAGCGGCGCTGGCGAGCGTCAAGTCGAACCGCGCCGGCGTGTTGCTGGAGGCCGATCTTGAACTGCGCACCGTGCGGGCCGACGGGACCTGGATCGACGGCACGGATTTCTCGTTCAACGCGGGGCGTCTCCAGTTCGACGGCCGCTCGACGACGCGGGCCGCGGACCAGGCGCCCTCGGCGGCGGCGGTCGCGGGCGACGCCTGGCAGCTCGCGTTCTCGGCCGACGCGCTGACGATCAGCGACGGCTTCGCGCCCCTGCTGGGGCCGCGCATCCAGTCGGTCCGCGCGGCGATCTGGGCGAAGTCGCTGCCCGCCTTCTCGCGCGGCGTCACGGCGGTCGACATCGGCGGCCTGGTGCGGCTGATGCGTGAGAGCGCCACGGTGCTCGAGGTCGCGCGGCTCGACTTCGACTGGGGCGGCGTCGCGGCGAAGAGCTTCGGTACGATCGGCCTCGATGCAGCGCTGCGGCCCGAAGGGTATCTCGAGTTCAAGGTGACGGGCATTTCCAGGCTGATCGAGGGGCTGGTGAAGGCCGGCGTGCTGACGGCGCCGCCGGGCGGCATGCCGCCGCTGCCGGAGGTGCCGGGCGGCGCACCCATCACGCTGACGCTGAAGGACGGCGTCGCCGCGCTGGGCCCGTTCAGCTTCGGCGCGCTCGCCCCGCTCGCCGCGCTCGACTGAGCGCAAGGCCGGCTAGTCCTTCGCGTCGCGGCCGAAATTGGGCGCGGCCGATTCCTGGCCCGCCTCGATGACCTGGCGGCGGATGGCGCGGGTGCGCTCGAACAGCCTGAACAGCGTCTCGCCATCGCCCCAGCGGATCGCCCGCTGCAGCGCGGTAAGGTCTTCGGTGAAGCGCTGGAGGATTTCCAGCACCGCCTCGCGGTTGTTGAGGAAGACGTCGCGCCACATCGTCGGGTCGGAGGCGGCGATGCGGGTGAAGTCGCGGAAACCGCCGGCCGAGAACTTGATGACTTCGGACTGGGTGACCTCCTCGAGATCGGCGGCGGTGCCGACGATGTTGTAGGCGATGAGGTGCGGCACATGGGAGGTGATGCCGAGCACCAGATCGTGGTGGCGCGGCTCCATGGTCTCGACCTTCGAGCCGAGCGCCGTCCAGAAGGCGGTCAGCGTCGCGACCGCCGCCTCGTCCGTTCCCGGCGGCGGGGTGAGGATGCACCAGCGATTGTCGAACAGCGTCGCAAAGCCGCTTTCCGGCCCCGACTGCTCGGTGCCGGCGATGGGATGGCCGGGAATGAAGTGGACGCCGTCGGGGACATGCGGACCCGCGTCGCGGATCACCGCCATCTTGACCGAGCCGACATCGGTGAGGATCGCCCCTGGCTTCAGCGCCGACGCGATCGCCGCCGCCGCCTCGCCCAGCGCCCCGACCGGCAGGCAGAGGATCACGATGTCGGCGTCCTTCGCACAGGCCGCCATGTCGTCGTGCAGGCTGTCGCAGAAGCCGATCCGCGCCGCCGCCGCGCGGCTGGCTTCCGAGCGCGAATAGCCCGCGATATGCGTGACGCAGCCCGCCCGCCGCGCCGCGTGGGCGATCGAGGAGCCGATCAGGCCGACGCCGAGAAGGGCGATGCGGCCGAAGTCGCGCGGGGGGCTCACGGCGCCCCCTTCACGAAGTCGGCGAGCGCCGCGACGACGAGCCGGTTCGCCTCTTCGGTGCCGACCGAGATGCGCAGCGCGTCGGGGAGGCCGTAATTGCCGACGCCGCGCACGATGAGGCCGCGGGCCATCAGGAAGGCGTCGGCGTCGCGGGCGGCGCGGCCGGGCGTTTTCGGGAAATGGACGAGCACGAAATTGCCGACGCTGGGCGTCACGGCGAGGCCGAGCCTTGCGATCTCGGCGCTGAGGAAGGCCAGCCAGCGCGTGTTGTGGTCGACCGCGGCCTCGGTGAAGGCGCGGTCGCGGATCGCCGCCGCGCCGGCATACTGCGCCGGGATATTGACGTTGAACGGCCCGCGCGTGCGGTTCAGCACGTCGGCGATGCCCTCGGGGCAATAGGCCCAGCCGACCCTGAGGCCGGCCAGGCCATAGACCTTGGAGAGCGTGCGGGTCATCACGACGTTCTCGTGCGTCGCCACCAGCTCGATGCCGGACTCGTAGTCGTTGCGACGCACGAATTCGGCATAGGCGGCGTCGAGCACCAGGATCGTCTCCGGTCCCAGCGCGGCGTGCAGGCGGCGCACCTCGCTCGCCGGCAGATAGGTGCCGGTCGGATTGTTGGGGTTGGCGATGAAGACGAGGCGGGTCTTCGGCGTCAGCCGCGCGATCAGCGCATCGACGTTCGCGGTGAAGTCCGTCTCGGGCGCGGTCACCGGGATCGCCGAGGCGGCGCGGGCGGCGATCGGATAGACGAGGAAGCCGTGCTCGGAGAACAGGACCTCGTCGCCCGGCCGGCAATAGCACTGGGCGATCAGGTGCAGCAGCTCGTCCGAGCCGTTGCCGCAGACGATGCGGGCCGGGTTGAGGCCATAGGTCTCGGCGACCGCCTCGCGCAGAACGGCCGAGGAGCCTTCGGGATAAACCGCCAGCTTCGCGGCGGCCCCGGCATAGGCCTCCACCGCCTTGGGGCTGGCGCCGAGCGGCGATTCGTTGGACGAGAGCTTGAAGATCCGGTGTGCCCCCGGCGCGGCGGCGCGGCCGCCGACATAGGGGTCGATCTCAAGGATTCCGGGGACGGGGGTCGGGCTGGCCATGGCGCGGGTGTCTTAGCGGGGGCGGGGTGGCAAGGCCAGCCCCGGGACATTGACAGCGGCCCCCGCGAGACCCCACTTGCGGCCCCATGTCCGCCGCCGCCGACGCCTTGTCCGACGCCGCCGCGCCGCCCGTGCGCTCCGAGACCCTGCGCCTCGCCGGGCCGCGGGCGCTGGTGCTGGAATCGGGCCAGGCGCTGGAAGCGCTGACCATCGCCTACAACACCTACGGGACGCTCGACGCGGCGAAGTCGAACGCCATCCTCGTCTGCCATGCCCTGACCGGCGACCAGCACGTCGCCAGCACCAACCCGCTGACCGGCAAGCCCGGCTGGTGGGACCTGATGGTCGGGCCGGGGCGGCCGTTCGACACCAACCGCTTCTTCGTGATCTGCGCCAACGTGGTCGGCGGCTGCATGGGGACGACCGGGCCGACCGACATCGACCCGGCGACCGGCAAGCCCTACGGGCTGTCGTTTCCGGTCATCACGATCCGCGACATGGTGCGCGCCCAGGCGCTGCTGCTCGACCGGCTCGGCATCTGCGAACTGCTTTGCGTGGCCGGCGGCTCGATGGGCGGCATGCAGGTGCTGGAGTGGATGGCGAGCTATCCCGAGCGCGTCGTCTCGGCGATCCCCATCGCCGCCGCCGCCAAGCACTCGGCGCAGAACATCGCCTTCCACGAAGTCGGCCGCCAGGCGGTGATGGCCGATCCCGACTGGCGCGGCGGCGATTATCTGAGCGCCGGGGTGTTTCCCTCCAAGGGCCTCGCGGTCGCCCGCATGGCGGCGCACATCACCTATCTGTCGGAAGCGGCGCTGCAGCGCAAATTCGGCCGCTCACTGCAGGATCGCCAGACGATCTCCTACGCCTTCGACGCCGACTTCCAGGTGGAATCCTACCTGCGCCACCAGGGCCGCAGCTTCGTCGAGCGCTTCGACGCCAATTCCTATCTCTACATCACGCGGGCGATGGACTATTTCGATCTCGCAGCCGATCACGGCGGCCAGCTCGCCAGCGCCTTCGCGCGGCTGAAGGCCCGGGTCTGCGTCGCCTCGTTCACCAGCGACTGGCTGTTTCCGACGGTGGAATCCAAGCGCATCGTCCATGCCCTAAACGCCGTCGCCGCCAATGTCAGCTTCGTCGAGTTCGACACCGACAAGGGCCACGACGCCTTCCTGCTGGACGTGCCGGAAATGCACGCGATCTTCCGCGGCTTCGTCGATGCGGCCGCCGCCCATCGCGGCCTCAAGGCCGGCGGCTGAGGGATGGACCGCTTGCGCGTCGATCTCGGCATCATCGCCGGCATGGTGGCGGACGGCAGCCGCGTGCTCGACGTCGGCTGCGGCGACGGGGCGCTGCTGAAGCACCTCGCCGCCACCAAGGGCGTCGACGCGCGCGGCATCGAACTGAGCCAGGCCGGCGTCAATGCCTGCGTCGCGCACGGGCTGTCGGTGGTGCAGGGCGACGCAGACAGCGATCTGGCCGACTATCCCAGCGGCGCCTTCGACTACGTGATCCTCAGCCAGACCATCCAGGCGACCCGGCATCCGCGCACCGTGCTGCAGCAGATCGCCCGGATCGGCCGGCGCGGCATCGTCTCGATGCCGAACTTCGCGCATTGGCGGATGCGGCTGCAGCTCCTGCTCGGCGGGCGCATGCCGGTGACGCGGGCGCTGCCCTATGCCTGGCACGACACGCCGAACATCCACATGTGCTCGATCCGCGACTTCGCGGCGCTGGCAGGCGAGCTCGGCCTGGCGGTCGAGCGCGCCGTGGCGCTGCGGGGCGACAGGGCGCGCGACGTCAGCCCGTCGTCAGCCTCGGCCAACATCCTCGCCGAACAGGCGATCTTCCTGGTCGCCGCGAAATAGCGCGCCGCCGCGCGCGGCGACGGGCTTGGCGGCGACGGGGCGCAGCACCGCCTTCGCCCGCGCCCCGCCGGCCGGGGCATACATCGCCTTCGACGCCTCCACGATCAGCAATCCCGGCAGCCCCGGATAGAGGATGCGTCCGGCGCGTTCCCAGGCGCGTCCGGTGCGCATCACGAAGCCGAGGCGCGACGGCGGGCCGTAGAGCGCCTGGTCCCAGCGCTCGGGGCGGAACATCGCCTCGCCGAGCAGGCGATCCAGCTGGAAGCGGGTATAGGCGTGGCCGTGGGCATAGGGGGTATTGCCGAAGGCCGCCCACAGGCCGCGCCGGTTTGGAACGACGGCGATGAGGCGGCCGTCGGGTTTCAGCGCCCGCCAGACCTGGCGCAGCAGCGTGCGCCAGACATCGCTGGTCTCCAGGGCGTGGATCATCACGACGCGGTCGAGCGCGCCGTCGTCGAAGGGCAGGTTGGTGTCGTCGGCGAGCACGACGCGGTTGGCGCCGGCCCGCGGCCAGGCGACCGCGCCCTGCTCGGCCGGCATGGCGGCGATGACCGCCGCGGCCTCGTCGACGAAAGGCGCCAGATAGGGCGTCGCATAGCCAAGCCCGGCGAGGGTCAGGCCCCGCACGTCCGGCCATAGCTGGCGCAGCCGCCGCCGCACCAGGCGGCGGGCGATCGTTCCCAGGCGGGAATCGTAGAAGGCGCGGTACTCGGTGATGTCGGCGCGCATGTCGCTCCCTTGTGCCCGGCGGAGGTTACCTCAGGCGCGGCGCTCCGCTAGAGTGCCGCTTCCGGAGACCGCCATGCTGTCGATCGATCTCATTCCCTGTCTCAGCGACAACTACATCTTTCTGATCCACGACGAGGCGACGGGCGCGACCGGCGTCGTCGATCCGGCCGAGGCGGGGCCGGTGCTGAAGGCGCTGGAGGCGCGGGGCTGGCGGCTGACCCATATCCTCAACACCCACCATCACCTCGACCATACCGGCGGCAATCTGGCGCTGAAGGAGGCGAGCGGGGCGACGATCGTCGGCCCGAAGGCCGAGGCGGCGCGCATTCCGGGGATCGATCGGGCGGTGGGCGAGGGCGACCGCGTCGCCTTCGGGGCGGAAACGGCCGAGGTCTTCGACGTGCCCGCCCACACCGCCGGGCATATCGCCTACTGGTTCGCGGGATCGGGGGCCGCCTTCACCGGCGACACATTGTTCGCGATGGGCTGCGGGCGGCTGTTCGAGGGCTCGGCGGCCGACATGTTCGCGGCGATGCGCAAACTCGAAAGGCTGCCGGGCGAGACGCGCGTCTATTGCGCCCACGAATACACCGAATCGAACGGCCGCTTCGCGCTGAGCGTCGAGCCGGACAATGGCGACCTCGTGCGCCGCATGGGCGAGGTGCGGGACCTGCGCGCCCGGGGCCTGCCGACCATTCCCTCGACCATCGCCCTGGAGCGGGCGACCAATCCCTTCATGCGCGCCGCCTCGGCGGCGGAGCTTGGCGCGCGGCGGGCGGCGAAGGACAGCTTCCGGTGACGGCGGACGAGATCGTCCGCCTGCTCGGTCTCCAGCCCCACCCCGAAGGCGGGCAGTTCCGCGAGACCTTCCGCGACACGGCGGGGACGGCCGGCCGCGCCGCATCGACGGCGATCTACTATCTGCTGAGGGCCGGCGAGGTCAGCCACTGGCACCGGGTCGATGCCGCCGAGGTCTGGCACTTCTATGCCGGCGCGCCGCTGTCGCTCAGCCTCAGCGCGAACGGCCACGACGTGACGTCGCATCACCTGGGGCCGAACCTTACGACCGGGCAGCGGCCGCAGATCGCGGTGCCGGCCGGGGCCTGGCAGGCGGCGACCTCGCTGGGGGCGTGGACGCTGGCCGGCTGCACGGTGGCGCCGGGCTTCGACTTCGCCGGCTTCGAGATGGCGCCGCCCGACTGGCGTCCGTCGCCGCGGTCCGCGACCTAGTCCGCGGGCTTGCCAGCCGTCTGGATTTCCAGGGCGCGGCGGTAGGCGGGGCGGGCCGTGCAGCGGGCGCGATAGGCGGCGACGGCGTCGAGGCCGCCCAGCAGGGCGTCATCGCGGATGAAGGTCAGCACGTGGGCGAGCACGATGTCGGCGGCGGCGAAATCGTCGCCGGCGGCATAGGCGCGGGTCTGCAGGACCTTGTCGAGCGCCCCCAGCCGCTCGCGCGCCGTCTCGACCGAGGCGGCGCGAAAGGCGGCGGCGCCCTCCATCGCCCCATAGGCGAGATCGTGCAGGAAGACCTGGAAGACGGCCGGCTCGATCGTGTTCAGCGCGGCGAACAGCCACTGGTCGTGCGCGGTGCGCTCGGGCGCGCCGGGCGGCGGGATGAGGCGGCGCGCCTTGTCGGCGAGGTAGGCGACGATCGAGGCGGATTCGAAGACGTGCACGCCGTCGTCGTCGAGCGCCGGGAATTTCGCGAAGGGGTTGATGGCGCGGTACCAGTCGGCGCGATGCTCGCCGGCCCGCACGTCGAGCCAGTGCAGGCGATAGGGCAGCGCCAGTTCCTCGGCCGCCCAGACGGCGCGCAGATCGCGCACCGCGCCGATGAGGAAAGGCGGCAGGTTGGTGGCGGCGTAGATGGTCAGCATGACGGCCCTCGCGATGGTGCGGGCCGACGATGCGCCGGAGGCGGCCGCCCCGGCAATGACGCCCGAGGTCATATTCGCGCGAGGTGCGGGGGACGGCCGCAGCGGCGCGGACACGCAAATGGCGGGGTTTCCCCCGCCATCGCCGCCCGCGCCGGTCGATGGGCGCCGGTGCCTCAGCCCGCGATGTACTGCGAGCCGTTCATGGTGAGGGTCGAGCCGTTCATGAAGCCGGGGTCCTGGACCAGGAACAGCACGCCGCGGGCGATCTCGTCGGCTTCGCCGAGGCGGCCGACCGGGATGGTGGCGACCACCTTGGCGAGCGCCTCGGGCTTCATCGCCGCCACCATCTCGGTGTTGATGTAGCCGGGGCAGATCACGTTGACGGTGATGCCCTTGGCCGCGCCTTCCTGGGCCAACGCCTTGGTGAAGCCGATGATCCCGGCCTTGGCGGCGGAATAGTTCGACTGGCCGATCTGGCCCTTCTGGCCGTTGATCGAGGAGATGTTGACGATGCGGCCGAAGCCGCGCGTGCGCATGCCCTCGATCACCGCGCGCGAGGTGTTGAAGACGCTGTCGAGATCGACGCGGATGACCTCGCGCCACTGCTCAGGCGTCATCTTGTGCAGAAAGCCGTCGCGGGTGATGCCGGCATTGTTGACGAGGATCTCGACCGGGCCGAGATCGGCCTCGATCTGGGCGATCGCCGCGGCGGTCGCCTCGTAGTCGCCGACGTCGAACTTGCGGACCTCGATGCCGGTTTCGGCCTTGAACTTCGCCGCCGCCTCGTCATTGCCGGAATAGTTGGCGACGACCGTATAGCCCGCCGCCTTCAATCCCTTGGAGATCGCCTCGCCGATCCCTCGCGTACCGCCCGTCACCAACGCAACCTTGGACATCGCGTCCTCCCTTACCGATTTTTCTTCGAGCGGCCTCTAGCGTTCCACCGTCAGCGCGATGCCCATGCCGCCGCCGATGCACAGCGTGGCGAGGCCCTTCTTCGCGTCGCGCTTGGCCATCTCGTGCAGCAGCGTCACCAGGACGCGGGCGCCCGAGGCGCCGATCGGGTGGCCGATGGCGATGGCGCCGCCGTTGACGTTCACCTTGGCCGGATCCCAGGCCATGTCCTTGTTGACCGCGCAGGCCTGCGCCGCGAAAGCCTCGTTGGCCTCGACGAGGTCGAGGTCGGCGGCGCTCCAGCCGGCCTTCTTCAGCGCGGCGCGGGAAGCCGGGATCGGCCCCGAGCCCATCACCTTGGGATCGACGCCGACGCTGGCCCACGACTTGATGCGGGCGAGCGGGGTGAGGCCGCGCCGCTCGGCTTCCTTGGCGCTCATCAGCACGACGGCGGCGGCGCCGTCGTTGATGCCGCTGGCGTTGGCCGCGGTCACCGTGCCGCCGTCGCGCATGAAGGCCGGCTTGAGGCCCGAGATCGCCTCATAGGTCACGCCGTCGCGGATGAATTCGTCGGTATCGACGATGGTGTCGCCCTTCTTGCCCTTGAGCACGACGGGGACGATCTCGTCCTTGAATTTGCCGGCCTTGCGGGCGGCCTCGGCCTTGTTCTGCGAGGCGACGGCGAAGCGATCCTGCTCCTCGCGGGTGATCTGCCACTCGCGGGCGACGTTCTCGGCGGTCATGCCCATGTGATAGCCGTTGAAGGCGTCCCAGAGGCCGTCCTTGATCATCGTGTCAATGAAGCCGAGGTCGCCCATCTTCTGCCCGGCCCGCAGATAGGCGGCGTGCGGGGCCTGGCTCATCGATTCCTGGCCGCCGGCGACGACGATCTCGCTGTCGCCGTTGAGGATCGCCTGGTAGCCGAGGGCGACGGCGCGCAGGCCCGAGCCGCAGAGCTGGTTCATGTTCCAGGCCGGGACCTCGACCGGCAGGCCGGCCCCGATCGCAGCCTGACGGGCCGGGTTCTGGCCCTGGCCGGCGGTCAGGATCTGGCCGAGGATGACCTCAGAGACCTCGGCGGCCTCGACCTTGGCGCGGGCCAGCACTTCCTTGACGGCGGTCGCCCCCAGCACATGGGCAGGCACGGCGCCGAAGCTGCCGTTGAACGAGCCGACCGCCGTACGGGCGGCCGAGACGATGACGACGTCGGACATGGCATCCTCCTGATCTGCGGGCCTCTGGCGGCCGCGAACGCGGGCGCACTATTGCCCCGAAGACGCCGCGCGGTAAATGACATTTTGTCGCCCGTTTGCGAAATAATGAAATGAATGTGAGGCGGTTGACGCAACGATATTATTGCGCCGGGCGCCGTTCTCGTCCATCCTGGGATGCGTCAGGGCACTATGCTGCGCGCGCGGCATCCAATTCATGCTGCGCAGCATTTCGCAGCGCGGCAACGGCCTAGACAGCCAAACCCCTGACGACTAGCGTTGTTGCAGCGCGATGCCTTTGGCAGCGCAATAAGTCAGGGGGATGTTATGGCCGCCGGAAAAAAGGGGGGCGAAGGCCCCATCACGATCAAGAAATACGCGAACCGGCGCCTCTACAACACGGCGACGTCGAGCTACGTGACGCTCGAGCACCTGCGCGACATGGTCAAGGAAGGCGTCGAGTTCAACGTCTACGACGCCAAGTCGGGTGACGACATCACCCGCTCGGTGCTGGCCCAGATCATCTTCGAGGAAGAGGGCAAGCAGGGCCAGACCATGCTGCCGATCGCCTTCCTGCGCCAGCTGATCAAATTCTACGGCGACCGGCTGCAGGCTTTCGTGCCCTCCTATCTGGAGATGAGCATGGAGGGCCTCGCCAAGAATGCCGAAAGCGTGCGCCACGGCATCGCCGATGCCTTCGGCGGCAAGCTGCCGCTCGGCGTCTCGGGCTTCGAGGACCTGGCGCGCCAGAACGTCCAGATGTTCCAGCGGGCCCTCAAGATGTTCTCGCCGTTCGGCCGCTTCGGCCGCGGCTCCGATGCCCCGGCCGAACCGGAAGGCGCGGAATCCCCCAAGGCCGCCGACCCCGACGAGATCTCGGATCTCAAGGCGCAGCTCGACGCCATGAAGAAGCAGCTCGATACGCTGGCCAACCGGACGAAGTAGCGGCTGCGGCCGCCCCCTCATCCCCTCGCGTGCCGCGAGGGACTTCTCCCCCCCCCCCAAGGGGGAGAAGGGCCGGCCTTGGCTCTCTCTGCGCTACAGCGGAAACGAACGGGCGCGGCGGTGGAAGCCGGCTTCGCCCAGCCGTTCGACGATCTTCCGCTCCACCGCCGGCGGCAGCGGCGCGTTGCCGGGGCCGACGATCTCGCGCACCGACCAGCCATAGAGCGGATCGGTGCGCAGCGTGATCGCCGCCTTCACCGGCCCGGCGGTGAGGAAGCAGGCCTCCTGACCGTCCAGGAACCAGTCGAGCCGCTGCCACATCCCGTTCTGGAAGACGTCGCTCGCGTCTTTCAGCGCGCGTGTGGTGCGGATCGGGATGAGGCCGGCATCGCCGGTGAAGGGCGTCTCGAACAGCGGCGCGTTGCCGATCCGGGTCTCCAGCCATTCGGCCTGGGGATCGGCGTCGGCATCGGCGAAGGGCAGGGGTGCGGCGGGGCGGGCGGCGCGGCGGGCGAGAGCGAGGGGCATGGCGGTCTCCGTCTTCGGTGAGATAGAGGATGACCGAGCAGGGTGACAAATCTTGTCATCCTCAAGATTCGCGCTGCGCTCTTGCGTTCGACCTGCCGCCGTGCCGCCCTTCCGGCTCCGCTATCGACGGGCGCGAGGGGGCTAATGTCGGACTTCGACTACTTCACGGTGCTGCTGTCGTTCGTCGTTTCGCTCGGCGTGACGACGCTGCTCGCCACCGTCGCCCGGCTTCTGCAGGAGAGCGACCGTGTCGTCTTCTCCTGGCGCTATGCCCTGTGGGCGGCAGCGATCTTCAACCTGCAGGTCTCGTTCTGGATCAAGTCGTGGAGCTATCACGAGAGCTACGAGATGCACATCTCGACGGCGCTACCGCCCCTGATGCTGGCGATCGCAGCCTTCCTGGCCTGCGGTCTGGCGACGCCGGCCGTTCGCGACGGCGAAACGATCAACCTGAAGGCCTTCCACGACGCCAATGGCGGCAAGTACGCGATTGCGTTTGCCGCCTTCATGGTGCTGGCGATAGTCCAGGCCGCGCTCTACGGGGATCTGTTTCCGGGCGAGTCCAGCGTGCCGGTCGATGCGATCATGCAGGCGACGTTTGCTGTGCTGGCCATCGCAGCGGCGGGGTTCCGGGGGCAAGGCTGGCTGCAGGTCGGCGTGCCGATCGTCTTTCTCGCCGGATCGGTCGCCTACTACGAGAAGCTGATCGGCTGGTGAGGCTCACCGGCCGCCCTCAGCGCGTCGGGACGGGCTTCTCGCCGCGGTAGTCGTAGAAGCCGCGGCCGGCCTTGCGGCCGAGCCAGCCGGCCTCGACATATTTCACCAGCAGAGGGCAGGGCCGGTACTTGCTGTCGGCGAGGCCGTCATAGAGCACCTGCATGATCGACAGGCAGGTGTCGAGGCCGATGAAGTCGGCGAGCTGGAGCGGGCCCATGGGATGGTTGGCGCCCAGCCGCATCGCGGTGTCGATCGCATCGACGTTTCCGACGCCCTCGTAGAGCGTGTAGATCGCCTCGTTGATCATCGGCAGCAGGATGCGGTTGACGATGAAGGCCGGGAAGTCCTCGGCATAGGCGCTGGTCTTGCCGAGCGACTTGGCGAAGTCGAGCATCGCCTGGAAGGCGGCGTCCTCGGTGGCGATGCCGCGGATGACCTCGACCAGCTTCATGACCGGCACCGGGTTCATGAAGTGCAGGCCCATGAAGCGCTCGGGCCGGTCGGTCGCCGCTGCGAGGCGGGTGATCGAGATCGAGGAGGTGTTGGTGGCGAGCAGCGCCTCGGGCTTCAGCTTGGGGCAGAGGGCCTGGAAGATCTTGCGCTTGACCTGCTCGTCCTCGGTCGCCGCCTCGATGGCGAGATCGACGTCGGCGAAATCGTCGAGGCTGACGCTCGTGCTGATGCGCCTCAGCGCCGCGTCCATCGCCTCTCCCGTCACCTGGCCGCGCGAGGCCTGGCGGGTGAGGTTCAGCCTGATGACCTCGAGCCCCTGCTGCAGGCGCTCCTCGGTCAGATCGTTGAGGACGACGTCATACCCGGCGAGCGCGCTGACATGGGCGATGCCGTTGCCCATCTGGCCGGCGCCGATGACGCCGATGCGCTTCAAGGAAATGCTCATGTCAGCTTCGCACTCGCAGGGTTTGAGGAGGCGTCAGCGCTTGCCGACGCCCTGGGCTTCGAGTTCGGCCTTCAGTTCCGGGGCCAGCTTGAAGAGATCGCCGACCAGGCCGTAATCCGCCACCTGGAAGATCGGGGCTTCCTCGTCCTTGTTGATGGCGACGATCACCTTGCTGTCCTTCATGCCGGCCAGATGCTGAATGGCGCCTGAAATGCCGAGCGCGACATAGAGTTCCGGCGCGACGACCTTGCCGGTCTGGCCGACCTGATAGTCGTTGGGAACGTAGCCCGCGTCCACCGCGGCGCGCGAGGCGCCCACCGCCGCGCCCAGCGCGTCGGCCAGCGGCTCGATATAGGTGACGAAGTTTTCCGCGCTGCCGAGCGCCCGGCCGCCCGAGACGATGATCTTGGCCGAGACGAGTTCGGGACGCTCCGACTTCGCGATCTCGTCGCCGAGATGGGCCGAGAGGCCGGGATCGGCCGCCGCCGCGACGGTCTCGACCGCGGCCGCGCCGGTCGCCTCGACCGCCTTGAAGGCGGTGGTGCGCACGGTCATGACCTTGATGCGGTCGGACGACTGGACGGTCTGGATGGCGTTGCCGGCATAGATCGGGCGGGTGAAGGTGTCGGGGCCTTCGACCGAGAGGATCTCGCTGATCTGGGCGACGTCGAGCAGCGCGGCGACGCGCGGCAGGATGTTCTTCCCGTTGGCGGTGGCGGGCGCGAGGATCGCGCCATAGGCGGGGGCGAGGCCGACGATCAGCGCGGCGACCGGTTCGGCCAGCTGGTGGGCATAGGCATCGCCTTCGGCGAGAAGGACCTTCTCGACGCCCGCCAGCTTGGCCGCCGCGTCGGCGGCACCGCGCGCATTGGCGCCGACGACCAGAACATGCACGCCGCCGCCCAGCTTGGCCGCCGCTGCGACGGTCTTGGCGGTCGCGTCCTTCAGGGTCGCGTTGTCGTGTTCGGCAAGAACCAGCGCCGTCATATCAGAGCACTCCCGCTTCGTTCTTCAGCTTCTCGACCAGCTCCTGCACGGTCTTCACCTTGGCGCCGCCGGCCCGCTTGGGCGGCTCGGCGACGTTGAGGACCTTCAGGCGCGGCGCCGGATCGACGCCGTAGTCGGCCGGCGACTTCTCGTCGATCGGCTTCTTCTTGGCCTTCATGATGTTGGGCAGCGAGGCGTAGCGCGGCTCGTTGAGGCGCAGATCGGTGGAGACCACCGCCGGCAGCTTCAGCTTCACGGTCTGCAGGCCGCCGTCGATCTCGCGGGTGACGGTCACGCTGTCGCCCTCGGGCAGCACCTTCGAGGCGAAGGTGCCCTGGCTCCAGCCGAGCAGGGCGGCCAGCATCTGGCCAGTCTGGTTGGAATCGTCGTCGATCGCCTGCTTGCCGACGATGATGAGGCCAGGCTGTTCGGCCTCGGCGACGGCCTTGAGGATCTTGGCGACCGTCAGCGGCTCGATCTCGCCCTCGGCCTTCACCAGGATGCCGCGGTCGGCGCCCATGGCGAGGGCGGTGCGGATGGTCTCCTGCGCCTGCTGCGGGCCGATGGAGACGGCGACGATCTCGGTCGCGATGCCCTTCTCCTTCAGGCGGATCGCCTCTTCGACGGCGATTTCGTCGAAGGGATTCATGGACATCTTCACATTGGCGAGGTCCACGCCCGTGCCGTCGCTCTTGACGCGGACTTTCACGTTGTAATCGACCACCCGCTTCACGGGCACCAGGATCTTCATATCCGACAAGGCTCCGGCTGTTCGTCTCGCTCCGCACGGGGTACGCGCCGCCCGCTCAAGTCCGGCGCACGCATCCGCGACGCGGAGCCGGACAGGCGTTATAGGCCAAAGCCCCCGCCTTCAAGTCCGCCCCCGCGATTGTGCGGCGCACCATCAAGAAAGCGGGTCCTCGAGTCAATGCGGACGCTGCGTCAGCCTCGATTGGCCCCGGGCACCCAGAGAACGTCCTTGGCGCCCTTGTCGTTGGCATAGCGGGCGGCGACGAAGAAATGGTCAGACAGGCGGTTGAGGTATCTGACCGCCGCCGCCCCCACTTTTTCCCGCCGCGCCAGTTCCACGGCCAGCCTCTCGGCCCGGCGGCAGACGGTGCGCGCGAGGTGCAGATGGGCTGCCGCCGGGGTCCCGCCGGGCAGGACGAAGCTGGAAAGCGGGGCCATGTAGTCGTTCATCTGGTCGATCTCGGCCTCCAGGCGCTCGACCTGAGCCTCGACGACGCGCAGGGCGGCGAAGGCCGGGGCGGGCTCTTCAGGCGTCGCGAGGTCGGCGCCGAGGTCGAAAAGGTCGTTCTGGATGCGGGCCAGCATCTGGTCGAGCAGACCGGTCGTCCCCAGCCGGGCGAGGCCGACCGCCGCGTTGGTCTCGTCCACCGTGCCGTAGCAGGCGATGCGCAGATCGTCCTTGGGGACGCGCACGCCGGTCACCAGTCCGGTCTCGCCGGCATCGCCGGTCTTCGTATAGATCCGGTTGAGGACAACCATCCAGAACCCCCCGTTCCCGGCCGCGCTGCTGCGGCGCACAATAAGAGGGGATTCAATCGCGGAAATACAACACCGTCATGATGATGAGGATCGCGACGAACTGCAGCAGGACGCGCAGCCGCATCAGCCGGTTGGAGTTCGACCGCGCGAACTCGCCGCCCCGGAACAGCGAATAGAGGCCGGCACAGAGGACCAGGAAGACCGCGCCGGCGGCGATTGCGACAAGGACATTTCCGCTCATGGCGCGCGGTGTAGCGTAGCCGGCGTCCCGCGCCTAGGCCGACGCGCCACTCGGCCGCTCAGGAGCACATTCCCGCGCCCGTCGTGACGTCCCTGATGCGCGCATCGAAGGCCGCCGCCAGCTCGGCGAGGCTGATCGCGCCGAGGCGCTTCAGCAGCAGCGCCTCGGCATCGCGCAGCGCCCCGCCCAGCGCCGTGTTGACGGCGCGCTCGACCGCGCAGTCCGGATGGTCCGCTTCGGTCCCGATGGCGAAGAGGCGCGGTCCCCCGACCGCACGGTGGATGTCGAGCAGCGACACGGCGCCGAGGTCGCAGGCGATGGTCCAGCCGCCGCGATGGCCCTTTTCGGAGCGCACATAGCCGGCCTTGCGCAGGCCGGCCATCGTCCGGCGCACAACGACCGGATTGGTGCCCAGCATGACGGCGATGGTGTCGGAGGTCGCAGGCCCCTCCATCCGCGCCATGTGGAGCAGCACGTGGAGCATGCGGGAGAGGCGGCTGTCCTGTCTCATGGCGCGACTGTCGGAACCTCGCATCCGGAAGGCCACCGGAAAGACTCGACACTTTTAATGTTACATGACATGAAGAACGCCCCGCCTGCAATCCGCAGGTCCTGGAGAGCCTGTCATGACCGATCCGGATCCGACCGACCCTGCCTACTGGGACAGCGCCGTCGCCAACTACGAGGCGCAGGCCGCGCCGTTCACCGGCTTCTTCGCCGAAGCGGCGCTGGCGATGCTGGACCTCCGGCCGGGACAGCGCCTGCTCGACGTCGCGACCGGTACCGGTGCCGCGGCGCTGGCGGCGGCGCGCAAGGGGATGTCGGTGACGGCCATCGACTTCTCGCATGGCATGATCGAGCGGGTGCGGGCGCATGGCCTGCCGAACATCGTGGCGCGGCAGATGGACGGCCAGGCGCTCGATCTCCCCGGCGCCGCCTTCGACGCCGCCGTCTCGATCTTCGGCGTGATGCTGTTTGCCGACTGGCGGGCCGGGCTGTCGGAAATGGCGCGGGTCGTCAGGCCAGGCGGCGCGGCCGCCGTCGCAGCCTGGCGCAATCCGAGCGGCGCGGCGACCAGTCTGCTGCTGTCCGAGACCTGCGCGGCGCTGTTTCCCGAGATGGAACAGCCCATTCCCTGGTCGGGCCTCACCGCGCTCGCCGATCCCGGGCGGCTTTCTGCCGCCATGATCGAGGCCGGCTTCGCCGATCCCCTCGTCACCGAGATGACCCACGCCTTCAATCTGAAGGTGGAGATCCTCGACGATGCGGGACGGCTCTTCGCCATGATCCCGGTCTGGCGGGCGCTGGACGATGCGCAGAAGGCCCTGGTGCTGGAGGCGATCCGCGACCGCGCGGCGCGCGAGCGCGTGGGCGAATTGCTGCCGATCCCCTCGACGGCGCTCATCGCCGTGGCGCGCCGCCCCTAGCCGACAAGGCCGCGGCGGTCGCCGCTCTGGCGCTCGAGCATCCAGCCGGGATACTCGCGCGGCAGGGCGCTCGCCTCGTTCAGCGCCTTCAGCTCGTCCGCGTTCAGCTTGACCTCGGCGGCGGCGAGATTGTCGGCGAGCTGCTCGCCGGTCTTGGCGCCGATGATGACCGAGGTCACGTGCCGTTGATGCAGCAGCCAGGCGAGCGCGATGCGGGCGACCGAGACGCCATGCGCGGCGGCGATCGGCTGCATCGCCTCGATGACGTCGAAGGCGCGGTCCTTGTCGACGATCGGAAAGTCGAAGGCGGCGCGGCGGCTCCCCTGCGGACCCTTGCCGTCGCGCAGGAACTTGCCCGACAGCAGCCCGCCGGCTAGCGGCGACCACGGCATGATGGCGAGGCCCTGGTCCTCGGCGAAGGGCACGATCTCGCGCTCGATGTCGCGCCCGGCGACGGTGTAGTAGACCTGCGCGCTCTCGTAGCGGGCGAAGCCGCGTCTCGCGGCATGGGCGTTCGCCTTCATCGCGTACCAGGCGGGCAGGTTGCAGAAGCCGACATAGCGCGCCTTGCCGGCGCGGACGACGTCGTTCAGCGCCTCCATCGTCTCCTCGATGGGGGTCAGCGGGTCGTAGCCGTGGGTCTGGTAGAGATCGACGTGGTCGAGCTTCAGCCGCTTCAGGCTCTTGTCGACGGAGGAGAGGATATGGGCGCGGCTCTGCCCACCCTCGTTGACGCCCGGCCCCATGCGGCCATGCACCTTGGTCGCCACCACGATCTGATCGCGCTGCAGGCCCAGATTGTCGATCGCCTGGCCGAGGATCGCCTCGCTCTGGCCGTTGGAATAGACATTGGCGGTGTCGAAGAAATTGACGCCGGCATCGACCGCCGTCCTGACCAGCGCGTCGGCTTCGCCCTGGCCCTGTTCGCCGACCACCTTCCAGAAGCCGTCGCCGCCGAAGGTCATGGTGCCGAAGCAGATTTCGGAAACGACAAGGCCGGTGCGGCCGAATTTCTTCATGCGCATGGGGTGGCTCCGTGAACGGACGGCCGCGCGAGCGGTCTATGGGGGAAGTGCAGAGGACGTGGGCGCCGCGCGCCCCGCCTTCAAGCGGGCCGCGCTGCGGCGTTCCGGCGCAGGACTCGGCAGCCTCCCTGACAGGTGCGGGCGGGCCGGGCTATAGCGCGCCGATGACCGCTCTCGCCCGAACGCCGTCGCTGATCCTGCGCCCCTTCACCGATGCCGATTTCGAGGCTGCGGCCGCGATGATGGGCGATCCTGCACTGACGCGCTTTCTCCACTGGGGGCCGCGCACGCCGGAGCAATCGCGCGAGGCGTTCGCCAAGCGGCGCGCCGGCGGAGCAGCGGTGCCGGGCGCCGACTATCTGGCGCTGGCGCTGGTGGACAAAGCGAGCGGCGCGCTGGCGGGCGAGGTCTCGTTGATGCAGATGGCCAACGCCGACGGCAACGGCGAGATCGGCTACATTCTCGCGGCCGGGTTCCACGGGCGCGGCCTGGGCACCGAGGCGGCGCGGGCGATGATGGCGCTCGGCTTCGAGGCGTTTGGACTCAGGCGCATCACCGCGACCTGCGACGCGCGCAACGCCGCCTCGGCGCGGATCATGGAAAAGCTCGGCATGCGCCGCGAGGCGCATTTCGTGAAGAACGCCTGGGTCAAGGGCGAATGGACGAGCGCGCTCGTCTATGCCGTGCTGGCCGAGGAATGGCGGGCTTCGATCGACTGACGGCTCAGCCCCGCTCGGGGTCGCGGAAGAAGATGCGGCGGCGGCCGGAGTGGCGGGTGAAGGGCGTCCAGGCGCCTTCCTTCTGCGCCATGCGGTCGAACAGGGCGTAGAGCGCCAGCGGATTGTGGCCGAGGCCGATATGGCTGCCCGGCACCTCGATGTTTTCCACCTCGGCCCCCGGCGCGTTGCGGCTCGCCTGCCAGGCGACGATGCCGTCGGTGCGCGAGTAGATCGAGGTGGTGGGCACCGGCGGCGGCGTCGGCAGGCCCTCGAACAGATCGTGCCGCTCCGCCTTCTCGCCGCTCGCCCATTCATAGACGCGTTTGGCGTTGCTCGAACCGGCGGCGCGCGAGAAGGGGCTGCCGAGGGTGATCACCTGGCGGATCTTCTCGGGGCACATCTTGGCGAGCTCGCGCGCGAAGGTGCCGCCGAGGCTCCAGCCGACCAGCGTCACCTTGCGGCCGCCATAGCGGGCATGGAGCTCGTCGATGCGGGCCTTCATCGCGGCGACGAGGCCGCTGCGCAGGCCCATGTTGCGGCCGAGCTTCCAGGGATGGGCGGCGTAGTTCAGCTCGCGCATCAGGCCGCGCATCGGTGCGGTCGACATGTCGCTCGCCCCGAGGCCGGGCAGGACCAGCACCGGCTGACCCTCGCCATGCGGCAGGCGGGCCTTCAGCAGGGGCCGCGTCGCGAAGAAGAGCCCCAGTTCCAGGAAGCCGCGCCCTTCGGCCATCAGCCAGAGCGGGTGGGGCGGCGTCAGATCGCGCGCCCAGGCGTCCTGCGCCCGGCGGCGCCTGACATAGGCGGGGCTCATGCGGCCATTCCGGAGTTTTGTTGATTGAGCATCATCTTTTCGAAGAACCGGTGTCCACTTCTTCGGATGATGCTCTAGTTGGCGCCGTCTTCGAGCAGGCGCCTTGCGATGACCATGGCCTGCACCTCGGCGGCGCCCTCGAAGATGTTGAGGATGCGCGCGTCGCAGAGCACGCGGCTGATCGGGTATTCCAGGGCGAAGCCGTTGCCGCCGTGGATCTGCAGCGCGTTGTCGGCCGCCGCCCAGGCGACGCGGGCGCCCAGCAGCTTCGCCATGCCGGCTTCCAGGTCGCAGCGCCGGCCCTCGTCCTTCTCGCGCGCGGCGAAATAGGTCATCTGGCGGGCGATCATGATCTCGACGGCCATCAGCGCGAGCTTGTTGGAGACGCGCGGGAAGGCGATCAGCGCCTTGCCGAACTGGATGCGGTCGAGCGCGTAGCGCAGGCCGAGTTCCAGCGCGCATTGCGCGACGCCGACGGCGCGGGCGGCGGTCTGGATGCGGGCCGATTCGAAGGTCTGCATGAGTTGCTTGAAGCCCTGGCCCTCCTCGCCGCCCAGCAGGTTGGCGGCCGGCACCTCGAAGCCGTCGAAGCCGATCTCGTATTCCTTCATGCCGCGATAGCCGAGCACGCCGATCTCGCCGCCGGTCATGCCGGCGACGGGGAAGTGCTCCTCGTCGCCGCCGCGCGGCTTGGGGGCGAGCAGCATCGAGAGGCCCTTGTAGCCGGGCGCATCGGGATCGGTGCGCACCAGCACGGTCATCACGTCGGCGCGGGCGGCGTGGGTGATCCAGGTCTTGTTGCCGGTGATCTTCCAGACATCGCCCTCCCTCACCGCGCGGGTGCGCAGGCTGCCGAGGTCGGAGCCGGTATTGGGCTCGGTGAAGACGGCGGTGGGAAGGATCTCGCCCGAGGCGATCTTCGGCAACCAGTGGGACTTCTGCTCCGCCGTGCCGCCGCAAATGATGAGCTCGGCGGCGATCTCGCTGCGCGTGCCCAGCGAGCCGACGCCGATATAGCCGCGGCTCAGTTCCTCCGAGACGACGCACATCGCGGTCTTGGAGAGGCCCGAGCCGCCGAATTCCTCCGGGATGGTGAGACCGAAGACGCCGAGCGCGCCCATCTCCTCCACCACCGGCATCGGAATGAACTCGTCGCGCAGATGCCAGCCATGGGCGTGCGGCACGACCTTCTCGTCGGCGAACTTGCGGAACTGGTCGCGGATCATCTCCATGGTCTCGTCGAGCCCGGTGGTGCCGTGGCTGGAGGCCGCGGGATGCTCGGCGATCAGCACGGCGAGGCGGGCGCGCGCCTCCGGCGTGCCGGCGCCCAGCACCGCGCCGCAGGCCTTGACGAAGGCCGTCACGTCATCGCCGCCGAGGCCGAGATCGGCGGGGCGCACGATTTCGTTCTGGCTCATCGGGATGCCGAAGGCGATCTGATTGGCGTATTCGGCGACGGCGAGGGTGAGGATCAGGGTCTCGATCTCGCCGAAGCGGCCATCGGCCGACAGATGCTGCGCCCAGCGGCGCATCTGGCGCAGCGATTCCACATAGGTCGCCAGCCAGGCGAGGCCGTGGGTCGCGTGCTGCTCCCTTTCGAACAGCTTTGCCGAGACCTTGCCGTCCTGCGAGACGCGCCCGCGCACAGCGGTCTTCGCGGCGGCCAGCAGCCGTTCGGCGGCCTCGGTCGCAGATGCGGCGGCGGCGATCGGATCGTGTGCGGTCATGTCGCGTATCTCCAGGGCGGGCGTGTCATATCAAGGCTACGACGGGATGCGAACGCGGGATGCGGCGTTCCGTGGCGGCAGGGCGCGTTGCGGCGCGGCGCCGGGCGGGCTACTCCCGTAGGGCACAGCAAAGGACGGCGCCTGCGGGCATGATCCAGAACGGCTTCATCGCGCGAGTCTACCGCATCGTCATGGACGCGGTCTGGCGCTTCGTCGGCAACGACAACTGGGCGATCGCCAGCGACATCGCGCTGGCGATGCTGATGAGCCTGTTCCCGTTCCTCATCATCGTGACGGCGGTCGCTTCCATGCTGGGCAGCGAGGAACTGGCCCGCGCGGCGGCCGACCTGGTGCTCGCCTCGTGGCCGCCGCAGGTCGGCGAGCGTCTCGCCGACGAGGTGATGAACGTCCTCACCGGCCAGCGCCGCGACCTGCTGACGATCGGCTCGGTGCTGGCGCTCTATTTCTCGTCGAACGCGGTGCAGTCGGTGCGCATCGGCCTCAACCGCGCCTACGGAGCGGCGGAGACGCGGCACTGGATGCTGACGCGTCTGGAGTCCATCGGCTTCGTGGTGCTGGGCGCGGCGATGCTGCTCACGCTCGCCTTCCTCATCGTGCTCGGCCCGGTGCTGTGGCGCACGCTGACCGCCTATGTCACCTGGCTCGGACCCTTCTCCGGCCTCGTCACCATGCTGCGCTTCACGATCGCGACGCTGGTCATCATCTCGGCGCTGATCATCGCGCATTTCTGGCTGCCGTCGGGCTGGCGGCGGCTCGCCGACATCTGGCCGGGCATCCTGGTGACGCTGGCCGGCTGGGTCGGCGGCGGCTTCGGCTTCGGCTGGTATCTCGACAGCTTCGCGACGAACTACGTCACCACCTATGCCGGGCTGGCGACCGGCATGATCGCGCTCGTGTTCCTCTACTTCACCGCCGTGGTGCTGCTGTTCGGCGGCGAATTCAACGCCGCGATCCTGCGGGCGCGACGGTCGCGTCATCCGGCATAGCGCCGGCGCCGGCCCGCCAGAAGCGGGCGCACGACGCCGTACCACAGCAGCGGCACGCCGGAGAGCGCGACGGTCAGACCGCCCAGCGCGAACAGGACCAGCCACGGCGTGTTGAAGTCCTCGCGCGTCTCGTAGTCCATGATGTGGAGCATCCAGAAGAAATCGTAGAAGCGCCATGTCGCATTGCGCCGGGCGCTGACGCGCCCGTCGTTCGCGGCGACGTAGAGGCGCGTTTCGTCGGGGTCGGCGAAACTGACGTGCCAGGCGGGCAGGCGGCCGCGATAGTCGCCGCCCTCGGCTGTCACGAGCTCCGCCGAGACGATCGCGCCCTCGCCGGAGAAATCGGCCGCAGCGACGCGCCGGGCGAGCGCCTCGCCGATGGGGGAGATCAGCGCGCCGCCGCGCGCATCGACGAGGGCCGTGCCGCCATCCGCCTTGCGCAGTTCCCATACCGGGTCGCCCGCGACATGGGTCAGCGTCGCCGCCGTCACGCCGCCGCCCGAAGCGGCGATCGCCGCGTCCGCGCCAATGAGGCCGTCGCGGCCGTCCAGAAGAAGCGGCGTCTGCGCGGCGATGTGGTCCTCGCCGCGCACCTTTTCGATCGGCAGGAACGACATGACGAGGCCGCTCAGAGTCCAGACGAGCAGCTGGACGCCGACGATCACCGCGACCCATTTATGGACGCTGAGCAGGACGCGCTTCAGGCGCATGGCGGCAAGGCGGACCGGCCGGCGTCAGCCGCCGGTCGCCTCGATCACGTCTTCCAGCGTACGCAGCCCGGTGCGGGGGGCGTTCACCAGCACGGCCATGTTGCCGGGCAGGTGCTCGTTCTTCCACATCTTGGTGTGCGCCTTGGGGATGTCGGCCCAGGAGAAGACTTCCGACATGCAGGGATCGATGCGGCGCTCGACCACCAGGCGGTTGGCCTGGCTCGCCTGGAGGTAGTTGGCGAAGTGCGAGCCCTGCACGCGCTTCTGGCGCATCCAGACATAGCGGGCATCGAAGGTGAGGTTGTAGCCGGTGGTGCCGGCGCAGAAGACGACCATCCCGCCGCGCTTCACGACCAGGCAGGAGACCGGGAAGGTCGATTCGCCGGGGTGCTCGAACACCATGTCGACGTCGTTGCCCTTGCCGGTGATGTCCCAGATCGCCTTGCCGAACTTGCGCGCTTCCTTGGTCCAGGCGTCGTATTCGGGGGTGCCGACCTGGGGCATCTGGCCCCAGCAGTTGAAGTCCTTGCGGTTGATGACACCCTTGGCGCCGAGGCTCAGCACGAAGTCGCGCTTGGATTCGTCCGAGATGACGCCGATCGCGTTGGCGCCCGAGACGGCGCAGAGCTGGATGGCGAACGAGCCGAGGCCGCCCGAGGCGCCCCAGATCAGCACGTTGTGGCCGGGGCGCAGGATGTGCGGCCGGTGGCCGAAGAACATGCGGTAGGTGGTGGCGAGGGTGAGCGTGTAGCAGGCCGACTCTTCCCACGTCAGGTGGCGCGGCCGCTCCATGAGCTGGCGGTCCTGGACGCGGGCGAACTGGGCGAAGGCGCCGTCCGGCGTCTCGTAGCCCCAGATGCGCTGGCTGGGCGAGAACATCGGGTCGCCGCCGTTGCACTCCTCGTCGTCGCCGTCGTCCTGGTTGCAGTGCACGACGACCTCGTCGCCGACCTTCCAGCGCTTCACCTTGGAGCCGACCGCCCAGACGATGCCGGCCGCGTCCGATCCGGCGATGTGATAGGGCAGCTTGTGGCCGTCGATGGGCGAGATGGGGGTGCCGAGACCGGCCCAGACGCCGTTGTAGTTGACGCCCGCCGCCATCACGAGGACGAGCACGTCGTGGCTGTCGAGTTCCCAGGTGGGCACGACCTCGACCTGGAAGGACTTTTCCGGCTCGCCGTGGCGGTCCTTGCGGATGGCCCAGGCGTACATGTTCTTCGGGACATGGCCGAGCGGCGGAATCTCGCCGATCTCGTAGAGATCCTTAGGCCCGTTCGCAGCCATCGCCGCCTCGGCAGTCGTCGCCATCGTCGAAACCCCTCCAATGAAGCGCCGCGCGGCTCTCATGGCCTTTGCGCAAACGGCAGACTGAGGATTCGTCAGTTTTGCGTCGGCTGCAACCCAATTTTTGCACCGCACAAGGGGATTGGGACACGATTCGCCGAATAATGTCGCCGACAAGACACAAAATTACGTTCCGGCAAGCCAAGGCGACGCGTCAGATCGTTTCCCTGACGCGCCGCACCATGTGCGCAATCAGCGCCCGGCGTGACGGGCGAAAGCCCGGTCAGACGCGTGCGACGGCCGTCGAGCAGGCTGAAGCCGCTCCCCCGCCCGGGTCTCCTCGGGCATGGGGCTGCGCCTGCTCGATACGCCGATCCGGGTCAGAGGCGTCTGGGACCGCATCACGCCCTCGTCGTGCCGCCAGCGCCAGGGCGTGTCGCGCGGCGGCGGCGCGAGCTGGGAGGAGAACTGGTTCATGGACTGGACCCGCGCGCAGGGGCGAGCGGCGGCGGAAATGACACCTTGGTTGACAATCCTGAATTGTCACCTAAGGTGTCATCATGGGAACGGACGCCGCCGACATCGTGAACCTTCTCCCGCTTGCGGTGCTGCGGCTCACCGCGGCCGGGGACGCGCTGCACGCATCGCGCGGCCTCAACTCGGCGCTCCGGTCCATCCTGGTCACGGCCGCCGCGCAGACGCCGCGGACGGTCTCGCAGATGGCGAGAGAGAGGCGGGTCTCGCGGCAGTATCTGCAACGCGCGGTGGACGATCTGATCGCCATGGGGCTTCTGGCCGCCCTGCCGAACCCTGGGCACCGACGGGCGCCGCTCATTGCGCTCACCCGGCGCGGCGCCGCCATGACCGCGGCGATCCGCAATGCCGAGGCGCCGCTGGTCGCCGGCCTCTTCGCGGGGATCGATGGCTCGGCGCTCGCATCGACGGCGGCCGTGCTGCGCCTCGTGTGCGAGCGGCTGTCCGCCGGCGCGCAAGGCAGGGCGCAACCGCGCGCGCCGGCGCGGACCGGCGGGCGAAAGAAGAATGGCCCTCCGCCATGAGCAAGCGCCACCTGGCGATGACGCCCACAAAGCTGTTCGGCCGGCTCATGGAGGCGATGAACGCCGCCGCCTATCGCGAGGCGATACAGGGCCTGCCGGCGCGCGGCGCGGTGCTGGAGATTGGCTTCGGCACGGGCCGTTTCCTGGAAATGCTGGCGGCGAGCGGCTCCTACGCCCTCATCGCCGGAATCGATCCGACCCCGGCCATGGTCGCCATGGCGGGCGCCCGGCCGGCGCTGCGCCAGCCCGGTTCGCAGGCCGACATCCGTCTCGGGACCGCCGAGAGCCTGCCCTGGGGCGAGGCCACGTTCGACGCCGTGGTGGCGATCCACTGCTTCCAGTTCTGGAGCGATCCGCATGCGGCGGTGCAGGAAGTCCGGCGGGTCCTCAAGCCGGGCGGCCTGCTGCGCCTGGTGCTGCGTGCCCACGGCGCGCACCCGCCGGACTGGCTGCCGAATCCCATCAGCCGCGCGGGCGACGAAGACGCCGGCGCCAGCGCCTTGCTGTCGGCGGCGGCGTTCGAAGCGGTCCTTGCCGGACCGGGGCACCGCATCGACGCAAGAAAGCCGGCCTAGCGGCGCGTCGGGAACGCAATCAGCGCCCGGCGTGACGGGCGACGATGGCGGCGGCGGCGAAGCCGCGGGGGACGTCTCCGAGACTGCGCCCGCCGCCGTCCGCAATGCGGGTGGCGATGAAGGCGTCCGCGATGTCCGATGGCGGGCCGAAGATCGTCTTCGCGGCCGAGGCCGTGTGAGGCCTATTCGATCCGCGCGCCGGGGAAGATTTCGGTGATCCACGCGATATGGCCGCTGACGCGGGCGAAGCCGGACGTATCGCCGTATTGGGCCTTGCCCGAGCCGTCGCCGTTGACGCCGGCGATGGCCCATCCGGCCTCGGTCTCGATCCAGGCACCGCCGCCGGAATCCCCGCCGCCCAGCAGCCCGGCGGTGCGCGAGACGGGTTTGCCCCCGGCTTCTTCGGTGATCGGATTGACGATAGAGCCGTCTTCTTTGGGAAGAGAGATCTCGAGCGAATTGCCGTCCGCCTCGCCGGCTTCGTTCAGCACCAGAGGCAGCACGCGGTCGATGACGCCCTGGGCGGCGGCGGCGACCGCACCGGCCGGCTCGTTTTCGTCCTCGCCCTGGCTCGCCATGCCGCGCGTGCCGTAGCCGACGAAGGTGAGCGTCATGCCCTCTTCCTCCGTGCCCGTGTAGAGAAGGGGTTGCTCGCCGGCGTCTTCGACCGGCTCGCTCAGCGTGACGATCGCGACGTCGAAGCCGAGCGAGTACGCCGTCTCCTGGTTCGCGGCCTCGACCCTGACATAGTTCGGATGAACGATGACCGACTCGGCGCGATAGTATCGTCCGTCGCGCGAGCGATAGGCCCACCGGTTCGCAAAATCGTCGCCGTCGAAGGCATGGGCGGCGGTGAGGATGTAGCCGTTCACCTCATCGTTGCCGATCCATGTGCCCGAGGCGTTGCCGCAACCTTCGCCCTCGGCGTCGCACAGTGCGAAGCTCGCGGCGAATTGCGGCTCGGCGGCCAACGCTTCCGAGGCGGCGTAGCCCTCTTCCTTGTAGGTGCTGTCGAGAATGATGACGGCGTGGGCCGGAACGATGAAGGCGGCGGCGACGAGGGTCGTAGGGAGGCGTTTCATGCCCCGGCACCTAACACGACTGTCGACGCAAGCGGATGAGGCGATCTGCCGCCTCAGGCACGGGTCCCCGGGTTCGGCGCTGTGCGCCGCCCCGAGGATGACATGGCGTGTCAGTGCCCGGCGTGCCGCGCGACGATAGGAGCAGCGGCGAAGTCGCGGGGAACGGCGCCGTAGCTGCGTCCGCCGCCACCCGCGATGCGGGTGGCGATGAAGGCGTCGGCGACGGCGGACGGGGCGTGGCGGGCGAGCAGCGCGGCCTGAAGGGTCAGCGCCAGGCGCTCGGCGACGAAGCGCGCCTCGGCCTCGACCGGCCGCGCCGCCGCCAGGCCGTCCAGCACCTCGGCGATGGCGGCGTCCAGCCTTGCGTCGGCCCCGGCGGCGCGGCGCAGCTCGGCGGCGAAGGCGGCGAGCGCCTGCGGCTCGCGCGCGAAGGTGCGCAGGATGTCGAGCGCGATGACGTTGCCCGAACCCTCCCAGATCGCGTTCAGCGGCGATTCGCGGAAGAGGCGCGGCAGCGGCGTCTCCTCGACATAACCGGCGCCCCCCAGGCACTCCATGCATTCGTAGACGAAATTGGCGCAGCGTTTGGTCAGCCAGTACTTGGCGACCGCGACGGCGAGCCTTGCGAAGGCGCGCTCGCTCTCGTCCGCGCCGTCGAACGCCCGCGCCACCCGCATGGTGAGCGCCACCGCCGCCTCGTACTCCAGCGCGAGGTCGGCGAGCACCGCCTCCATCAGAGGCTGGTCGATCAGCGTCTTCTGGAAGACCCGGCGATGACTGGCGTGGTGCAGCGCCTGGGCCAGCGCCATGCGCATGATCCCGAGCGTGCCCGCGATGGTGCCGAGCCGGGTGTGGTGCACCATGTCGATGATGACGTTGACGCCGCGCCCTTCCTCACCCAGCAGTTCGGCATAGGCGCCGTGATACTCGATCTCGCTCGAGGCGTTCGACTTGTTGCCGAGCTTGTCCTTCAGCCGCATCACCTGGATGCGGTTGCGCTCGCCGTCCGGCGCGATGCGCGGCACGAGAAAGCAGGAGAGGCCGCCCGGCGCATAGGCGAGCGTCAGGAAGCCGTCCGACATCGGCGCCGAGCAGAACCATTTGTGGCCGGTCAGGCGATAGGCGCGCCCGCCCGCGCCTGGCATGCGCTCGGCCCGCGTCGCGTTGGCGCGCACGTCGCTGCCGCCCTGCTTCTCGGTCATCGCCATGCCGATCGTGACGCCGGCCTTCTCGCCGATGGGGCGCAGCGGCGCGTCGTAGCTTCCGCCGACGAGCTTCGACAGCCAGGGCGCGGCGACCTCCGGGGTCGAACGCAGGGCCGGCACGGCGGCGTAGGTCATGGTCATCGGGCACATGGTCCCGGCTTCGGCCTGGGTGAAGAGGGCGAGCAGCACGGCATGGGCGACATGGCCGCCCGGACCTTCCGGCGTCCAGGCGATGTCGTGGATGCGATGCTCCATCGCGAGGCCCATCAGCTGGTGATAGGCGGGGTGGAAGCGGGCCTCGTCCAGGCGGCGGCCATAGCGGTCGAAGGCGATGAGTTCGGGCGGATGGCGGTTGGCGAGGTCGCCGGCCTCCAGCACCGCCTCGGAGCCCGCGAGCGCGCCCAGCGCAAGGGCGCGCGCATCGACCCAGGCCGCGCCCTCGCGCAGCACGCTCTCGCGCAGCGCCGGATCGCTCGCATAGAGATTGCGGCCCGCGAATTCGGGCGGCTGGTTCATCACCTCGTGGGTTGCGAGGCTGGTCGAGGGCGCGAAACGCGGCATGGCCGTCCTGCCCGCCTCCTAGCTGTGCCCGGCCGGCTTCTTCTCGCCGGCCCGGACCGGCAGCGCCACCTTGTCGATGGCGACCGGGCAATTGTAGTGGTCGGAGCGGGCGCAGTTCGGATTGTAGAGATAGTTGAAGTCGATGGTCAGCGCCGCGGGCAGGGCGCCCTTCGCCACCTCAACGTCGATATAGCGCCCGACGCCATAGGTTTCGCCGCCCGTCGTCTCGTCCATGATGAAGGCGGCGAGGCTGTCCAGCTCGGCGGGATCGTCGGTGCCGGCATACATCGGCAGCCGCACCGCGACGTCCTTCAGCGTGAAGACGGCATCGCCCGCATAGTAGAATTGCTTGTACCAGCCGCGCGAGGTCTGGAAGACTTTCGGCTCCAGCTTCGCGGCCGGCTGGAACGCCGCTTCGACGACGAACGAGGGATCGTAGGGATAATAGTCGAGCCCCGTGAACGCGGCGGCGTCGGGATTGGCGTCGTTGTAGACCGCGATGCGCATGCCGTCCTTGCCCGGCTCGATCTGCGCCACGCCGGCGCTGACGCGGACCGTCTCGCTGAGGGCATAGGGGGCGACGCCCTCGTCCAGCAGATCGACCGTGGCGCCGGGCACGTCGAGCTGCGCATGGCGCAGGTCTTCGCTCGCGGTAACGAACGGCGCCTCGGCCGAAGCGGGCGCGCTCAGCGACCATGCGTAGGTGCCGCCCTCGTTCAGCAGCCAGGCCGTCTCGCCGGGCTTCAGGTAGATCGCGTCGTCGATCTTCAGGATCGCGGTCGGCTTGGCGGCATAGGCCTCGTTGGCCTCGGCGATCTCGGCCTGCCACTTCGCCTCGGCCTCGAGGATTTCGGGCGGCGGCAGCGCATCGGCGCGGGCGGCGCCCGCCATCAGCAGGGCGGCGGCGAGGATGGGGGCAAGGGCGCGCATCGCGACAGGCTCCATGGCAGGTGGCCGGGCAATCTGCCACAGATCGCCCCGGTACCGCCATGTCCCGGCCGATCCTCAAAGACGCCCGAGGCGTGCTAGCCTTGTCTTTCAATCGATCGGGGAGGATCACCATGACCGGCACCTTGACCGTCGCGCTCGCCAACCTGCTTGGGCCGGGGGGCTGGATTCCGCCGGCCGAAGTCGCCGGCTGGCGCGCCTCGCCCTTCCCGGGCGTGAAGCCGCGGGTCGCGGCCGGTATCGCGCGCCCGGCGAACGCCGCGGCGGTCGCCGAGGTGCTGAGACTGTGCGGCGCGGCGGGTCAGAAGCTGGTCGTCGCGGGCGGCCTCACCGGCCTCGTCCATGCGACCGACAGCGCGGCGGACGAGATCGTCCTGTCGCTGGAGCGCCTGACGGCGATCCGCGAGATCGATCCTGTCGGACGAACCATGATCGTCGAGGCCGGCGCGACGATCCAGGCGGTGCAGGACGCCGCCGAGGCGGCGGGGCTTTTCTATCCGGTCGACTGGGGCGCGCGGGGCTCGGCGACGGTCGGCGGCTCGCTCGCCACCAATGCCGGCGGCAACCGCGTCATCCGCTGGGGCATGACGCGCGACAGCGTGCTGGGCGCGGAAGTCGCGCTCGCCGACGGCACGCTGCTGCAAGGGCTGAACACGCTGGTGAAGAACAACGCCGGCTACGACCTGAAGGACCTCTTCGTCGGCAGCGAAGGCACGCTCGGCGTCATCACCGCCGCGAGCCTCAGGCTGCGCGAGAAGCCGCAGAGCCACATGGCGGCCTTCGCCGGCGTGCCGTCCTTCGCGGAACTGGCCGCGTTCCTCAAGGCCATGGACCGTTCGCTCGGCGGCACGCTCTCGGCCTTCGAGGTGATGTGGCCGGAAGCCTACGAGGTGCTGGTCTCGACGCCGGGCACGCAGCCGCCGCTCGCGCCGGGCAGCGCCTTCACGGTGCTGGTCGAGGCGATGGGCGGCGACCAGGAGGGCGACCAGGCGCGCTTCATGGCGGCGCTGGAGCAGGCGCTCGCCGACGGACTTATCGCCGACGCCGCCGTGGCGCAGAGCGCGCGCGAGATCGCCGCCTTCTGGGGGGTGCGCGATTCGGTGCTCAACTTCATGCGCATCCGTCCGCTCTTCACCTTCGACGTCTCGCTGCCGATCCGCACGATGGAGAGCTACGTCGAGGATCTGCGCGCGGCCGTCGCGGCGCGCTTTGCGGGCGGGCGGACCTTCGTCTTCGGCCATCTCGGCGACGGCAATCTCCATGTCCTCGTCGCGCCCGGCGAGGGCCTTCACGAGGCGCGCCACGCGGTCGAGGAACTGGTCTACGGACCGCTCGCGGCGATTCGCGGCTCGGTCTCGGCCGAGCACGGCATCGGCTTCGAGAAGCGCGCCTGGCTGCATCTGTCGCGCAGCGCCGGGGAGATCGAGGCGATGCGGCGGCTGAAATCGGTCTTCGACCCCAACGCCATCCTCAATCCCGGCCGCGTCTTCTCCGCTTGACCGGCGGGACGGCGCGCTTCACTTGGGGACCGGGGAAGAGAGCCCGGGACCGCACAGAGTGAGCGTCATTCAACAGGCCGCGCCGCCGGCCCGCCGTATCCTGACGGCCAGCCTCGTCGGCACGGCGGTCGAGTTCTACGATTTCTACATCTACGCGACGGCGGCCTCGCTGGTCTTCGGGCCGCTGTTCTTTCCCTCGTCGTCGCCGTCGGCGCAGCTGATGCTGTCCTACGCCACCTTCGCCATCGCCTTCTTCGCGCGGCCGGTGGGGGCGGCGGCGTTCGGCCATTTCGGCGACCGCATCGGGCGCAAGTCGACGCTGGTCGCCTCGCTGCTGATGATGGGGCTCTCGACCTTCTTCATCGCCTTCCTGCCGACCTACGCCATGGCGGGTTGGGTCGCGCCGGCGCTGCTGTGCCTGCTGCGCTTCGGTCAGGGCTTCGGGCTCGGCGGCGAATGGGGCGGCGCGGCGCTGCTGGCGGTGGAGAACGCGCCGCCCGGCTGGCGCGGGCGCTACGGCATGTTTCCCCAGCTCGGCGCGCCGATCGGCTTCATCGCCGCGAACGGCCTCTTCCTGCTGCTGGGGCTGATCCTGACGCCGGAGGATTTCCTGTCGTGGGGCTGGCGGCTGCCCTTCCTCGCCTCGATCGTCCTCGTCGGCGTCGGCCTCTGGGTCCGCCTCAGCCTGACCGAGACGCCGGCCTTCGAGGCGGCGCTCGCCGCAGCGCCGCCGCCCCGCGTGCCGCTCGGCGAACTCCTGATGCGCCATCCGCTGGCGACGCTCGCCGGCACCTTCGCGGTCGTCGCCTGCTTCGCGATCTTCTATCTCACCACCGCCTTCGCGCTCGGCTACGGCACGGCGACGCTGGGCTATGCGCGCGAGACCTTTCTCTCCGTCCAGCTCGGCGCGATCGGCTTCATGGCGGCCGGTATTCTCCTCGCCGGCTGGTGGTCGGACATGGCGACGCCGCGCCGCGTGCTGATGATTGGCTGCATCCTCACGGTGGGCGCGGGCTTCCTGCTGGGGCCGATGATGGGAGCGGGCTCGCTCGTCCTCATCTGGGCGTTCCTGTCGCTCGCCCTGTTCCTGATGGGCCTCGTCTACGGGCCGCTCGGCGCGTTCCTGCCGGGTCTCTTTCCGGCGCGGGTGCGCTATACCGGCGTCTCGATGGCCTTCAATGTCGGCGGCATCATCGGCGGCGGTCTCGCCCCGATGGCCGCCCAGATGCTGGCCGAGGCTGGGGGCCTCGCCTATGTCGGGCTCTATCTCAGCGCCGCCGCGCTGATCAGCCTGCTGGCGCTGGCGACGCTGCGGCGGCCGGCCCTCTAGGCGCGGCGGTCAGTCGAACAGGCGCCGCTCGATCCGCTCGCGCAAGGCCCGGTCGATGCCCAGCGTGTCCCGCAGATAGGTCTCCACGCCGCCATAGGCCGCCTCGATCACGCCGAACGCGCGGTCGAGATATTCGGCCTCGACGCCCATCAGGACATGCATGGTGTCTAGGTCCGGCGCGCGGCCGCGCTGCTTGGCGATCTCCTCGGCCCAGAGCGGGGCGTGCACGGCGAAGCTGTCGGGGTCGTTGGTCAGCAGGTAGTCGGCGACGATGTCGTCGCGGTGCACGCCGGCGACGAGGTGGGTCAGCGCGACGATCAGGCCCGTGCGGTCCTTGCCCGCGGCGCAGTGGACGACGACCGGGCCATCGCTCTCGGCCAGAGCCTGGAAATAGCGCGCATAGAGATCGTGCAGCCGCGGCAGCGTCGGCGCGCGTTCGTAGTAGCGGCGATGATAGCCGCGGATCCCCTCGGCCGAGAGATCCCACTCCTCCATGAAGCCGTGCCAGCTTTCCTTGCCGGCCCCCTCGTCGTCGTCGTGGTTCTCGATGACCGCGGCGTTGAAATCGGTCCAGCGGCGCGACGGCATGCGGGTCCGCTCCTCCGGCCGGCGCAGATCGACGATGGCCCCGATCCCCAGGCCCGCAAGATGGTCGAGATCCTCGTCGCTGGCATGGGCGTAATGGGCGGAGCGGAAGAAGCGTCCCCGCGCCATCCGCCCGGCATGTCCGCGATAGCCGCCGAAGTCGCGAAAGTTGCGCACGCCCTCGAAGGCGCGCTTGCGGCTGAAGGAGTTGGGCATGGCGGACCTTGCTGGGCTGATTCCGGCTGGCGCCTTTCTAGAGCCCTTTGCGTTCCGATGGAATCGGAACGGGGCTCTAGGTCTTTGATCGAGCATCATCTTCTCGAAGAACCGGAGTCCACTTCTTCGGATGATGCTCCGGCGGCCCCGGCGGCGGGCACCATCGCGCGCGGCACGGCGGGTCGCGATTGGCATTATCTTTCGGCGGGCGGGGCCTCTTGATAATAATCTGACAAACTATCATTGTGCAGCGCAGCGAGGCGCCCCGAGAGCGCGCGAGGTGGACATGGCCGACAAACCCTGGATTTTCCGCACCTATGCCGGCCATTCGACGGCCGCGAAATCCAATGCGCTCTATCGCGGCAATCTCGCCAAGGGCCAGACCGGCCTTTCCATCGCCTTCGATCTGCCGACCCAGACCGGCTACGACAGCGACCACGTGCTCGCCAGGGGCGAGGTCGGCAAGGTCGGCGTGCCGGTCGCCCATCTGGGCGACATGCGGGCGCTGTTCGACCAGATCCCGATCTCGGCCATGAACACCTCGATGACCATCAACGCGACCGCGCCCTGGCTGCTGGCGCTCTATGTCGCGGCGGCGGACGAGCAGGGCGCGCCGCGCGCCGCCCTCCAGGGCACGACGCAGAACGACCTCATCAAGGAATACCTGTCGCGCGGCACCTACATCTTTCCGCCCAAGCCCTCGCTCCGCCTCATCACCGACATGATCGGCTGGACGACCGGGGAACTGCCGAAGTGGAACCCGATGAACGTCTGCTCGTATCATCTCCAGGAAGCGGGGGCGGGGCCGGTGGAGGAGGCGGCCTTCGCGCTGGCGACGGCGACGAGCGTGCTGAACGCGCTCCAGGCCGATCCTTCCATTCCCGCCGACAAGTTCGCCCAGGCGGTCGGGCGCATCTCGTTCTTCGTCAATGCGGGCGTCAGGTTCATCACCGAGATCTGCAAGCTGCGGGCAATGGGCGAACTGTGGGACGAGCTGTGCGCCGGGCGCTACGGCGTCACCGACCCGAAGCTGCGCCTCTTCCGCTATGGCGTGCAGGTGAACTCGCTCGGCCTCACCGAGCCGCAGCCCGAAAACAACGTCTATCGCATCCTCTTCGGGATGCTGGGCGTCACGCTGTCGAAGAAGGCGCGGGCCCGCGCCGTGCAGCTGCCCGCCTGGAACGAGGCGATGGGCCTGCCGCGCCCGTGGGACCAGCAATGGTCGCTGCGCCTGCAGCAGATCGCCGCCTTCGAGACCGACATGCTGGACTATGACGACATCTTCGACGGCAGCCATGTCATCGAGGCGAAGGTCGCGCAGATGAAGGCGGAGATCTCGGCCGAACTCGCGCGCATCGAGGCGATGGGCGGGGCGGCGACCGAAGAAGCCATCGTCTACATGAAGGAGAGCCTCGTCGCCGCGAACGCGGCGCGGGTCGCGGCCATCGAGGCGGGCGACATCAAGGTGGTCGGCGTCAACGCCTGGCGCGAGACCGCGCCCTCGCCGCTGGGCGAGGGGGTAGACGCCATCATGACCGTCGAGCCCGGCGTCGAGGCCGACCAGGTGGCGCGGCTCGACGCCTGGCGCGCGGCGCGCGACGGCGCTGAGGCGGCGAAGGCGCTGAACGAGCTGGAGGCGGCGGCGCGCTCGGGCGCGAACATCATGCCGCCGTCCATTGCCTGCGCGAAGGCGGGGGTGACGACCGGCGAGTGGGCCGACGCGCTGCGCCGCGTGTTCGGCCAGTACCGCGCCCCCACCGGCCTTGCGAAAATCGCCCGCCTTTCCAACGATCCCGGCATCGTCGCGGTGCGAGACGAGGTGGCGGCGCTCTCGGCCAGGCTGGGGCGGCCGCTCACCTTCCTCGTCGCCAAGCCCGGCCTCGACGGCCATTCCAACGGCGCCGAGCAGATCGCCACGCGGGCCCGCGAGGTCGGCATGAACGCGCTCTATGACGGCATCCGCTTCACGCCCGCCGAGATCGCCGAGCAGGCGGCGAAGAGCGGCGCCCATGTCGTCGGCCTCTCGATCCTCTCAGGGTCCCATGTCGCGCTCGCCGAGGCGGTGCTGGCCGAACTGCGCCAGCGCGGCCTCGACCTGCCGGTGGTGGCGGGCGGCATCATCCCGCCGGAGGACGCGGCGCGGCTGAAGGCGGCGGGGATCGCGGCGGTCTATACGCCCAAGGATTTCGAGCTGACCGGCATCATGCGCGGCGTCGTCGCCATCGCGGCGCAGGCGGCGGGCGACAAGGCGGCCTGACGCGCTTCTCGCCGCGGCGGATGACAGCGCGGAGGACGCCGGTGCATAAACCGGCGTCAACCATCGAAAGTCCCATCCCATGATCGACCTTACCCGCGGCCAGCGCGAAACCGAGATCGCGGCGCGCGTCGACGCCTTCATCCGCGATGTCGTGATCCCCTACGAGAACGACCCGCGCATCGGCCATCACGGGCCGTCGGACGAGCTCAGCTACGAACTGAAGGAAAAGGCCCGCGCCGCCGGCCTGCTCTCGCCCCATGTCGGGGAAGAATTCGGCGGCATGGGCCTCAAGCACCGCGAGATCGCGACCGTCTTCCGCGCCGCCGGCTATTCGATGCTCGGCCCCGTCGCGCTCAACATCATGGCCCCCGACGAGGGCAACATGGCGCTGCTGGAGAAGGTCGCCTCGGCCGCCCAGAAGGAGCACTTCCTGCGCCCGCTCGCGGCGGGGCGCACGCGCTCGGCCTTCTTCATGACCGAGCCGGACGGCGGCGCGGGCTCGGACCCCTCGATGATGAAGACGACCGCCCGCCAGGACGGCAATCACTGGGTCATTTCGGGCCGCAAGACCCTCATCACCGGCGCGGACGGGGCGACGGTCGGCATCGTCATGGCGAAGACCGAGGAAGGCGCGACGCTCTTTCTCTGCGATCTGCCCGATCCCGCGATCCGCATCGAACGGGTGCTCGACACCATCGACCGCACCATGCCGGGCGGTCACAGCGTCATCACCATCGACGGTCTGCGCGTCACGTCCGACCAGGTGCTGGGCGAGGTCGGGCAGGGCTTCAAATACGCCCAGGTCCGCCTGGCGCCGGCCCGCCTGACCCATTGCATGCGCTGGTGGGGGGCGGCGCGGCGGGCGCACGACATCGCCACCGCCTATGCGATGCAGCGCCACGCCTTCGGCAAGGCGCTGATCGACCATGAAGGCGTCGGCTTCATGCTGGCCGACAATCTGATCGACCTGAAGCAGGCCGAACTGATGATCGACTGGTGCGCGTGGGTGCTCGACAACGCCGGCCATGGCGCGGGCGGGGCGGAATCCTCCATCGCCAAGGTCGCGGTCTCGGAAGCGCTCTTCCGCATCGCCGACCGCTGCGTGCAGATCCTCGGCGGCACCGGCGTCACCGACGATACGCCGGTGCACCAGATCTTCCGCGACATCCGCGCCTTCCGCATCTATGACGGCCCGACCGAAGTCCACAAATGGTCGCTGGCCAAGAAGATCAAGCGCGAGGCGAAGGCGTCCGCCTGAAGCGGGCGGCGTCTCAGTCGCCGCTTTCCTGCGGGCGGTCGGGGCTGCCGATGTCGAGCGAGAATTTGTAGCCGCCGTCCGGTTGCAGCGCCCAGATGGTGACATAGCTGCCGGCCGACTTGCGCGTCGTGCCGTCCTCGCCCTTGGGGCTCTCATAGGCCCAGCGGCCATGCGTGAAGCCCATCGTGCCGTCGGCCGAGGCGACGGCCTCGACCGGCGCCCAGGTCAGCGTGCCGCCCTGGGCGTATTGCGCGGCCATCAGCTCGCGGACCTCCGCGGGCCCGGAGACGATCTTCTCCTCGCCCCGGAACATGCGCGCGTCCGGCGCGGCATAGGCTTCGAAGGCGGCCGCGATGCCGTCTTTCTGCGCCAGATCGTTGAAGGCGGTGTCGGCGGCGATCATCGCGTCCTCGGCCGGACCGGCGAGGGCGGGGGCCGCCAGGCAGCTTACAGCGGCGAAGGCGAGCAGGGTGCGGCGCATGGCGTGTCTCCTCAGGGCGATGCAGCAAAGCCCAGCCGGGCGCGCAAGTCTGCGGCCGAAACGCCGCGCGCCTTCACATCTCTGAGAGCTTCGGCCCCATCGCGCTTGGCGAGCCGCCGCCCGTCCGGTCCGGTCAGCAGGGGGTGATGCCGATAGGCGGGTTCCGGCAGGCCGAGCAGGTCCTGCAACAGGCGATGGATGAAGCTGGCGGGCAGCAGATCCTCGCCCCGCGTCACCAGCGTCACGCCCTGCAGCGCGTCGTCCACGGTGACGGCGAGGTGGTAGCTCGCCGGCACGTCCTTGCGCGCCAGCACGACGTCGCCGAAGACGGCCGGCGCCGCCGGCATCCGCAGCCCGCTTTCCGCCATGGTCAGCGGTCCCGTCCGGGCGATCGCCCGGGCCATGTCGAGCCGCAGCGCATAGGGCTCGCCGGCCGCGATGCGGCTTGCGCGCTCGGCCGCGTCGAGCCTCCGGCACGTCCCGGGATAGAGCGGCCCGTCCGGTCCGTGCGGCGCGCCGGCGCTCGCCGCGACCTCGGCGGCGATCTCCTTGCGGGTGCAGAAGCAGGGATAGGTCAGGCCCATCGCGTCCAGCCGGGCGAGCGCGGCGCGGTAGTCGCCGAAATGCTCCGACTGCCGCCGCACCGGGCTCTCCCAGGCGAGGCCGAGCCAGGCGAGGTCCTCGTAGATCGCCGCCTCGAAGGCCGGACGGCAGCGCGTGGCGTCGATATCCTCGATGCGCAGCAGGAAGCGGCCGCCGGCCGCGCGCGCCGCCTCGGCCGCGACCAGCGCCGAATAGGCGTGGCCGGTGTGGAGATAGCCGGTCGGCGAAGGGGCGAAGCGGGTGACGATCATCGAATTCGGGCGCAGGATGCCGGGCGCTGCCTGGTTGGCGAAAGACCTTGGAGGGTGACATGCCGGAGATCAATTGGCTGGGTTCGCTGGCGGCGGGGATCGCCGGCTTCATGCTGGGCGCGCTCTGGTATTCGCCGCTGCTCTTCTCCCGGCGCTGGCAGGCGGAAACCGGGGTCGGCGGGCCGAAGCCGATCCGCTATCCCTTCGCGGTGCCGATGATCGCCTCGGTCGTCATCGCCATCGTCGGCGCGATGGCGCTGTCGGCGCTGATCGGCCCGGTACCCAGCGTGAAGGGTGCGGTCATCGTCGGCGGCGTGATCGGCCTTTTCTGCGTCGCCCCGGCGATCGCGATGAACGGGCTGTTCGGCCAGGACAGCCCGGCGCTGATCGCCATCCACGCGCTCTACCCGGCGCTCCAGTTCGCGCTGATGGGGCTGATCCTCGCGCTGATGAGCTGATCTGGATCGGCCGCGCCGGGTCTGCGATACCGCGCTGATGTTCGACCCGATCGCTCCCGACGACCCGCGCTTCGCCGCCGCCGCGCGCCTTCTGTTCGGCGCCTGCGCCGACGAGGCGCGCCGCTGCCTGCATGCCCATGGGCATGGAGCGCCGGAGCTGCTGGAGGCCGATCTGAGGCGCATCGCGCAAGAGGGCGATCTGCGCCTCCTCGCCTCCGCCGATGCGATGATCGCCGCCGACGTCGATCGCGGGGCGAAGCGCGCCTGGCTCTGGGGGCCGGCCGCTGCGGCGCATGACGCGCCCAGCCTGACCGCCCTCTATCGCGCGATGCAGCAGAACATCCGCCACGACGCCGACAGGGCCTCGGCCTTCCTGCATGTCCGCAACGCAGAGGCCGTCGCGGCGCTCGAGGCGGCGGGGGGCGTCCGCACCGGCCTTGTCCATGTCTATACCGCGGAGCGGCCCGCGGCGCCGGCCGCCGCACCGATGCCCGGCGTCCGGGACGCCGCGCCGGACGATGCCGCCGGCGTGGCGGCGCTGCATGACGCTGCCTTCCCGGCCACCTATCTGCCCGCCGCCCGCATGGCCGAGCTCGCCGCTTCCGGCGACGCGCGCCTCCTCGTCGCCGGCCCGCCGGGCAGCGTCG
>JAEUMK010000050.1 GCA_016792565.1 Alphaproteobacteria bacterium
ACCATGCGCGTTTACTACGACCGCGACGCGGACGTGAATCTGATCAAGGGCAAGAAGACCGCGATCATCGGTTACGGCAGCCAGGGCCGCGCGCATGCGCTGAACCTGAAGGATTCGGGCGCCAGGGAACTGGCGATCGCCCTGCGTCCCGGCTCGACCACGGCGCTGAAGGCCGAGGCCGACGGCTTCAAGGTGATGAGCGTCGCCGAGGCGGCGCAATGGGCCGACGTCATGATGATGGCGACGCCCGACGAATTGCAGGCCGAGATCTACAAGGCCGACATCGCCCCCCACATCCGCGACGGCGCGGCGATCGCCTTCGCGCACGGCCTCAACGTGCATTTCGGGCTGATCGAGCCGAAGAAGACGGTCGACGTCATCATGATCGCTCCCAAGGGCCCCGGCCACACGGTGCGCGGCGAATACCAGAAGGGCGGCGGCGTGCCGTGCCTCGTCGCGATCGCGCAGGACGCCTCGGGCAACGCGCTCGACATCGCGCTCTCCTATGCTTCCGGCGTCGGCGGCGGCCGCTCGGGCATCATCGAGACGAGCTTCAAGGAAGAGTGCGAGACCGACCTCTTCGGCGAGCAGGCGGTGCTGTGCGGCGGCCTGGTCGAACTGATCCGGGCCGGCTTCGAGACGCTGGTGGAAGCCGGCTACGCGCCCGAGATGGCCTATTTCGAGTGCCTGCACGAGGTGAAGCTGATCGTCGACCTCATCTACGAGGGCGGCATCGCCAACATGAACTACTCGATCTCGAACACCGCCGAGTGGGGCGAATACGTCACCGGACCGCGCATCATCACCGCCGAGACCAAGGCCGAGATGAAGCGGGTGCTGACCGACATCCAGACCGGCAAGTTCACCTCGGAGTGGATGCAGGAGTACCGGGCCGGCGCGGCGCGCTTCAAGGCCATCCGCCGCAACAATGACGGCCACCAGATCGAGGCGGTCGGCGCGAAACTGCGCGAGATGATGCCGTGGATCGGCAAGAACAAGCTGGTCGACAAGGCCCGGAACTGATGCGCCTCGCGCTGCCCGCCTTCCCGGTGGAGGGCGGGTGCGTGTGCGGGGCGGTGCGCTACCGGCTGAGCGGCCGGCCGCGCGCGCTCTATGCCTGCTATTGCCGCGACTGCCAGCGCTTCTCGGGCGGGTCGCACTCGATGTCGATGCCGGTCGCGGCGGCCGACCTGACGCTGCTGTCGGGCGAGACGGCGCGCCACGACAAGATCGCCGACAGCGGCCGCACCGTCGCCGTCCATTTCTGCGCGCGCTGCGCGACGCGGCTGTGGCACGCGCCGGCCCGCAGTCCGGGCGTGCTGAACCTCAAGCCGGGGACGCTGGACGACACCTCGTGGCTCGTTCCCGTCGCCCATGTCTGGACGGCGCGCCGGCAGGCCGGGACGGCGATCCCGGCGGGGGCGCTGGCCTATGACGGCCAGCCGCCGGATCATGCGGCGATGGAGGCCGCGTTCGCGGCGGCGTGCAGTTGATCTAGCGTAATTCCCGCCCGGGCAAGCGGGTCTAGGCTTTTCCGGTCGCCAAACCGGGAGAACCCCCATGCCCCGATCCGGATCGCTTGCCGCCCGCCGCCTCGCCCGGGCGGGACTGATCCTCGCGCTCGCCGGAAGCGGGCTTTCGGCGGCGCGGGCCGAGGAGGTCCAGCCGACACTCAACGCGCGGCTCGATGCCGGGCTGGAGGCGCTGAGTGCCGAGGCCGCCGATCCGGACGCCGCCCGCGCGCTGGTCGCGGCGCGGACGGCGCTGGAAGCTTATGAGGGCGTGCAGAAGGGCGCGCGGGGCGCCTATCTCACCGGCGGCGGCAACAGTCTCGATCAGGCGCTGCTGCTGGAGGATCTCATCCGCCGCCGCAGCCCCGAGGCGCGGCTGCGCTTCGCGGCCTGCGAACTGGGCGATGCCGAGGGGCTGGCGGCGTGGAGCGCGGTCGCGGCCCGCGCGGCGTCGCCCGGAGCGGCGGAGCGCGGCGCGGCGCTGGCGGCGGCGATCGCCGATCCCGAATTGCGCGCGGCGGTGACGGCGGCGCTCGGCCTCCATGCCGAGGCGGCGAAGGAGCAAAGCGAGACGGCGGCCTATCTCGCCGGCGGTCTGGCGGCGGCGGACTATGCGCCGCTCGATGCGGCGGCGGCCGGCGTCGCCGCCCTGCGCCATCATGTCTGGCTCCAGGCGGACCAAGGCGGGGCGTGGCAGGACCTCGACACCACGACGGCCGACGGCGCGGCGCCCTGCGCGGCGGCCGAAACCTATGAAGCGCTGCCCGATTCGGCGTTTCGGACGCTGCGCATCCGGCTGATCGTCGAGCGCCGCAGCGACGGGGTGCTGGCCGAGGAGACGCTGCTCGACAGCACGATGAACGTCGCCGACCTGGCGACGGCCCGGGTGGCGTTCGGGTTCGGCGAAGCGATGGGGCTGTTGCCGCCCGGCGAAGCGGACGCGGCGCGCGCCGCCTATACCCCGGTGCTGCGCGTCGACAACGTCTCGGTCGAGGGCGTGCCGCTGGACCTGCCGCCGCCTGTCAAGGACGCCGCTGTGGGGTTAGCCGATGCGATCGACGCCATCGGCGAGGATGAACCTGCCGACGCGGGGGCCGGCGACGGCGTGACCGGCGCGGTTCTCGACTTCACCTTCGGCGGCCCGGGCGCGCCGGTGCGCCTCACCAGCGCCGTTTTCGACCGCCTCGGCCCGGCCGCGCGGCGCGGCGAGGAGGCGGCGACGGCCGTGTTGGCGCCGCTGGAGGTCGCCGGCGGCGACTATGCGGCGATCACCGCGCTGTGGCAGATCGCGGTGACGGCCGGTGCGGCGCGCGGCGAGGCGGCGCTTCCCGAAGGGGAACTGGACCTGACGACGCTGGACGGGCTTTCGGCCGCGTTCGACGGGATGCTGCGTCTCTTCCCGGCGCTGCGCGAGGAGCTCGGCGGCGGCACCGGCAACGGGGCATCGATCCTGATCGGAGGCCTGACGCCGTTCCGCACCGAGGACGGCGCGGCCGGCTTCCGGGTGGTGCTGGATGCGCTGCACGTGCCGGCGTTTGCCGGAGCCGATGCTGCCGCCGCCGCCGCCGACGCGGCGGCCATTCCCGCCGCGGAGCACCTGCTCGCGGCGCTGGCGGGCGAGGCGTTGTCGCGGGCGGACAATGCCGGCTCGGTCCTCGCGGTCGCGCGCGCAGCGCAGAAGGCGCTGGTCAAGCTGGCGGACGGCCAGGCAGAGGTCGGCGGTGCCTCTGCCGACGCCTTGGCGCGCATGGCGGAGGACATCGCCGCCGGCAGAGCCGTCCTCGCACCAGAGAGAGCCGTCATGATGGACGGTCGCGCCGTCCTTGCCTGGTGGACCATCGACCTTCAGACCGGGCTCGTGCGCGACCGGCACGAGAACGGACGCCACAGCGAGACCGTCGAATACGAGACGACCAACACGCCGGGCCTGACCGCCGCCGACCGCTTCCGGCGCTTCGCCTGCACCATCGTCCGGCCGCTGGCGCTGGCCGGCGCGATCATCTTTGCCGCGAGCGGCGGCACGGCAGGCACCGACATCGTCAAGGCCGCTGCCAAGATCGCCACGGCCGCCGACGAGACTCGCAAGAAGGGGCAGGCCGCGACGAAAATCGCGTGCATGGGGCAGGGCGGGCAGGGCGCGCCCTAGAGGGCGTCTTCGCCGAGCAGGCTGACGGCAATGATGCGGTCGACGGTCTCGCCGTCCTCGCCGCAGGGCAGCCAAAGACTCTCCAGGCTGCGATGCTCGCCGCTGGGCAGCGCCACGGCGCGCGGCGCCTTGAGGTGCAGCGGGGCGCGGCTCGCCTCGACGACCCCCAGGAGTCCCGCAATCGCGTCCCGCAGGCGCTCGACCGGAAAGTCCGCGACCGGCCGCCCGGTCATCCCGGCGCCCAGATGCTCGGTCATTCTGGTGCCGATCAGCCGGACCACATAGCGGGGCGGGGTCGGTCGCACGTCGTAGATGTGGACATCGGGCAGGACGGCCTTGAGCTGCACCGCGCCGAGCGCCCGGTAGGACGGCAGCACCCGCCCGGCGGCCGCCGCGCGCCAGACCTCGAGCACGCGCTCGAGCTGACGATGGGGATCGGCGAGAAGCCTCCCGCTCGCCCACTGGCCCGGAAAGGCCTTCATCTTCTGCGCGAGTTCGGCGGCATTCATGCCGGGCTACAATCGGCGCGAAAGGCTAAACTTCCCTTACGGCGATTTACCGCGAATTCCTGCGGCGAAGGGGACGAATTTTGCATTGCGAGACTTGCCGCACAGGTTAACGACCGCTACAAACCGCTGGTCCGATCAAGGGTTTTCACGAGTCGTTAAGAACCGGCCGTTAACCTTTGTTCACAAAAGGCAAATTCGTTCGCGCCGGCGAGGGCTAGCGGTGGTCGCAGCAAACGTCGATTCTTGGGGGTTCGTAGCGGCGGCCAGCGGCCTGCCGGTACCGACAGGCGCGTGCGTTCGACTTCGCGAGGGTCTGCTCCTTAGACGCCCCTAGGCGTCGCCATCGCTCTTTGTCCGTTCGAAGAGCCGGCGTCTAGGGGAGGAGACGGCCAGCCGCACGAACGCAGACACATCGAGAAACAGGGCCTCGCAGCCATGAGCATCACCACAGAACCCAACCGGGTCATCATCTTCGACACCACCTTGCGCGACGGCGAGCAATCGCCGGGCGCCGCCATGAACCTGGAAGAGAAACTGCGCATCGCCGAGGCGCTCGACGCCTTCGGCGTCGACGTCATCGAAGCCGGCTTCCCGATTTCGTCCAACGGCGATTTCGAGGCGGTGAGCGAAATCGCCAGGCTGGTGAAGCGCGCGACCGTGTGCGGTCTCGCCCGCGCCGGCATGAAGGACATCGACCGGGCCGGCGAGGCGGTCAAGCACGCCCGCCGCGGTCGCATCCACACCTTCATCTCCACCAGCCCCGTGCACATGAAGCACAAGCTACAGATGGCGCCCGAGCAGGTGCTGGAAGCGGTCGCCGCCAGCGTGGCGCGGGCCCGCGATCTGGTGGAGGACGTGGAGTGGTCGGCCGAGGACGCGACCCGCACCGAGTTCGACTTCCTGTGCCGCTGCGTCGAAGCGGCGATCAAGGCCGGCGCCTCGACCATCAACCTGCCCGACACGGTCGGCTACGCCACGCCGCAGGAATACGCCGAGCTGTTCCGGAAGGTCATCGCCCGCGTGCCGGGCGCCGATACGGTGCGCTTCTCGACCCACTGCCACAACGACCTCGGCCTCGCGGTCGCCAACTCGCTGGCCGGCGTCATCGGCGGGGCGCGGCAGATCGAGTGCTCGGTCAACGGCATCGGCGAGCGGGCGGGCAACGCGGCCCTGGAGGAGATCGTCATGGCGCTGAAGGTGCGCCACGACGCGATGCCCTACGACACCCGTATCGACACCAGCCAGATCGCCCGGATCTCGAAGCTGGTCTCGTCCACGATCGCCTTCCCGGTTCAGTACAACAAGGCGATCGTCGGCAAGAACGCCTTCGCGCACGAGAGCGGCATCCATCAGGACGGCATGCTGAAGAACGCCGAGACCTACGAGATCATGCGGCCCGAGGACGTCGGCGTCGCCAAGAGCTCGCTGGTGCTGGGCAAGCTCTCGGGTCGCCATGCGTTCCGCGAGAAGCTGGCGGCGATGGGCTACGAGCTGGGCGCCAACGCGCTGCAGGACGCCTTCGAGCGCTTCAAGGCGCTGGCCGACAAGAAGCGCCACGTCTTCGACGAGGACATCGTGGCGCTGGTCGACGACGAGCTGGCGCGCGGCCAGGACCGGCTGCGCTTCGAGAACCTGCGCGTCGTCGCCGGCACGTTCGGGCCGCAGAGCGCCGAGCTGGAACTGTCGGTCGACGGCGAGACGCGCGTCGGGCTCGCCCGCGGCGACGGGCCCGTAGACGCGATCTTCAACGCCATCAAGGCGCTCTATCCGCACGAGGTCGACCTGCAGCTTTATCAGGTCCACGCCGTGACCGAGGGCACCGACGCCCAGGCCGAGGTGACCGTGCGGCTGGAGGAGAACGGCAAGACCGTCACCGGCCGCGCCGCCGACACCGACACGCTGGTCGCGTCGGCCAAGGCCTATCTGAACGCGCTGAACAAGCTTTTGGTGAAGCGGCAGAAGACCGCGCCCGAAGCGATGTCGGCAACGCACTGACCGCGCGAGCGGTCCGACACTGAACGCATGATCCGGGGCGGGCCGCCGTCCGCCCCGGAAACCGCCAACAAATGGGTCAAGCGAGTGGGTCTGTTCGGAAATCTGATGGGGGCGCTTTCGGCCGACATGGCCATCGACCTCGGCACGGCCAACACGCTGGTCTATGTGCGCGGCCGCGGCATCGTGCTGAACGAGCCGTCGGTGGTCGCGATCATGTCGCGCGGCGGCAAGAAGCAGGTGCTGGCGGTCGGCAACGACGCCAAGATGATGCTGGGCCGCACGCCCGGCCACATCGAGGCGATCCGCCCGATGCGCGACGGCGTCATCGCCGACTTCGAAGTCGCCGAGGAGATGATCAAGCACTTCATCCGCAAGGTGCATAACCGGCGCAGCTTCGCCAATCCGCTCATCATCGTCTGCGTACCGTCCGGCTCGACGGCGGTCGAGCGCCGCGCCATCCAGGAGTCGGCGCAGTCGGCCGGCGCCCGGCGCGTCTTCCTGATCGAGGAGCCGATGGCCGCGGCGATCGGCGCCGGCCTGCCGGTCACCGATCCGACCGGCTCGATGGTCGTCGACATCGGCGGCGGCACCACCGAGGTCGCGGTGATTTCGCTGGGCGGTATCGTCTATTCGCGCTCGGTGCGGGTCGGCGGCGACAAGATGGACGACAGCATCATCGCCTATGTCCGCCGCCACCATAACCTGCTGATCGGCGAGGCGACGGCCGAGCGGATCAAGAAGACCGTCGGCTCGGCGATGGTGCCGCCGGACGGGGTGGGCCTGACCATCGAGATCAAGGGCCGCGACCTGCTGAACGGCGTGCCGAAGGAGATTACGATCTCGCAGAAGCAGATCGCCGAGAGCCTGTCGGAACCGGTCGGGCAGATCGTCGAGGCGGTGAAGGTGGCGCTGGAGGCGACGCCGCCGGAACTCGCCGCCGACATCGTCGACAAGGGCATCGTACTGACCGGCGGCGGCTCGCTGCTGGCCAATCTGGACCAAGTGTTGCGCGAGCGGACCGGGCTGCCGGTTCTGGTCGCCGACGAACCGCTGAACTGCGTCGCGCTCGGCACCGGGCGCACGCTGGAGCAATTCGCGACCATGAAGAGCATTCTGTCGACGGCGTTCTGACGAGGGGGCGGCGCAGTCCATGGCGCGCGCAAACTTCAAGCGGCAGGGCTGGAAAACGCCCATCGAGCTGCGCGCGCACCGCGGCGGTCTGATCGCGTTCGGATCGCTGGCGACGATCCTGCTTCTGGTCGGGCGAGCCGAACTGCCGCTGATCGACGACGTGCGCATGGTGGCGGCCGACGCCTCGCGGGCGGTGCTGCAGGCCGGCTCGGACGCCGCGGGCTGGGCCTCGGACGGGATCGAGACCGTCTCGCACGCCGCGACGCTCTATGGCGACAACGCCAGATTGCGGGCCGAGAACGAGGAGCTGCTCGCCTGGCGGGCCAAGGCGATGGAATACGAGCGCCGCATCGCCGCGTTCGAGTCCATCCTGGAGATTTCCTATACGCCCATCGCCGGGGTCACCACGGCGAGCGTCATCGCCGATACGGCCGGACCGTTCTCGCGCGCCATCATCGTCAATGCCGGCGCGCAGCAGGGCGTGCGCAAGGGCGATGCGGCGCTGGACCGCTTCGGCCTGGTCGGCCGGGTGATCGCCGTCGGACAGGCCTCGTCGCGCGTGCTGCTGCTGACCGATACGACGAGCCACGTGCCGGTCCTCATCGAGCCGGCCGGGGTGCGCGCCATCCTGTCGGGCGATGCGGACGGGCAGGCGCTGATCCAGTTCGTGCCCGGCGGCGTGACACTGGCGGAGGGTGCGGCGATCGTCACTTCGGGCGACGGCGGGGTGCTGCCGCCCGGCCTGCCGGTCGGGGTCGTGCGGGCCCGCGCCGACGGCAGCGCCGTCGCCGCGCTCTATGCCGACATCGCCCGCGTCGAGGTGGTGGCGCTGAAGCGCTACGAGGTGATCAACGACGTCGACGTGCCACCGCTGCCGATGCCTGACCTGCCGCTGCCGGCGGCGCTGCCCGAAACGCCGGTGGCATCCAATCCCGCCCCGGCCGGCGAGTAGGGGGCGGGCATGGTCGTCTCGATCTTCTCGCGCTTCTTCAGATGGGTCGGCGGACGGCTGCCGTTCCTCATCGCGCTCATCGCCTGCATCGCGGCGATCATCCCGCTGCATCTGCCGGGCGATCTGGAGATGACGCCGCTCTATCCGCTGATGGTGGTGTTCTTCTGGGGCACGCATCGCGGCGACCTGATGACGCCCGGGCCGATCTTCTTCACGGGCCTGTTCTACGATCTGCTGTCGGGGGCGCCGCCGGGCCTGTGGGCGCTGGTTTTCCTGACCTGCCATGCGCTGGCGCTGGTGGTGCGCGACACCTTCGGGCGGATGCTCTATTCGGCCTGGGCGCTGTTCGCGCTGACCTGCGTCGCGGCCTGCAGCCTCGCCTGGCTGCTGGCCTCGCTCTATGCCTGGACGATCGCCGATCCGCTGCCCTTCGCCATCCAGGCGCTGATGACCATCGGGCTCTATCCCTTTTTCGGCTTCGCCTTCGCCTTCGTCGAGCGGCGGGTCGTCGTGCCGATGCGGGCCTGAGCCATGCATAGCGGCGGCGGCGATCGCGACGAGTACGAGCGGGCGGCGGGCTTCTCGCGCCGGGCGCTGCTGCTGGGGGCGGGCGCGACGGCGCTGCTGGGCGGGCTGGTCTCGCGCATGTACCAGCTGCAGATCCTGGAATCCGACAAGTACCGCACGCTCTCCGACACGAACCGCATCAACCTGCAGCTTCTGGCGCCGCCGCGCGGGCGCATCCTCGACCGGGGCGGGCGCGAGCTGGCCGGCAACCGGCCGAACTACCGGGTGCTGCTGGTCCCCGACCAGACCGACTCGATCGACATGTCGCTCGATCTCGTCTCGCACTTCATCCCCGTCAGCGCGAAGCTGCGCGAGAAGGTGAAGCGCGAGGCCCGCACCAAGTCGGGCCTCGCGGCGGTGACCGTCGCCGACGGGCTGAGCTGGGACGTCTTCTCGCAGATCAATCTCGCCGCCCCCGACCTGCCGGGCATCGTCGCCGACGTGGGGCAGGTGCGCTCCTATCCCTACGGCGTGGAGCTGAGCCACGTGCTCGGCTATGTCGCGGCGGTGTCGGAAAACGACCTGAAGACGCGCGACGACGGCGATCCGCTGCTCCGCCTGCCCGACTTCCCGATCGGCAAGAACGGCGTGGAGAAGGCGGTCGACCGCGAGCTGCGCGGCAAGGGCGGGGTGCGCCAGATCGAGGTCAATGCGCATGGCCGCGTGATCCGCGAGCTCGGCCGCACCGAGGGAAAACCCGGGGCCGACATCGAGCTGACGCTCGATATGGACCTGCAGCGCTTCGCCCAGGAACGGGTGAAGGACGAGAGCGCCAGCGCGGTCGTGATCGACGTGCGCAACGGCGAGATCCTGACCTTCGTCTCGAGCCCCGGGTTCGACCCCAACGAGTTCATCGCCGGCTTCAGCCAGAGGCGCTGGGACGAGATGAACGCCGATCCGCTCAAGCCCCTGCTCAACAAGGCGCTGGCCGGCGAGTACGCCCCCGGCTCGACCTTCAAGATGGTGACCGGCCTGGCGGGGCTGGAGACCGGGGCGATCGACGGATCGACGCGCATCCGCTGCGGCGGCTCGCTGCGCCTGGGTAGCCACACCTTCCATTGCCATCGCCGCGGCGGCCACGGGTCGGTCACCATCGCCGATGCGCTGAAGGTGTCGTGCAACGTCTTCTTCTACGAGGTCGGGCGCCGGATCGGCGTCGATGCGATCGCCGACATGGCGCACCGGCTGGGGCTGGGCGAGAAGTTCAATTTCGAGGTGCCCGGCGAGCGGCGCGGTTCGATTCCCTCGACCGCCTGGAAGATGGAACGCTTCGGCGAGGTCGTGCGGCCCGGCGATTCGCTGAACGCGGCGATCGGCCAGGGCTACGTCACCGCGACGCCGCTGCAGCTGGCGGTGATGACCGCCCGGATCGCCAATGGCGGCCACGCCATCATGCCGCATATCGTGCGGCGCGTCGGCGGCGGCGAGGCGGCGGCGCCGCCGGCCCCGCCGATCGGCATTCCCGCCGAGCATATCGGCCTCATCCATGCCGGCATGGACGCCGTGGTCAACGCCGCCGGCGGCACCGCCGGCCGCTCGCGGCTGACCGGCGAGGGCATGCGCATGGCGGGCAAGACCGGCACGGCCCAGGTGCGCGGCGCCAAGAGCGTCGGCGGCACCGCCAAGGGCAACGCCGTGCCGTGGCACCTGCGCAACCACGCGCTCTTCGTCGCCTTCGCGCCGGTCGAGGTGCCGCGCTATGCGATCGCCGTTGTGGTCGAGCACGGGCAGGGCGGCAGCAAGGCGGCGGCCCCGGTCGCCAAGGACATCATGGAGATGCTGCTGAAGAAGGACCAGCAGCCCCCCGGAGCACCGGTCGCCTCCAACGCGGTGCCGGCCTGAGCCATGTCCGTGCGCGCGCTCGCCATCGACCGTCCGAAGCCTTCGCCCTTCGCCAAGCTGCTCGACCTGCACTGGCCGCTGCTGCTGGCGGTGACGGCGATCGCCTCGATCGGCTTCCTGATGCTCTATTCGGTCGCCGGCGGCAGCCTGGAGCCGTGGGCGATGCGGCAGATCGTGCGCTTCCTCGTCGGCCTCGTCATCCTGATCGCCTTCGCGATGGTCGACATCCGCATCTGGATGGCCATCGCCTATCCCTTCTACGCCGCGACGATCGGCCTGCTGCTGGTGGTGCAGTTCGCCGGGCGGTTCGGCAAGGGCGCCGAACGCTGGATCGATCTGGGCTTCATCCAGATCCAGCCGTCGGAGCTGATGAAGATCGCGCTGGTGCTGGCGCTGGCGCGGTTCTTCCACGGCCGCAGCCATGAGGAGTCGATCAAGCTGAAAACGCTGGCGGTGCCGCTGGTGCTGATCGGCCTGCCGGTGGCGCTGGTGCTGATGCAGCCCAATCTCGGCACGGCGCTGATCCTGTGCTTCATCGGCGCCTGCATCCTGTTCGTATCGGGCCTGAGATGGTGGGTGATCGTCGCCGGGCTGGCGGTGGCGGCGGCGGCGGTGCCGGTCGGCTGGGAGTTCCTGCACGACTACCAGAAGCAGCGCGTCTACACCTTCCTCGATCCGGAATCCGACCCGCTGGGAGCCGGCTACAACATCATGCAGTCGAAGATCGCGATGGGGTCGGGCGGGCTGTTCGGCAAGGGGCTGCTGGGCGGCACGCAGAGCCAGCTCGACTTCCTGCCCGAGAAGCACACCGACTTCATCTTCGTCATGCTGGGCGAGGAGTTCGGCTTCGCGGGGTGCGTGATCCTTGTCGCCCTCTACGCCCTCGTCCTGCTGATCGGCCTCGCCATCGCGCTGGGGGCGCGCAGCCAGTTCGCGCGCATCACGGCGCTGGGCCTGACGATGAACGTGCTGGCCTATATCCTCATCAACATGTCGATGGTGATGGGGGTCATACCGGTGGTCGGCATCCCGCTGCCGCTGGTCTCCTATGGCGGGACAGCGATGCTGACGGTGATGATGGGGTTCGGCATCCTGATGAGTGTGCACGTCCACCGTCAGACCGACCTGCCGCGCCAGACGGGCAGGCTGATAAAGTACCGCCGGGCGACTGGACAGGCCGGGCGGGGTGCTCTATACGCGCCGCCTCCGGTCGGGTGATTAGCTCAGTTGGTAGAGCAGCTGACTCTTAATCAGCGGGTCGAAGGTTCGAATCCTTCATCACCCACCATTTTCCCTCAATGACTTAGCCGTCGCGCTCCCCACCGGGGCGCTTCGTGCGCGCGCCTGACGTTGACCGGGGTCAATTCGCCGGGGCGGAAGCGGCGTATCGTTGCACCGTCTTTCGGCGGAGGCGGTCATGGCGGTTCATTGCGGCGGGTTCGGGCGGGCGGTCCGGATGGGCCTTTGGGCCGGCCTTGTGGCGGCGGCGCTGGGCGGTGCGGCGGGGGCGCAGGATGCCGTCCCGGGTCCGGACACATCGGACGGCTTCGTTTGCGAGGGGCCGTGCCTTGCCCCGCGCGACGTCTGCCTGAAGGCGGTCGAAACCTGGGCCCCGCGGGTCGCCAGCCTGGAGGAGATCATCCCCGGCCAGAAGCGGGAGCTCGAGGCCTGGTTCGCCGCCGTGCAGAGGGAAAAGGAGGCGCGGGGCTGGCTCGGTCCGCTGATCGACGCGGTCCTGGGGATTCCGGACACCTTCTATCCGCCGCGCGTTCTGGCCGAGGTCAACCAGAACATGGGCGAGAAGGCCTGCTTCGACGAAGTGCTGGCGGAGTGCCGGGCGGAGATCGGGCGGGTCGAGGCGCAGGCCGGCAGCGCGCCGGCCCCGGCCGACACATCGAAGGCGGACTACCGTGCCGCCTTCGACGCTTTCGCGGCGCGGCTGGCGGCGCCCTACAAGGCGCGGGGCGACGAGCACTGGGAGATCGCCCAGAAGCTGAAAGCGATGTTCGCGGCGTCGCCCTACGAGTACCGCCTGGCCACAGAGGCCAACTGGGAAGTCGGCTACTCGACGGCCTGCCGCGAGACAGCCGAGGGGCTGAACGCCATGCGCTTCGGCGATGCGGCAGAGGGCGGCGTGTTCCCGCCGCCAGCCGACGAATACTGCCGCGAGCTGCTGAAGGAGCAGCCCTATTTCTGCACGATCCCGCCGATGTGCACCGATTGCGACCTGGAGGCCTACCAGCGCGACGCGGATCGCTGCTGCAAGGTCGAGGTGACGAAATAGCGGCGGGCGTCAGGCCTCAGCGGAAGATCTTCGCGCCGCCATAGGCGCTGGCGTATTGCTGCGGCGCGTCGCCGGGCAGGAAGGCGCGCAGCGCGGCTTCCTGGGCCTCGATCGTGTCGTTGGCCGGATCGCGCGGCATGGCGGCGATCAGGTCGAAGACCTTGGACGGCGACTGCGCCCACAGCCAGTGGAAGAACAGGATGTTGCCGTAGTCCATCTGCGTCACCGCCTTGGCGCTGGCGATGTCGGCATGGCCCAGATTGACCTTCATCTGCGCGTCGGTGCCGGGATAGGCGAGCATGGCGACGAGGTCGGCGGAGCCCTCCTTCCACCAATTGGCCGATTCCAGCAGCAATTGATGCGACCAGTTCCACGACTGGACGCAGTGGAAGGCCTCGTGCGCGACAATGAACTTGAACATGGCGAGGTTGGTCTCGGGCGCGAAGCGCGAGGCCGGGACGACGGTGAGCGCGATCACGCACTCGGACTTGCCGCGCCAGTAGGTGACGCCGGACATCTTCGCTTCGCGGCGCTGGCTGTAGACCTCGACCGGCAGAACCGAGACATTGTGGAAGTTCAGCTTGCGCTCGCCGGCGACGATGCCGAAGGCGCGGGCGATCGCCTCGACGGCCGCCTCGCGGTACTCGGGCGGAAGCTCGGCATCCTCCTCGTCGTCGGCAAGAATGCGCAGCGTGACGGTCTGGTCCTGGATGGAGAGCTTGCGCCGCTCGACCTCGCGGCACTCGACGTCGTCGCGGTAGATCTGGCTCTTGAAGACCGGGCCGTTGCAGTCGATCGGCTCGCCGACCGGCTGGGCCGGCAGCAACAGGGCAGGCGCGGGCGCTGCGGCGACGACGAACGCGAAAACGGCTGAGACAAGCATCGACAACGGCCCCGAGACGGCGATTCGCAGGCAGTCTATGGCCCAGAGGTTTAACGCAGCGCCGATCCGGCCCCTCTAAATTCGCGTTAATTTGAACTATCGGCGCCCGCCAAGGCGCCGCCCGACGCCGGAATTCCCGGCCCCTCTGGCGCGGTATGCCGCAGGGCCGCGGCTGGCGCCGGCCGCCGCCGGGGCGCAGCATGGGCTGCGGAACTCGATCCGCAGGGAGATCGCCATGCCTGGTATCGAAACCATCCTGATCTGGCTGCTCGTGGGCGCCGTCGCCGGCTGGCTGGCCGGGGTCATCGTCAAGGGGGCCGGGTTCGGCCTGGTCGGCAACATCATCGTCGGCATCATCGGCGCGGTCGTCGCCGGCTGGCTGCTGCCGCGCATCGGCGTGCACATCGCCGTGGGCAACGCCATCCTCTCGGCGATCATCTATGCGGCGATCGGCGGCGTCGTGGTGCTGGTGGTGCTGTCGCTGGTCCGCCGCGCGGCCTGATCTCTCAGCGCGCCAGGAAGCCGGATTTCAGCAGCGCCTTGTCGACGTGCCTGACGATGCGGCGGTCCGGCCGCACGAGTTCGGGCCGCTTGCCGCCATAGTCGGAGCGATCGAGCAGGTCGCGGATGACGTTGAGCCGCGCGTGCTTCTTGGAGTTGGCCCGGACGGCGGTCCAGGGTCCGCGCTTGTGACAGGTGCGGGCAAACATCTCGTCGCGCGCGGCGGTGTAGTCGTCGAACTTCGCCATCGCCTTGGCGTCGATGGGCGAGATCTTCCACTGCTTCAGCGGGTCCTTGCGGCGGGCCTCGAGCCGCTCCTTCTGCTCGTCGCGCGAGATGTCGAGATAGTACTTGAAGAGCTGGATGCCCGACTTCACCAGCATGGTCTCGAAGTCGGCGACCTCGTCGAAGAAATGCTCGGTCTGCTCGGGGCTGCAGAAACCCATGACGCGTTCGACGCCGGCGCGGTTGTACCAGGAGCGGTTGAACAGCACGAATTCGCCGGCCGAGGGCATGTGGGCGACGAAGCGCTGGAAATACCACTGCGAGAGTTCGCGGTCGGACGGCTTGGGCAGGGCGACGATCCGGGTTTCGCGTGGGGAAAGGTTTTCCACGATGCGCTTGATGGTGCCGTCCTTGCCGGCCCCGTCGCGGCCTTCCATGACCACCAGCACCTTCTCGCCGTTGGCGATGATGTCGCGCTGGAACTTCACGAGTTCGACCTGGAGGTCGTAGAGGGCGGCTTCGTACTCGTCGTCGGTCAGCGAATCCGGCTTCTCGCCGCCGTCGCCGTTCTTCGCCTTCTTCGCCATCCAGGACACCTTCCGTCGCCGCTTCGCCGGTCATTGAAACGGAGTTGCGCAAAAGCGCAACCGCGCATTGCGGGCATGCGTTGTGAGGTGGCGGGGCGCCGCCTATCATGGCGTAAACCTGAACGAGGACGCGCAAGATGGCCGATCTCTTCGAGAACCCGATAGGCACCGACGGATTCGAGTTCGTCGAATATACCGCCCCCGATACCGCCGAGCTGGGCCGCCTGTTCGTGCAGATGGGCTTCCGCGCCGTCGGCAAGCACCGCTCCAAGGACGTGACGCTCTACCGCCAGGGCGACGTCAATTTCATCGTCAACGCCGAGCCCGACAGCCACGGCGCGAAATTCGCCGCCGCGCACGGACCTTCGGCCTGCGCCATGGGCTTCCGGGTGCGCGACGCAGCCAAGGCCTACAAGAAGCTGCTGGAGCTGGGGGCCGAGCCGCACGACGCCGATGTCGGGCCGATGGAGCTGCACATCCCGGCGATCAAGGGGATCGGCGGCAGCGTCATCTATCTCATCGACCGCTACGGCGACCGCTCGATCTACGACGTCGACTTCGTGCCGACCGATCCGGCGCGCGGCTTCGAGCATCTGGGCGCCGGGCTGACCGAGATCGACCACGTCACCCACAACGTCTATCGCGGCAACATGGATCAGTGGGCGGGCTTCTACGAGAAGCTCTTCAATTTCCGCGAGATCCGCTATTTCGACATCGAGGGCAAGCTGACCGGGCTGAAGAGCCGCGCGATGACGAGCCCGGACGGCAAGATCCGCATCCCGATCAACGAAAGCTCGGACGACAAGTCGCAGATCGCCGAGTATCTCGACCTCTACAAAGGCGAGGGCATCCAGCACATCGCGCTGGGCGTGCGCGACATCTACTACTCGGTCGAGCAGCTCGCCGCCCACGGCGTCAAGTTCCAGGATACGGTCGAGACCTATTTCGACCTGATCGACGAGCGCCTTCCCGGGCACGGCGAGGACGTCGCCCGGCTGCGCGCCGACCGCATCCTGATCGACGGCGGACCCGATCAGGGCCTGTTGCTGCAGATCTTCACCCAGAACGCGATCGGGCCGATCTTCTTCGAAATCATCCAGCGCAAGGGCAACCAGGGCTTCGGCGAGGGCAACTTCCGGGCGCTGTTCGAGTCGATCGAACTCGACCAGATCCGCCGCGGCGTCCTCGCGCAGCCGGCCTGAGGCGATGGGCGGACCGGTCCACTATACCTACGCCAATTCCTCGGCGGCCTATCGCACGCGCATCGCGCTGAACTTCAAGGGCGTCGCCGCCGAGGAGCGCTATGTCCATCTGCTGAAGGACGGCGGCGAGCAGCACGGCGCGGCCTATGCCGGGGTCAACCCGCAGGAGATCGTGCCGACGCTGGTCGTCGGCGGCCAGGCGATCGGGCAGTCGCTGGCGATCATCGAGTATCTGGAGGAGGCCTATCCCGAGCCGCCGCTGCTGCCGCGCGATCCGCTGGCGCGCGCCCGCGTGCGGCAGATCGCGCTGGCGATCGCCTGCGACATCCATCCGCTGAACAATCTGCGGGTGCGCCAGTACCTGGCGGGAACGCTCGGCGCCGGCGAGGCGACGGTCGCGGCCTGGATGCGCCACTGGATCGAACTGGGCTTTGCGGCGGTCGAGCGATTGCTGGACGGCGAGGGGCCCTTTGCCTGCGGCCCGGCGCCGACGATGGCCGACGTGGTGCTGGTACCGCAGGTCTTCAACGCGCGGCGGGCCGGCGTGGCGCTCGACGCCTGGCCGCGCATCGCGCGATCGGATGCGGCGGCGCGCAGCCTCGCCGAATTCGCGGCGGCAGCCCCCGACCGGCAGCCGGATTTCGGCGCCTGATGCGACCGCCTCGCCGTCAGTAGGGCTTGATCACCAGGACGTCGCAGGGCGGGTAGTCCAGCAGGTCGCGCGCCACGCTGCCCCATATGGCGCGCGACAGTCCCGCCCGTCCGTTGGTCGCCATGACGAGCAGGTCGGCGTCGAGACGGCTGCACGCCGTATGCAGCACGCTGGCCGCCATGCCGTCGTGCATCTCGGTGTGCAACGCGTCGGGCGCGACGCCGGAGATCCTCGCCTGCACGGCGAGATAGTCCATCTCGCCGGCAATGAACGCGTCGAACGCAGCGCGTTCCTCGCGCTCGATCTCGGCGGCGACGTTTTCGCTGCCGAGAAAGCCCTTGAACGGCACGTGATAGGCGTGGACCAGATGGTACTGGGCCTGCGGCGCGATCGAAACCGCCTGGCGCAAGGCGGCGCGCGACAGGGGCGAGAAATCCACTCCGATCACGATCTTGCCATAGGCGGCGGAGGCATCGCCGGTGACCAACAGGACAGGCGCCGTGCTGCCCTTGAGGATGGAAGCGGCCGTCGTCTCGCCGAACAGGCCCTTGCCCCGCTTCTGCTCGTCATGGATCCCGAGCACGAGGAGGTCCGCGGACCACTCGGCGGCCATTTCGGCAATGGCGCGGCGCGGACTTCCCGCCTTCACCGTGACGTCCGCCACCACGCCCGTCGCGGCCGAGAGCGGCGCGATTTCGTTCGCCAGACGCTTGCGCGCCCAATCGATCGAGTGCTCGCGCAGTTCGGCGGGCAAATGCTCGTCGACAACGTTGACGACCCGCAGCGCAGCGCCGTGCTGGCGGGCCAGCGCAAAGCTGCGCTGAAGCGCGCGATCGGAGCGCGGCGAAAGATCGGACGCCATCAGAATTTTCTTCATGCTACCTCCTTGCCCGTCCCGTTGCGGGGTCGCATGGGTCTAGCCGCCTGGAGACGGTCCGTCATCAGCCGGTCCGTCGCGTTGACGATGGTCAACCCACCATTCTGCCTGTCGCGCTAGGCACGTGCCTCTTCTTCGGGGTCGCTCATGCGGACGCCGTACAGGCGGAAAGCCGCGACGAAGCCGGTCTGCACGAGGATGGCCGCGACGCAGGCCCAGCCGCCCTGCGCCGCCGCGACGGCACCGAGGCCGACGACGCCGAGATAGGCGAGTAGACTGAAGCGGCCAAGCGCATGCTGCAGGATGTGGTGCAGGTGCTGGCGGTCGGGATCGAACGGCGACCTGCCGCGCCGCCGGCGCTCGATCATCAGCCAGATGCAGTCGACGACCGGCACGGTCATCAGGGCGACGATCTGGCCGTGGTCGATGGCGCCGCTGCCCGCACCGCACAACATGAGGGCGATGACGAAGGCGCCAAGACCGTAGGCGCCGACATCGCCGAGAAAAACGAGCGACGCCATGTTGAACGCCAGAACGACCGCCAGCGCCGCCCCGGCGATGAGGGCGGCCGCGGCCATCGGCGGGTCCAGCGTCGCGGCGAGATAACCCAGCCAGATGAGCAGCATGCCCGGACACAGTCCGTTCTGGCCGTCGGCCATGTTGATCGCGTTGAGCGCGCCGCTGGCGCCGACGATGGCGAGCAGCGCGACCGTGCCGGCGCCCAGGTGCAACGCCACGCCGCCGAAGGCAAAGGCGGGCGGCATCAGGTCCGGCGTCATCAGGACGAGTCCCGCGAATAGCGCCAGCGTCAGAAGCAGGCGGCGGGAAGGGCGGATCTGCACCCGATCGTCGGCATAGCCGATCAGGAAGAAGCCGAAGACCACCGCATAGAGAACAGCGACGGCCTCGTCCGAGGCGCCTTCCGATACGGCCTCGATGCAGGCGAGGGCGATCGCGGGGAATACGGCCAGCCCGCCGACCAGCGGGGTCGTCCTTGCATGGAACTTGCGGCTCGTGTCGGGGCTGTCGAGCAGATGCATGGTCCGCGCGATGGGCATGCGCAGGCCGCATATCGTCAGCGCGCCCGCCGCTGCGATGCCGCATTGCAGGGCAATGGATGCCAGCGACACGCGACGCTTCCCCTTCGGACGACCGACGAGTGTTCTAGGGGGTTCCGATCCGCGGGCGCAATGACGGCTTCGGCTGCGTTTTGTATCAAATGTTTAACAGCCGGGGGTCGCCCAGGCGGAGTCCGCCCTGACACCGCGCAGACGCATCAGCCGGCCATGGACGACCTCGCGCGCCTTCTGGGGATAGCGACTGAGCACCGTCCAGGTCGTCGCCCGAATGCCGTTGGTCCGGCAGCTGCGCAGGATTTCGGCCGAGGCGGCATGGCTGGCGCGCAACCCCTGCGTGCTTAGACCGCCGAGACGCATATGGGTGACGGTCCCCGGCCGGTATGCGGCGCGGAAGCCGGGTGCGAGGATCAGGCGCGCCATCAGGTCGAAGTCGGCGGCGCGGCGGTAGCTGGTGTCGAAGCCGCCGGCGGCGCGCAGCGCATCGGTGCGGGCATAGAAGGCCGGGTGCGGCGGCGCGATGCCGCGATGGAGCTTGCGTGCGGGAACGCGGTCGCCGCGGATCATCCGCGCGGGACGGTCCAGGGCATCGACCTGCAACACGTCGCCGATCGCCGCATCGCCGCCGATCCGCGCCGCCGCCGCGGCGAGCGATGCAAGAACGCCCGGACCGGCGAAGGCATCGTCCGCGTTGAGAAAGCCGGTGAAGTCGCCGCGCGCCAGCGCCAGCCCCTTGTTCATGGCATCGTAGAGGCCGCGATCGCGCTCCGACACGACGGTCGCGAAGCCGTCGCGGTAGTGTGCCACGATGTCCATCGTCGCGTCGGTCGAGCCCCCGTCGATGAGGATGTGCTCGATCGAGACACCTGTCTGGGCGCGCACGGAGCGGATCGTCCGCTCGATCGTCGCCCCGGCGTTCAGGCACACCGTGATCACGGAGATGGCCGTCACGGCCGGACGCCGCCCAGATCGTGCACGGCGGAGCGCAGCAGCGCCATGACGGCACGCTTGTCGCCGGCCGCGGCGATCCGCTCGAAAGGAATGACGTCGCCGATCGAGATCGGAAGCCGCGAGCCGATGCGGCGATGGACCTCGCGGAAGATCAGCGCGAGGCGCAGCGTCATGCTGAGCTGGCTGGCGATCTGGAAGAGGCGGCTGTTCTGCCCGTGAAAGAAAATCGGCAGGACCGGCGCCTTGCCCTGGAGAATGAGGCGGGCCGTCAGGGGTTTCCACTCGGCGTCGATCGCGCGGCGCGAGAAGGCGCGCGGCGTGGTCGCGACGCCGCCGGCCGGGAAGATCACAAGGGCGCCGCCCTGCTCGATGAAGCGGCGCGCCTCGGCGCGGGTCCTGATGTTGGTGGCCAGCGCCTCCGGGCTCTCGGTGAAGTCGACCGGCAGCAGCCACTGGTAGATTTCGGGTACCCGGTAGAGGGCGCTGTTGCTGAGGATGCGGAAGTCGGACCTGAGCTTCAGCATCAGGTGGCAGATGACGATGCCGTCGAGCACGCCGAAGGGATGATTGGCGACGACGACCAGCGGACCGGACTTCGGGGCGGCCAACAGCCTCGCCTCGTCGAAGTCGAGGTCGAGGCGGAGTTTCTCGACGCCGGCGGTGAAGAAATTGCCGGCCCCTTCGCCGCGGGTCAGTTCCTCCTGGAATTCCAGGTAGAGCCGTTTCAGGTGGGGCTGGCCGGTGGCGCGCTCGACGGCGCGGATGACCATGCGCCGGGCCCGCGAGTCCGTGGGCGCCGCATAGGTGAACATCTCGAGATCGGAGGCCGGCAGCATGAGTCCCGATAGCGCCGAACCCGGTCGGTCCGCAAGCAACCATGCTTTCGCGCCCCCCGGCGGTCTATGGTAGACGGCGAGCCGCCGCGAATCGGCGGAAGGGCGGCCCTGCGGCCGGAGGACCGAATGAGCATGAAGGGCAAGCGCGTCCTGGTGACGGGCGCGACGGACGGGATCGGGCTTCAGTCAGCGATCCGGCTGGCGGAGATGGGCGCCAGTCTGCATATCGCCGGCCGCAACCCCGAGAAGCTGGCTCGCGCCTCGGCTCTGGTGGCGGAGGCGGCGGGCGGCGCGCCGCCCGCGACCTATCTTGCGGACCTCTCCACAATGGAGGGCGTGCGTAGCCTGGCAGATGCTGTGAAGACGAACTGCACCTCGCTCGACGTGCTGCTGAACAACGCCGGCGCGATTTTTCCCAAGCGGCAGGTGACGGCCGACGGGCTGGAGGCGACTTTCGCGCTCGACCATCTGAGCTATTTCCTGCTGACCCATCTGCTGCTCGACACGCTGAAGGCGGCGCCGGGACGGGCCCGCGTCGTCAACGTGGCCTCGGCCGCGCACCGCGGCGCGAAGCTCGACTTCGACGATCTGCAGTCGGAGCGCGGCTATTCGGCCTGGCGGGCCTATCAGCGGGCGAAGCTCTGCAATCTCTACTTCACCTATGAACTGGCGGGCCGGGTCGATCCGGCGCAGATCAAGGTCAACTGCCTGCATCCCGGCTTCGTGGCGTCGAATTTCGGGGGCGGCGCCGGCGGCCTGTTCGGCTGGGTCCTGGGCGCTGCCAAGCGGCTCGCGGCGATCGATCCGGCGAAGGGCGCCGAGACGCCGGTCTATCTGTGCTCCTCGCCGGAGCTGGAAGACGTTAGCGGGCGCTATTTCGACAAGTGCAAGGCGGTGCCGTCGTCGGAACAGTCCTACGATGTCGAGGCGCGCAAACATCTTTGGGCGGTGAGCGAACGCCTGACCGGGATCATGCCGTGAAGCTTCCCATCGATCCCGCCAGCGTGAAGGGCTTCCTGGACCCGGAGGAGGGCGGCGCGCTCTATCGCTGGGCGCACGACGCGGTCGCCTGGGGTCCGTGCCTTGAGGTCGGCTCGTATTGCGGCAAGTCGGCGCTCTATCTGGGAACCGCCTGCAAGGCGCGCGGCGGCCTCCTGTTCACGGTCGATCATCACCGCGGCTCGGAGGAGATGCAGCCCGGCTGGGAGCATCACGATGCGGAGACCTGGGATCCGCGGGCGGGCACGATGGAGACGCTGCCCTTCCTGCGCGACACGCTGCGCCGCGCGCAGCTGGAGGACCACGTCATTCCGGTCGTCGGCCGCTCGGCGACGGTGGCGCGGCACTGGCACACGCCGCTGTCGATGATCTTCATCGACGGCGGGCATGCCATGGAGCAGGCGCTGGCCGATTATCGCGGCTGGGCGCATCACGTCATGCCGGGCGGCTACCTCGCCATCCACGACGTGTTTCCCAACCCGGAGGACGGCGGCCGGCCGCCGTTCGAGATCTACAAGGCGGCGCTGGCGAGCCGGCTGTTCCGCGAGCTAGAGCAGGTGAAGTCCCTGCGCCTGCTGGTCCGCCTCGCCGGGTGAGTGGCGGGTAAAGAGATTGGCGGCCGGCGAAAGCTTGTAGATGGCGTCGGCGGCGAGAATCGCGGCGGCCGCGGTCCAGGCCGGCTTCTCCACCGGCCAGGGCACGTTCTCGGCGTATTGGTAGCCCATCCAGTAGGCGTGGCTGTCGTCGCGCCACTGGTCCTGGAGGTGCAGCATCCGCCGCGCCCGATCGGTGTCGCCGACCGCCATCAGCGCCATAGCGAGTTCCGATCCCTCGGCGATCGTCACCCACGGCTCGCCGAGCACGCAGCGGCAGCCATGGCCCTCGACGACGAACTCGTCCCAGCGCGCCGCCAGCCGCGCCCGCGCGGCCTCGCCGGTGATCGCCCCGCAGAGGACAGGGTAGTACCAGTCCATCGAGAAGTTCGTCTTGGGCGCCCAGGTGCGGTCGAAGCGCTCGGGCTTTTCGCGGATCGCCTCGCCGACGGCCGCGCGGGCGCGCCGCCAGGCGGTGGCGTCGTGGCCCAGCGTCTCGGCGATGTGGATGGCGCAGTCGAGGCTTTTGTAGATCGACGAATTGCCGGTCAGCAGGGCGTCGTCCTGTTCGGCCTCAGGCCCCGGCGCCGCCCAGCGGATGTCGCCGTGCGGACTTTGCAGCGCCAGCACGAAGTCGATGGCGGCGCGCACCATCGGCCAGTAGCGGGCCAGCAGCCTGCGGTCGCGGGTGACGAGGTAGAGGTGCCAGACGCCGGTCGCCGGATAGGCGCAGAAATTGGTGTCGCGTTTCTTCGGCTCGTCGCCCGTGCCTTCGTAGCGGCCGGTTTCGAGCGACACGGTCGAGCCGTAATGCGCCCACCACGAGCCGTCGGCTTCCTGGGTCGCAGCGAGGTGGTCGTAGGCGCGCTTGGCCTCGGCGACATGGCCGAGCACGGCAAGGCCCATCGCCGACTCGGTATGATTCCACGGGTCGAAGACGCCGACATCGAACCACGGGATCGCGCCATCGGGCTTCTGCAGGCCGAGGATGCGCTTCACCGCGCCGTCGAAGAAGCCGGCCGGCAGGCTCATGCGGCGGCCTTCGTGAAGTAGAGGACGACGCTCTTGCCCATCAGCGGATCGGCGATCTTCTCGAGGACGCGGGTGAGCAGCGGGCGCTTGAGGATGTCCCATTCGAGAAAGGTCCGGTAGGCGCGCACCATGCGGCTCGTCTCGCGCTTGTCCCACATCGCGCATTGCAGCCACCAATAGGGCGAGTGCAGGCCGTGCGCCCAGTGCCGCCGGTCGAAGCGGAAGCCGGCGGCGCGCACATCGGCCTTGAGGCCCGAGGTGCGGAAGATGCGGACATGGCCGCCGGGATTGTTGTGGTAGCGCTCCTCCAGCTTCCAGCAGACCCATTCGGGGAAGGCGCGCGGCACCGAAACGCCGAGCCTGCCGCCGGGTTTCAGCACGCGGGCGATTTCCTTCAGCGCGGCGCGATGGTCGGGGATGTGCTCCAGCACCTCGCTGCAGACGATGCGATCGAACGTGGCGTCGGGGAAGGGCAGGCAGAGCGCGTCGCCGACCGTCAGGCTGTAGGCGCGCCTGGTGTTCGGGTCCATGTCGGGGGCCTGCCTAAAGCCCTCGCGGGTGCGCACGACGTCTTCGAAGCCCAGGTCGAGGCCGACCACATGGCAGACCGCATGGTGATACATGCGGTGAACATGACGGCCGGCCCCGCAGCCGAGGTCGAGCGCCCGCATGCCGTCGCGCAGGTCCAGCAGGTTCAGATCAATCGTCTGCACGCGCCATTCCGTAGTGCTTGGCGATCGCTTCCTTGTAGACGGCGACGGCGTCTGCGGCGGCGCGGGTCCACAGGAACTTCTCCTGGATGCGGCGATAGCCGGCGGCGCCGATGTTTGCGCGCTTCTCCGGGTTGTCGAGGAGATCGCCGATCGCCGCGGCGAGGGCGTCGGAGTCGCGTACCGGCACGACGATGCCGGCGTCGCCGACGACTTCGGGGAGCGAGCCGCCGTCGGTGGAGACGACCGGGACGCCGCAGGCCATCGCCTCGCCGGCGGGGAAGCCGAAGCCTTCATAGACCGAAGGGCTGACGGCGATGGTCGCCTCGGCGTAGTAGGCGCGCATCTCGGCGAGCGTGATGCCGGACACGAACTTCACCTTGTCGCGCAGGCCGAGTTCGTCGAGCTCGCGCGCGGTGTTGCCCTCGCGCAGCTTGGAGACCACGAGCAGCTCAAGATCGGGGCGCTCCTTCACCAGCTTGGCGTAGGCGCGGATGAGATAGATGAGGCCCTTGAGCGCGACGTCGGCGCTGGCCACCGCCATGATGCGGTTGGTCTTGCGCACGATGCCGGGTTCGGGGTGGAAGTCGCGGGTGTTGATGCCGTGCAGCACGACGCGCATGCGGGCCGGGTCGACGCCGAACTCGGTCACCACGTCGCGCTTGGTCGATTCCGAGACGACGATCACCGGATCGAGCTGGCGGGCGACCTTCATCTGCATATTCACGAAGGAGTGCCAGCGGCGGATCAGCAGCTTCATCCAAAGCGAGCGCGCATGCGCGATGGCGATGTCGCGGTCGCGGGTAATCGGGTGGTGGATGGTGCCGGCGACCGGCAGGCCGAGATCGCGGACCTTGAGAAGGCCCCAGCAGAGCGTCTGGTTGTCGTGCACCACGTCGTAGAGATGGGCGCGGCCGCGCATGTGCTTGTACAGACGCTCGCCGAAGCTCTTGAGTTCGCCGAAGCCGCCCGAGATATGGGTGAGATATTCCTGGATGTCGGTCCAGGTCTTCGAGGCGCCCTTCGGGTAGCTGGGGATGCCCATCCAGTTCTTCGGCTTGGCGTAGAGGTCGAGCGATTCCAGCTTGGTCAGCGTGATGCGCGGGTCGAGGCGCGGATAGGGCGGGCCGGATATGACCTCGACCTGGTGGCCGAGTTCCAGGATCGCGCGCGACATGTAGTCCATGTAGATGCCCTGACCGCCGGTGTGCGGGTCGGAGCGGTAGCTGGGCAGCAGGATGCGCAGCGGCTCATCGCCGCGCAGCACGGCCTCGCGGCGGCGCGCGGCGGCGACCGGGTCGGCCGGGGCCGGTACGGAGGCCGC